>JAZQTR010000106.1:0-1613 GCA_045630865.1 Victivallaceae bacterium
CCGGAAACATCTCCGTCGCAGAACTCGAAAAGTTTGGCGATACCGAGGTCGCGCAGCAGCTTTTTGAGAGTGTCGTTTGCGTTGAATATCTTTATGGTGACGCCGCACTTTCTGCCCTTCATCGCCAGCATGGTGAGGACACCCATAAAGGTGCTGTCCATAGCGGTACAGCTTTTCATATCCAACTGGAATGCGTCGAAGTCAGCGGTACTGCGGGCAAGGTCGCGCAGCGGCACGGCGTACTCGAAGTTGGCTCTGCCGGAAACCGTGACGGTGTAACTGCCGCCACGGTTGGAAATAAGAAGATCTGTGTCTTTCATAGTTCCATTGCTCCGGAAAAATTACTTCGCCCCGATCACCGCTTTGATACGGCGGACACCGCGGCTGGAGCTTTCCTCCTTGAGGATCTTGAAGCTCTCAAGCTCGCTGGTGCGTCCGGCGTGGGGACCACCGCAGATCTCGCAGCTGACGTCGCCCATGGTGTAGAGTTTCACGATATCGTCGTACTTGTCGCCGAAGAGACCCATGGCTCCTCTGGCGCGCGCTTCGGCGATGGGCAGCTCTTCGCAGACCACTTCGATGTCGCGCTTGATCGCTTCGTTGACCAGAGCTTCGACCTCTTTGAGCTGCTCGGGAGTGACTTTATCCGGATGGGAGAAGTCGAAACGCAGACGCTCGCTGGTGATGTTGGAGCCGCGCTGCTCAACGTGGGTTCCGAGGACTTTGCGCAGAGCCGCCTGCAGCAGGTGGGTTGCGGTGTGGAGTCTGGCGGTTCCGACGGAATCATCGGCGAGGCCGCCCTTGAATTTCTGCTCGGCTCCGGCGCGGGACTGCTCCTGGTGCTTCTTGAACGCCTCGTCAAAGCCCTTGAGGTCGACCTCAAAGCCCTGCTCGGTCGCCATTTCGCAGGTCAGCTCGATGGGGAAACCGTAAGTTTCGTAAAGGTTGAAGGCGTTCTTGCCGGAGATGACTTTTTTCTCGACGAATGCGGGAACTCTGTCGACCAGCTTCTGGAACTCTTTGATTCCGTTTTCAAGAGTGACGCCGAACTGCTTTTCTTCGCGGTCGAGTTCAGCTTTGATGACATCCTGTTTTTCGACCAGTTCCGGATAGAACTCACCGAACTCCTGAATGACGGCTTCGGCGATCTTCGAGGTGAAGAGCTTGCCGACGATACCCAACTTGCGTCCTTCGCGGATGGCGCGGCGGATGAGACGGCGCAGAACGTAGGGCTGATCGACGCGTCCCGGGGTGATTCCGTCGGCAAGGATGAAAGTTGCGGCTCTCAGGTGGTCGGCGATGATGCGGTCACTGGAGGTGCGCTCGGCGTTCTCGACTCCGCGAACCTCATCGAGGGCGGCGAAGAGCGGAGCGAAGATCTCAGTTTCGTAGCAGCTTGCCTTGCCCTGCAGGACGGCGGTCACGCGCTCAAGTCCCATGCCGGTATCGACGTTGCGCTGTGAGAGCGGCTCGAAGGAGCCGTCAGCGGTCTTGTTGTACTGCATGAAGACGTCGTCCCAGATTTCGACCCAGAGTTTGTTGGAGGGGGCGAAGACTTCGGGGGCGGGTTCAGTTCCTGTCCAGTAGAACATTTCGGTATCCGGACCGCAGGG
>JAZQTR010000107.1:0-4069 GCA_045630865.1 Victivallaceae bacterium
GATGAGCGGGCGATGGTGAGGATCGATATGTCGGAGTATATGGAAAAATTCAGCGTTTCACGCCTCATCGGTGCGCCTCCGGGATACGTCGGTTACGAGGAGGGCGGTCAGCTCACAGAAGCGGTGCGCCGCAAGCCGTACAGCGTCATCCTCTTCGATGAGATAGAAAAGGCTCATCCGGATGTGTTCAATATTCTGCTTCAGGTGCTTGAGGATGGCGTTGTGACTGACTCCCAGGGACGTCACGTCAACTTCAAAAACACCATCATCATCATGACCAGCAATATCGGCAGTGAGATGATCCTGAATGCCTCCGGAGAGGCGTCCGGACTCAAGGATGAGTTGTTGAAAGAGCTTCACCGCTATTTCCGTCCGGAGTTTCTCAACCGGGTCGATGAAACGCTCATCTTCCACAAGTTGAGCAAAGAAAACATCCGGGGCATCGTGGATATCCAGCTTGAACTTTTCCGCAGCCGTCTGGCGGAGCAGGGTATCCGGCTCGAAGTTTCTGACAAGGCAAAGGAGTTCATCGCCGACTCCGGTTACGATCCGGCGTTCGGAGCAAGACCGCTGAAACGGGCGATCATCCGTCTGATAGAAACTCCGGTGTCGAGATTGATACTGCAGGGTGAGTATCCGGAAAATTCAACTCTTCTCATTGATTCCGATGGAGAAAAGCTCACCTTCGGCAAAAAGTGATCTGTGAAAAACACCTGTGTCCCGCAGTATCGCATACAAGGCAGCATTTGTTTTTCAGATGCTGCTTTTTTTGTTGCGGAAACTCTTTTGAGGCAAAATGAAAGGCTCCCTGAGAGTCTGCTTTTCGGGGGGGATGGGAAACAGATCTCTTCAGAGAGCCTTTCTGTTTTTCAATATATGGTGTTTTTTCCGGATTCCAAGTGCGTATAATTGAAAAAGTCTGAAAAAGGTGTATTTTATCACAATACATAAAGAAAGGAATGGATATGAAGAACAGATCCGGCAGCCGTTTCAGCAGATTGCGCCGTTTTTTCAGACATACGCTTATGGGGTCTCCGCGTTCAGCAGGTATCCGCGGCGCCGGTGATATACTGTTGGCACTTTATTCTGCCACGCTGCTTGTTTTTTTATCCATACCGGTTTTTTCTTCCGGCGGGATATGGTTTTATGTGATGATGGCAATGATTTTTGCCCAGCTGTTTTTGCTGCTGTCCGGAGTCTGCCGTTTTATTCCGGCGTTTTTCCGTCTTTTTGTGAAAAAGAGAAAATTCTGCCGGTACGGCCTTTTGATCGTTTTGGCTTTCGGATTTTTCTGTTGCTATCCGGTGTTCGACTTCAACCTGATCGGCGTATATCTGCTGACCGTTGCCGGATTCATCCTTTCCGGCAACCGCCGGAAAATCAGAAAACGGGCGTATATCCCCGGACTGCTCCTCGTTGTCCTTATGGCGTTGCTCTGGGCAGCGGAGATGCTGCTCGCTGTTCACGTAGACGCCGCACAGTGCCGTTTGTCCAAGACGACCGGGAATCTCTGCCATTGTGAAGCAGTCCGTCAGAAACTTGCAGCCGGTTTCCAGACCACAGCTGAACCGTTGAAATCGGTGCTGAAATTTGCTCCGGAAAATACATCTTTTGACATCACTCTGCCGGAACACAAGTTGTGCGCCGAGCTGGAAAAATACCGCAAAAAGAACTCCGCGTTCATCTCTGCGTTGGAGAATTTTCTGAAACTGGATGTGAAATCCATCGGCAGAGTCTTCGACGAAAACGATTTACTTTATTTCGAAATATCAGGCGCAAAAGAACTGCTTGAAAGTTTCAGCTATCTTGATATGACCATCCGCAGTTATCCGGAAGATCTGGCAAGAGTGAAATCTGCCCACGCAGGAATGGTCAAACTGCGCGGTATCGCTCTCGAGACTCCTGATGTCCTGCTGAACATAATGGGAGCCGGCTTTGAAAAAAAGCGTCTGCACTCGATTGCCTCCACGCTCGGAACCACCGCGTGGGGCAGAGAGGAGTATTTTGCCATTACAGGCGATGCCCCGGACTGGAAAAAGATTTTTCTTCACTGCATAGCCACCGAAGCAGCTGTGTTTGACAGTTTGGGCGGGTATCTCCAGACTCTGGGAAGAGACGATATAAAAGTCTATCCGACATTAGACTGGCTGCCCTGGTGCTTTTTCAGGCAGCTCAGGGTTTATCTGTTGGCGAATCAGCTCGCTTTTCTCAAGGATCAGCAGTTGGTTGCAGATATGGTCATTTCTGATACAGATCTTTCCGGTAAAGAGCTTTGCGCAAAATTACCTTCCAAAGACAAGCGCAGTGTATTTCTGATTTACGATTTTATAAAACTGGATTGGCGCAGGTTTTTACAACGCTGTATCATGCTTCAGGATCACCGCAAAATGGCAGAGATATCCTACGACATTATGGAGCACCGCTGGAGCTGGGGCGGTCTGCCGCGCGATCTTGAGTTTCTGGGCGGAGTTCCGTGCAGTTCATGGGATGGCAAACCTTTTCTCTACAGTTTTGGTGAACTCAAGGATAAAGACGGCAAGCGTCTCTTCGGATTCAGAATATCACTGCAGGATGATCCGCTTGTAAACTGTCTTGAAGTCCGGCTCGACCCCACAGTGGCGCAGAATGGCTGCTCAAAACAGACCGGAAGCCTTGCACTTTGAGTGCTTTGCGTGTATATTGTAGTAAAGTATTTTTGCAGGAGATAACAATTATGAAAAAACTCTATTTTGATCAGCCCGGGTTCGCAGAAGAACTTCAGGCTCTTTATAACCGCGCTCCCTTCCCTCCGGAGGCCGAAAAAGCCGCTGCCGGAATCATCGACGCCGTGAGAAAAGAGGGAGATGCCGCCCTTTTTAAATTTGCCGGGCAGTTTGATAAAATCGACCTGAATAAAGAAAATATCATCGTTTCCAAAGCTGAAATCGATGACGCTTGCCGCAAACTTCCGGCGGCTGATAAGCGTGCCATCCGTCAGGCGTTTGAGCAGATCAAAGTCTTTGCCAAGGCGACCAAACCGGTTTCGTGGACAGCATCTCCCCGTCCCGGAGTCGTCGTCGGCGAGAAGTTTACCCCGATGGATAGAGTCGGTGTCTATGTACCCGGCGGAACTGCTCCGCTGGTCTCCACCGTTCTGCATACCGCGGGTATCGCCGCCGCTGCCGGAGTGAAAGAGATCGTCGGCTGCACTCCTCCCGGGGGAATGCACCCGGCAACGCTCTACGCCATGAAGCTTGTCGGTGTCAAAACCGTCTACCGCCTCGGCGGAGCTTATGCCGTAGCCGCAATGGGTATCGGTACTGAAAGCGTCGGCAAAGTCGAAAAAATCGTCGGTCCCGGAAACGCCTATGTGACCGCTGCCAAAAAGCTGCTCTACGGTGAAGTCGCCATCGACCTCGTCGCCGGTCCGTCGGAAATCCTCGTTGTCGCTGATAAAGATGCCGATCCGGCCTTCGTTGCCGCCGACCTGCTCAGTCAGGCTGAACACGGCAGCGGACTCGAACAGGCAGTCATGGTTACAGATGACAGAGAGATGATGGATAAAGTGGAAGCAGAAGTTCTGCGCCAGAAAGCAACTCTTCCGCGCGAACAGATCGTCGATAAAGTTCTTGCGAACGGAGTTTTCCTCATCTGTGTCAAAAATATGGATGACGCCTGCGAACTTGCCGGAAACTATGCTCCGGAACACCTTGAAATCCAGACAGCGACTCCGGCAAAATGGGCGAAGAAGATCCGCTCTGCAGGAGCCATGTTCCTCGGCGCGTGGACTCCGGAATCAGCCGGTGATTTCTGCGCCGGTCCGTCACACGTCCTGCCCACTGCCTCCAGCGCACACAGCTTCAACGGACTTGAGACCTCAAGTTTCATCCGCCGCACCAGTATCGTAAAATACTCCGAAGCCGCACTTCGCCGCGAAGCAGAAATAATTGAACGCTTCGGCAATATGGAAATGCTCGCAGCCCACGGCAGAGCCGCCACCATCCGGGTCAAAAAGTAAGCGCATTTTGTAAGGTGAGTGGAAACGGGGGGAAGGGGAAAACTTCTTTTCACGTGAAAAGAAGTTTTCCCC
>JAZQTR010000108.1:0-6926 GCA_045630865.1 Victivallaceae bacterium
ACCGCTGAGCTATGCCGGAACAATAAAATGGCGGAGAGAGAGGGATTCGAACCCTCGGAGAGGTTTCCCCCTCGCAGGTTTAGCAAACCTGTGCTTTCGGCCACTCAGCCATCTCTCCGCTTAGCAGATGTTATAAGATACCATCTGATTTGGATTTTTCAAGCCTGTTTTTCAACTTTATTGCAAAAAATCTCTCTTTTTTTCAAGCTTTTTTGCAATTTTTGACGCACAATCACCAAACAAAGGTGATTTATATCAGTTGGTACCGAAGGTGGGACTTGAACCCACACTCCCAAAGGGAACCAGATTTTGAGTCTAGCGCGTCTGCCATTTCGCCACTTCGGCACTTTCAAGGCAAAAAAATGGAGCGAGTGACCGGATTCGAACCGGCGACAATCACGTTGGCAACGTGATGCTCTACCAACTGAGCTACACTCGCACTTATTACACGACCAGCAACTCCAACTTTTTTAAAGATGGAGCGAGTGACCGGATTCGAACCGGCGACAATCACGTTGGCAACGTGATGCTCTACCAACTGAGCTACACTCGCTTGTCGTTATGTTTCTTAATATACCCCTGATTTTAACTTTTTCAAGCTTATTTCCGCTGTTTTTACAAGATTTTTGCAAGATTTTTACGAGTTTCTGCCGTTTTCAGCAGTTTTTCAGAAAAAACTCTTCAAAACAACGTTTTTCACACCACTTCAACACGGTAGGGCAATGCATCAAGAAAAAGACGTCCGTAGCCCTTACTTATAACCCTGCGATCAAGGATAACGATCACTCCGCGGTCAGAGCGGCTGCGGATCAACCGCCCTGCCCCCTGACGGAATTTCAACACAGCTTCCGGCAGAGAGTATTCCGAAAACGAACTGCGTCCTTCGGATTCTATTTTCGCCATACGGGCGGCTATCAGCGGATGACTCGGCACGGCAAACGGCAGCTTGGTCACAATAACGTTGCTCAACGCCTCGCCCGGAACATCAACACCTGTCCAGAAGCTGTCTGTTCCGAAAAGCACTGAATCGGTATCCTCTTTGAAGTTTCTCAACAGCTGGCTTCTGGTCATGTCAGATCCCTGAACCAGAAGAGTCCAACCCTCATCCTCAAAGTCATCTTTCAGACGCTCGGCACACTGACGCAGCACCTGATAGCTGGTAAACAGCACAAACGCCTTGCCGTCTGTCATTTTAACAAAACGGGGTATTTCCTGCATCAGCGCAGGGACAAACTCTCCGCTCGAAGGGTCAGGCATATCTTTAGGGAGATATACCGTAGCCTGATCCGGAGAAAACGGCGAATCAAGACGTATGCCGTCGCCACTGACAAAGCCGACACGGCTCCAGTAGTAATCGAATCGTCCGCGATAGGTCAATGTGGCACTGCACAACGTGACCGGAAAATCCTGATTGAAGAGTTTTTCACGCAACAGATCACAGACATTGAGCGGAGAACCATGCAATGTCACACTTCCCCGGTCGCTCTCTATATAATATACGCAGTCAGGAACCATCTGGTGATGGAACATACAAACGGCGTCTATATACTCCCTGACACGCGAAAGCTGCGCCTGAAGTTCAGTTTTGAACGACTCATCATCTTCGTCTTCCACGGCCTCATCCAGTTTGCGGGCGAGAGCCGTCAGCGCGTGAGAAATCTTTTCCGAACACATATCAGGACGGCTGATTTTCAGTGCGCTTTCCCGGTTATCTTCGAGCAGACGTTCAAAGAAACGGAAATATCCATACACCTCATCTCTGGCATCACTTACCAGAGCCCGCAGTTCAGCTGACACTGCCCCGGAACGGAGAAGAAGTCCGCGCGCACTATCCGGATTGAACAACCGGTTGAGCGTAGATATGAGCGCAGCCTTGGAAACATGAAGCCCCAGGTGATCAGCCGCATTGTTTTCAAGAGTGTGAGCTTCATCAATAACCACTGTTCCATAGTTGGGCAGCAGAGGACTGTCACACTCCTCGCCCCTCATGGCAAGATCAGTAAAAAACAGTGCGTGATTGGCGATGATAATGTCTGCACTTTCCCAGCTTTTGCGGGCACGGTAGTAAAAACAGTTGCGGAAAAACGGACACTTGGGCCCTGCACAATTGCCTGCCTCGCAACAGACCAATCCCCACAACTGCGGATCGATCCGGAAACCGAACTCCTCACGCTCTCCATTGGTTCCGTCTTCAAGATCATCAAGTATCTTTTCAAGATCAAGCACAAGCGACGGAACAGGAAGCAGAGAATCCCTCTGTTCTCCCGAAAGCATTTCGAGCCGCCTGCGGCAGACATAGTTGTGACGTCCCTTGGCAAGTGCCGCTTTGATATCAACTCCGGTCAACTGGCGCAGCATCGGAATATCTTTAGTCATCAGTTGTTCCTGAAGATTGATCGTTTCCGTGGAAACGACAGCCGGAAGCGCACAATACTGTCTGCGGTAAATCAATGGAACCAGATAAGCAAAGCTTTTGCCGACTCCGGTCGGAGCCTCTACACAGAGATTGCTTCCATTGACCAGACTGCGGGCAACAGCAAGTGCCATGGCTGTCTGCTGGGGACGCTCTTCGTACTTTCTGCCGTCAAAATCCCACTTTGACAAAACGCCATCGTTACTGAAAAAAGATTCACAATCCTGTATCAGATTTCCGGAAGCAAACTCCTCTCCTGAATCTTCAACAAGATAATCAACTTCAAACTCTTCGAGGTCTTCCAACCCGGATATTTCCGGAAGCTCCGGAAGTTCCGGAGTCTCCGGACATCTCTCTTGCGGCATAATCATATCAACTTACAGAATCCTCGAGTCCGGCTGAAAACTTTTTGATTATCCGTCCGGAGTGAACCTCCGGCGCGCTGCTCAAATCTGCGGCACTGCGGCATATTTCGGCAGTTGCTCCGGCTGCACTGCAAATCAGACGTTCATCGTTGTCGACACACACCTTAAAGTCATTTTCTCCAGAAACGGCGAGCCTTACTGAATAAAGACGCTCTTCCTGAGCTGATGATGTGTAAATAGTGGAAGTAAAGTCGATGCACTCCTGTACCAGTTCGGCAACATCTGCCGCCTGAATCTCTCCGTTTTCAAGCCGGAAATATGCCACATAAATAAATGCGCCGCCCTTGAACAGCTGCCACATTTTTTTATCTGAAACAGAAAGCATACGCCATCCGGTACTGGTTTCTTTGGCGTCTGCAATCTCGTTGCGGGTAATAAATCTGCCAAGCCCCTGAAATGCGACTGTATCCTCCAGCATCCCGGATGGTACAGCAGAATATTCAGCTGTACCATCCGGTACAACCGTCAACTGAACAAATGCGTAATCGGCGGAATTTTCCGGCTTGCGGCGGTGGACAAAATACTCCTGCGCCGATTTCAGCTGCTCGACAACACCTGATTGTTCTGACGAAATTGTTGTATTGGTTTCGTAAAGTATGCCGCGCAGCATCCTGCCGAGCTGCTCGCGCTGATTTCTCAAAGCCCGCTGTATCAGAGATTGCATTTCCAGTGCTCTGGTCGCGGGACGGCTGGAGGCGTCTATTGTCCGAATATAAAAGACTCCTTCACGCAGCTCGTTTTCGATACCGCGGCGGCAGACGTGCGGAACCGTGGAAAACGGCTTCACCACAAAAACAGCAAAGCGTTTACCGTTCACAACCGGCCGCTCGATGGTAAAATCAACAGGCGGCTCAATGCAGCTGTTGACAAAAGCTCCGACCTTGCTCGGATCAAAACTTGAAGACTCTTCATCACTCAATCCCTGCAGATCCCCCGGATATCCGGATTTATCCTCACCAACACCTATAACAAGATATCCGCCGTTGGTATTGGCGAATGCAGTGAGGTGGCGCACGATTTTACCACGGGCTGTCCGTGTCATCGTGTTCCAGGATTGGTGCGCTTTGTAATCCAGTTCATCGGATTCAACTCCGCGCGTAATGAGTTCTTCAAAGTCGATTTTTGCCATACATTACTCTTCCGGAATGTAAATATAGCACTGACAGTTATCGCAAACAGCCATTTTACTGCGGGAAATATCGTTGAGAGTCTGGGGAGTCACCCGCAGATGGCATCCGCCGCAGATTCCGTTTTCAACGGCACACACGGGAGGTGTTCCATTTTTGCCGTTGAGCATCCGGAAGTAGTTGGAATACACATCAGGTGCAACAGCTTTCATCAATGCCGGACGCGCCGCTTTCAAACGGGCAATCTCAACTTCGACCTTTTTGGAAAACGCGATTATTTCATCAAACTCCGATTTGATGATTTTGATCTCGTCATCATTATCCTTTTTGGTTTTGCGGTAAGCGGATTTGGCCGCTTCAAGTTCATCATAGAGCAAAAGAGTTTTTTCCTCTTCTGCGCCGATCTTTTCTTTGTTTTTATCAATGGAAAGAAGCATTGCATCGTATTCCGCCTGCTTCTTGACCTGACTTGACTGCTGCAGCAGGCGTGCATTTTCTTCCGCCAGACGCTCTGCTTCGCTTTCGGACTGCCGGATGGCAAGTTCGATACTCCGCACCTTATCGGCGGCGGCGACAGTGGATTTGTTGATGTTGTCACGTCTTGCAATCATGTTTTTCATTTCCTGCGGCATAGTTTTAAGCCGCAGTTCAAGGTCACGCAGACGCAGATCAAGTTCCTGAAGTTTCAGCAGTTCATTCAAACAACCGGCAGCCATAGTCCGATACTCCTTTTACGGGGTTGATTTTCAAAACAGTTCCTGTTCACGGCTTGTCGCACGGTCAAGTCCGAGCTTGCGCCATGCTTTGGGCGTAGCGACACGTCCCTTGGGAGTCCGCGTCAAATAGCCTTTCTGGATAAGAAACGGCTCGTAAACATCTTCGATGGCGTCTTCCTCCTCACCGACTGAAACAGCGATGTTTTTCAAACCGACCGGACCGCCATTGAAATTTGCAATTATTGTTTCAAGGATACGGATATCCATCTCGTCAAGTCCGTCCGTATCGATCTGAAGCATTTCAAGTGCCGCTGAAGCCACCTCTTTTGTAACGATGGAATCCGCTCTCACCTGCGCATAGTCACGCGCCCTGCGCAGCAGATTATTGGCGATACGCGGAGTTCCGCGGCAGCGTCCCGCTATCACCTCCGCCCCCTCTTCCTCAAGCTCAACGTTGAGGATATCAGCTGAACGTTTGAGAATCGAGGCAAGGCTTGCCGGATCATAATAATCGAGTCGGATATTGAGTCCGAAACGGGCACGCAGAGGCGCAGAGATCATACCGAGCCGGGTCGTGGCTCCGATAAGAGTAAAACGCGGAACCGGAAGCCGCACACTGCGCGAACCTGCCCCCTGCTCAAGCATGATGTCAATAAAGAAATCTTCCATCGCGCTGTAAAGGTACTCTTCGACTGTGGTGCTCAAACGGTGGATTTCATCAATAAAGAGAACATCTCCCGGCTCAAGGCTGGTGAGCAGGCCTGCCAGATCTCCGGGTTTTTCTATGGCGGGGCCGCTGGAGCTCTTCAGTTTGGTTCCCCGTTCATTGGCGATAATATAAGCGAGTGTCGTCTTGCCGAGTCCCGGAGGGCCGCTGAGCAGGATATGATCGAGAGCCTCTCCCCTGCCCTTTGCGGCTTTGACAAACAGTTCAAGCTGCTCTTTGACCTTGTCCTGCCCCGGAAATTCGGAAAAACTGGGCGGACGCAGTGTCGTTTCTTTGGCAGAATCGCGCTTGTTCAATGTCGATGTGATAAATCGTTCCGTCATAATCGTCTCTTTTTGTCGTGCTGCACTTGTTTTTCAGCACACATTGTGTTATGTTATCTCATATTCATATATTACCTTTGATTAAAGATAATACTTGTAGAGTAAATTTGCCAGTGATAAGTGCAAAAAAATAAGGATAATGATTATGTACGATGCAAAACTTGCCGCGAAAGCGGCTGACACCATCAGAGTGCTTTCAGCAGAAGCAATACAGAAAGCCAAAAGCGGACACCCCGGTATGCCGATGGGATGCGCCGATTTTGCTTTTACCCTTTGGGATAAATATCTGCGTTTCAACCCCGAAAATCCCCGCTGGATAGGACGCGACCGTTTCGTGCTTTCCGCCGGACACGGCTCGATGCTGCTTTACAGTTTGCTCCACCTCTTCAACTGCGGACTGGATATTGAAGAACTCAAGTCATTCCGCCAGTGGGGCAGCCTTACCCCCGGACATCCTGAATTCGGACACACTGACGGTGTCGATATCACAACCGGTCCTCTCGGCAGCGGATTTTCTTCCGCAGTCGGTATGGCCATCGCCGACCGTCACTTCGCCGCCCGTACCGGTCTGGATAAGAGCGGATTCTACAAAAACCGCATTTTCGTTATCTCCGGTGACGGCTGCATGATGGAAGGCTGCACCAGCGAAGCCGCAAGTCTTGCCGGACATCTGAAACTTGATGAACTTATCGTGTTTTACGACAGCAACAACATCTCCATCGAGGGATCGACTGATCGCGCATTCACCGAAAACGTTGCCGCCCGCTTCGCCGCCTACAACTGGCGCATTATCGAAGTCGAAGATGCAAACAATAATGTTCTTTGCGATGCCGCGCTGGATGATGCCATCAACAACGGTGACGGACGTCCCACCCTCATTGTCGGACATACCAAAATCGGATGCAAAGCTCCCACCAAACAGGGAAAAGCTTCCAGCCACGGTGAGCCGCTCGGCGCAGATGAGATCGTCGCTCTGAAAAATGCTCTCGGCTGGCCGGAGGATGAGTTCTTCGTTCCCGAAGATGTCAAAGCATACTGCAAAACCCGCAGTGATGAACTGGTGAAAGAGGCTGCAGCATGGGAAGAGCAGTTCCAGAGCTTCCTTGATGCCGACAAAGAGCGTGCAGAACTTGTCTACGCCTACATCAACCGCACCGTTCCGGAAGACATCAAAGAGCAGCTGCTCGCCGTTGCC
>JAZQTR010000109.1:0-5220 GCA_045630865.1 Victivallaceae bacterium
ACTCACCTGCGTCATGGCCGCTGAAAGACTGGGAATTTCTCCCGATGCCGTAGCTGTCGGCTCGACCGGACGTATCGGAGTCCAGATGCCGATGGATACCATCGAAAAGGGACTTGACCTTGCCGTTCCGGCCTTGAGCTGCGACGGAGGCAACGATGCTGCACAGGCCATCATGACTACCGACACTGTTCCCAAAGCAGTTGCAGTCTCTTTTGAACTTGACGGCAAAACCGTCACTATCGGAGCGATGACCAAAGGTGCCGGAATGATCGATCCCAAGCTGGTCGGTCTGCACGCCACGATGCTCTGTTTTATCACCACTGATGCGGAAGCTGAAAACAGCACACTTCAGGCTATGCTCGAAGAGAATGCCGAAAACTCCTTCAACCGCATCACCGTTGACGGCGATATGAGTACCAACGATACTGTTCTCATCCTCGCCAACGGAAAATCCGGAGTCAAAATCGCTCCCGGAAGCGAAAACGAAAAGATCTTCAAGGCTGCCCTGCTCGATGTCATGCAGACTCTTGCGCGCAAGATGGTCACCGACGGCGAAGGAACCACCAAAGTCGTCACCGTCGAAGTCGTAAATGCACGCAGCGTCAACGACGCCCGCACTGCAGCCGAAGCGGTCGCAAACTCCCTGCTCTGCAAAACGGCATGGTTCGGAAATGATCCCAACTGGGGCAGAGTTGTCGCCGCACTCGGATACTCCGGAGCAAAGTTCGATCCCGATCTTTGCGACATCTATTATGACGGTGTTCCCGTGGTAAAAGACGGCGGAGATGCCGGAACTCCGGAAGAGGAATTGGCTGACATCGTCAAACAGGATGCATTCACCATCCGTTGCGATTTCAAAGAGGGCAGCGCAGACTACTGGGTCTGGAGCAGCGATATTTCTTATGAGTATGTAAAAATCAACGCAGATTATCACACATAATTTTACTATGAAAAAATCAGACATCAAAGCATTGGTAATCACCGGTTTCGGTCTCAACTGCGAGCGTGAGACTGCTGCTGCGTGCAAACTCGCCGGACTCACTCCCGAGCAGGTTCACCTCAACGATCTCATCACCGGCAAGCACTGCCTCGATGAGTACCACTTTCTCTGCTTCATCGGCGGATTCTCTTTCGGTGACCACCTGGGTTCCGGAACTGTTTTTGCCAACAGAGTCAAATTCAATCTGAGAGATCAGCTTGAAAAATTCGTCGCTGACGGTAAACTTGTGATCGGTATCTGCAACGGATTCCAGACTCTTACCAGACTGGGTATGGTTCCGGCTCTCAACGGCGACTACTTCACCCAGACTGCCGCTCTGGCGCACAATGACTCCGGAGTTTTCCGCGATGACTGGTGCCGCCTCAAGGCCAATCAGAACTCCCCCTGCGTTTTCACCAAGGGTATTGATATGATCCGTCTGCCGCTCCGTCACGGAGAGGGCAAATTTGTCGCTTCCGACGAGGTCATCAAGGAGCTTGAGGAGCGCAATCTGGTTGCGGTGCGTTACGCCAACGCTGACGGCTCTTTCGCAACGGAGTTCCCCGCCAACCCCAACGGTTCTATCAATTCCATCGCCGGTATCTGTGATCCCACCGGACGCGTTTTCGGACTTATGCCCCACCCCGAGGCATTCCTCTCTCCCTACAACGCTCCCGACTGGACCAGCCGCCTCGCCAACGAAGGCAAGCTGCCGGAGGACGGTGACGGAGTGGTATTCTTCCGTAATGCGGCGGATTATCTCGAAAAGAACTTCTGATATCATCCCCCAAACAGGGAGGAAAATAATATGTCACTCTTCAGCAGCGGTAAATACTCCACATTGAAGAAGCGTTTCGGCGAGAGCCGTATGGTTATTCCTGACGGCTCATGGGTGAAGTGCAAATACTGCTCCCAGACGCTGTACACTGACCGTCTTGCCGATACTCTTCAGGTGTGCTGGAACTGCGGTGCGCATCTTCCGATGACTGCCCCGGATCGTATTTCCATGCTTTCTGATGAAGGAAAGTTTGTCGAACTGTTCAGCAATCTGCGCTCACTTGATCCGCTGGCTTTCACCGACAGCAAACCTTACACTGCAAGAATTGCGGAAAGCGAAAAGAAAACCGGATTGAATGACGCCATAATTTGCGGAAAGACTGAACTTGACGGTATGCCGTACTATATCGGCGTCATGGATTTCCGTTTTATGGGTGCATCAATGGGTTCTGTTGTCGGTGAAAAGATCTGCCGTCTGGTTGAAGCTGCCACAGCAGAAAAACTCCCTGTCGTGCTGGTCACTGCTTCAGGCGGCGCACGTATGCAGGAGGGTATCCTGAGTCTGATGCAGATGGCGAAGACCTGCGGAGCGATTTCACGCCATAATGAAGCCGGTCTGCCGTACATAACCATCCTGACCAATCCCACCTACGGCGGCGTCACCGCAAGTTTCGCCACGGTAAGTGACATCATGATCGCTGAAACCGGAGCCATGATCGGCTTCGCCGGTCCGCGTGTCATTCAGGAAACAACCAACGCAAAACTCCCCCATGGATTCCAGACCGCCGAGTTTCTGCTCGACAAAGGTTTGATCGACCGCGTGGTCGAGAGAAAAAATCTTCGCAGGGAGCTCGCTTTACTACTTGAAATTTTCAAGAAATAGTGTATTTTAAGTAAAGTTACATATTTTGTAACATTCAAGACGATTTTTTGCCGCCGGGTCGGACCTCGTGCGATGTCAAAACCGCCAACCGGGTCAGGTGGGGAACCAAGCAGCCCTACGCGATTTTTGACAGGCCTCGAGTCATCTGCCCCGGCGGCTCTTTTTTAATGACAGAGGTGTTTTATGACCAGAATCGATGGAAGAACCCCGGAACAGCTGCGTCCGTGGAGCATTACAGCCAACTATCTCAGACATCCCGCCGGATCTGTTTTGATTTCCTGCGGCAACACCCGAGTCATCTGTTCGGCTACGGTCGAAGACAAAGTCCCGCAGTGGATGAAAAATCAGCACGTTCCCGGTGGATGGCTTACTGCTGAATATGGCATGCTCCCCCCGGCAACAGGAGAGCGCACCAGACGTGAAGCCTCTTCCGGCAAACAGTCCGGACGCACCGTTGAGATCCAGCGTCTTATCGGACGCTCTCTCCGGATGGCTGCCGATCTCGAACTCCTCGGTGAGCGCACCTGCCTTATCGACTGCGACGTTATCGACGCCGATGGCGGAACCCGCTGTGCCAGTATTTCCGGCGGAGCCGCAGCCTTCGCCCTCGCCTGCAAAAAGCTCAACATTCCCTCTCTGCGCGAAATGGTCGCCGCTGTCAGCGTCGGCATCGTCAACGGCGTTCCAATGCTCGACCTCTGCTACGAAGAGGATTCTGCTGCTGAAGTTGATATGAACGTCATTATGACCGAAAGCGGAAAACTTATCGAAGTTCAGGGAACAGCCGAAGAGCAGCCATTTTCACGCGCCCAGCTCAACGAACTGCTCGACCTTGCGGAACACGGCTTGAAACAGATATTTGCCGTTCAGAGAGAAATTCTGGAGAAGAGTTTATAATGGCGGAGTATCAAGTAATTGCCCGCAAGTGGCGTCCTGTACAATTTTCTGATGTTGTCGGACAGCAGCACGTTGTCCGTACACTGCTGAACGCCATTGAAAGCAAAAGGACAGCCCACGCCTATCTTTTCGTCGGCCCGCGCGGAGTCGGCAAAACCACCCTCGCCCGCATTTTTGCCAAAGCTCTCAACTGCCTCGATGACCGAAGCGGTGAACCTTGCGGTGAGTGCGAAAGCTGCCGCGCCATTATGGAAGAGCGCAGTCTGGATATTATAGAAGTCGACGCCGCCAGCCGTAACTCAACAACCGATATGCGCGAACTGGCAGAGGATGTGCTTACAAGCCCCTCCACCGGACGTTACAAAATATACATCATCGACGAAGTCCACATGCTCAGCAAAGCGGCGTGGAATGTTCTGCTCAAAACTGTCGAAGAGCCTCCGGCTCACGTCAAATTTATCTTTGCGACAACAGAAGTACATCAGGTGCTTCCTACGATCATTTCCCGCTGTCAGCGGTTTGATCTGCTGCCCATCGCAACCAAACTGATCGCCGAGCGTCTGCAGCTTATTGCCAAGACTGAAAATGTTGATATCAGTCCGGAAGCCGTCGAAGCCATCGCCCGGGCCGCCGAAGGCGGTATGCGTGACGCACAGAGTCTGCTGGATCAGATGATAGCCTTCTTTGCCCAGAGCGGAAGCGGAATCACTGAACAGCAGGTGCTTTCCCTCTTCGGACTCACTGACCGCAGAGATATTGAAGTCCTGCTCAATGCGATGCTTCACAATGAACCGGGAAAGGTCGTTGCCATCATCGGCAATCTCTCCAAACGGGGCAAAAATCTGGAAACCCTCTTCGATGATCTGCTTTCTGCCTTGAGAGCAATCCAGCTCTGCCTGATATTGCCTGATCCCTCGGAACTGCTCGATGAGAGTGCGGAAACCATTGCAAGATGGAAAAAAATTGCCGCCTCATCCGATGAAGAAACTGTTCAGCTTCTTCTGGAAACCATCTCCCCTGTCGGCAGGATCCTGCATGACGCCCTCAACAAGCAGGTCTATCTTGAGACCATTCTGCTGAAAGCTATGCGTGAAGCTCACGCTGTGCGTATCAGTGACGTTTTGAAACGCCTCAACCAGTTGAGAACAGCAGGAGAACTGAAGTTTCTCAACGATATTCCGGCAGCGGCAAGAGAAAACACTCCGGCAAGGCAGGATGATATCGATGTCACTCAACTGCTGACCAAAGATGAACCGGCCCTTCCCGCAGAGGAACCGGCGAAACCGGTTACCATCCCTGCCGCCGACAAGGTGGAAGAAGAGATAAAAGCGGCTCCGGCTATCCCGGCTGAAACTGAAATCGAGGAGACTGCTGCTGCCGAAGCAACGACTGCTCCGGAACCGGAAAAAGAGCCTGAACGCACTTTCGATGAACCGGATCCGGAAACTGTCACACTCTCCCCTGCCCCGGCGGAAGAAAATAAGAGTGTTGAGCCGGAAAAACAGCCGGAACCGGAACACACTTTTGATGAACCGGATCCGGAAATTGTACTCAGTAAAGAGATCAATCCACATGGTCCGGCCAATGTGGCAATCCCCGCGAAACCGGTATCAGCTCCGCAGGAAGAGACCAGAGGTGAAGAGTGGTTCGACGGTGAAACTGAAGGAGATTTCAGTGAAGCCGG
>JAZQTR010000110.1:0-30093 GCA_045630865.1 Victivallaceae bacterium
CCCCACGGCAGGGGGTGTTTTCCCGGCGTACTGCGGTAATAGAACTGCAGAAAGGGGCAAACTTTGAAGCCGCTCTTCAGGATCTTTCCGGAGTTTCACACATCTGGTTGATCTGGGTGTTCGACCGGGTCAAAAACTGGAAGCCCCTCGTCCAGCCGCCCACGTCAGAGAGAAAAGTAGGCGTTTTCGCCACCCGCAGTCCTCACCGTCCCAACCCCATCGGTATCACCGCCGCAAAACTGCTCAAAGTGGACGGTTTGAAACTCTATGTCGAAAATATCGACCTGCTCGACGGAACTCCTGTGCTGGATATAAAGCCATATATCGCCCGGGCTGATATTTTCACTGACACAAGCGTACAATGGCTCAATGAGGAGCCTTTTGAAATAAGAAAGTTTTCCGCAACTGAAACCGCTGTAGAAAAAGCCGGATTCATCCATCAGCTCTCCGGAACTGACCTGCTGGAAACTGCCAGAGTACAGCTTGCCACAAGACAGCTCGACCCGGAACGTCAGCGGCTGGATATCAGCTGCGACGGCAAAGGATGCCGCCTTGCTTTCCGTACCTGGAGAATATCTTTCGACCTTGACGATGACGCCATTACGGTCACAGATATAGAGTCAGGCTACCGGGAAGAGGAACTTCTGCCCGGCGCACCCGACAAATACGGCGACCTCGATCTCCACCGCAAGTTCAACACAGAATTCACAGACAAGTAACAAAAAGTCTTGTAAAGAAGTCTGACCGGCGGCGGCGCATTGCGGGGTCGGTACGACCGACAGCGGAGTAATGTACCCGCCTCGTTGGGCGGGTACGGAAATTTGCAATTGTATGTCACACACCTTGTCACGGCGTAGCCTTGTGCGAAGCCGGATGCATCCACCGATGCAAACAAGCCGTTTTGCGTAGTTGATCAAAATTCAGGACATCAACAACATAAACCTCAGAAACAAAAAAGTACACCGCTTTTCTTGAAAAGGGATGGGGGCGCGGGGAAGGAGTATACCGAAGCCGACCTTCGGCTTTTCCCGTGAAAAGAAGTTTTCCCCTTCCCCGTAATCTCTCTCCCCTTATCTAAAAAAGGTGTTACTGAATTTTGTTGATGAGTTTCAGACCGGCGAGTCCGCCTATTCTGCCGATGAGCGGCTGGTGGTTCAAAGGATCATCCCACACGCTTTCATCCAGCTCACTGCAGTCGGCTGTCAACGGAACATCGAGCAGAACACATGCCGCAAGTGCTGCAGGTATCGCTCCTTTTTCAGCAATTATGCGGATATCTTTGTATCCGGTCTCTTTGAGTACAGTATAGGCGGTGATGATATCTTCGACACGCATTGAGAAGGTCGATTGATCGAATGCGGCTCCGGTAAGTCCGGTGTCGCGCAAATCGTATTTGAATTGCCATTTGAGGCTTCCGGAACCGGCAAGCTCGATGATGCGGATGCGGCGTTTTTGAGCGACCAGTTCCGCAAGGAACGCACTCTTGCTGTTTCCGTTGAGATAGTCGGCATAACAGCTGTCAGAAACAAGCAGAGTGATATCTTCAGAGTCTGCGCACTCAAGCGGAGTGACATTCAAGCCCTGTACCAGATCTCCTGCATCTCGTCTCGACATAGTGACACCCTTGATCTTCGCTCCGGGAATATCCCCCGTGTCATAAAGCACTCTTTCCACCACGTCCACCGCCGGAGGAGTTGTGCTTTCAAGTATCTGACGCAGGATATCACGCCTTCCGGCTTTGAACGCCTCAAAGTCGCTGTATTCCAGCACTCCGGCGTTGTACGCCTTTTCGGCTTTGGCAAGGGCGGCAAAAGCGGACTCATCGGTCGCCTTTGCCGGCTCTTTACCCTCTTTCCAGAGCAGTTCAGGCGGAGGAGGAGCGATATCTTCCTCCGGGATAATCAAGCCTCTGTCTTCGCCCAGCAGCATTTTCACCAGAAATGCGTAGGCGTATTCTCTGGTGCGGCGGTTGTAGTTGTGCTCATCGTCACAATGGAAATGGCTGACTTTATCTTCCGCACTGTAAAGTTTGTAAATACTCTTAAGACGCGGTATCTCGTATGACGGATTGAGGTTGGTCCAATCTCCGGTGACGCTGGGCAGCAGTACCGGACGGGGAGCTATTGCCGAAACAATATCAAAACTGGTAAGTCCGGTCACCCGCAGCAGCGGCCCCTCCTCACAGGGACAGCCGCCCTGAAAATGCGATGAAAGCATACAGACGGGAACCACCACTTTGATACGCTCGTCCAGTGCAGAGATAAACCAGGTCTGGGAGGCTCCGCCGGAAGCTCCGGTGCAGGCGATACGCTTTTCATCAACCTCGTCGAGACCGCAGATAAAATCGACTGCCCGCATACTGTTGACGGTCTGAAGTCCGAAGCTCGACACTCCGGCAAGATCGCCTTTGCGTTTGAGTTCATCTTTCCAGGTGTGCGGAAAATCATTGTTTTCGTTGTAGCCGATCATATCGTAGGCGAAGACGACAAATCCCAGTCGGGCAAGCTCGAAACATCTCATCACCACTCCGCCGTTGGGAGCGTGGTGGATTCGTCCGGTGCTCCAGTGGCCGTGGGGACAGAGGATTCCCGGGGCGGGGGCGGAGAGATTTTCCGGCATAAAGAGTGAGCCGGTGAGTCTTACTCCGGGGAGAGTTTCGATTTCCACAAATTTTATGGCGACGCCGTTGTAGATTTTTGCCTCCGAGACCTGCGCCGGATTATCCGGCAGTTCAACAGCAGGGACCAGTCCGGCGGAAAGCAGCAGCCGGCGCTTTACGAACTCAACTCTTGCCCTGTGCTCTTCGACTGTCGCAGGCACGAACTCCTTTCTCGCACTCTGCAAATGCCGGGAGGAAACCAGACGGCGGTCGACCCAGACCGGATTTTCAGGAATGAATACGGGGATTTTCTTTTCTTCAGCCATTATATCACCTCGATTATTGTTATAGTGAGCTCATCTTTAATAAAGCATACAGGGAGATTTTTCGCAAGCAGTATTTCCGGCATATTGTGTTTTTTCTATATATTCTTCAACGTCTTTCTTGCAGTTGCTCCAGTCTGGGTTATATTATATGCCGATATATTGCAAAAATGGTATTCGGTCACCGCATCATGAAAGATATGACAACCGGAAATCCGGTCAAACTCATCCTGACGTTTTCTGTTCCGCTCATTCTTGCCAACGTCTGTCAGCAGTGTTACAATCTGGCTGACACTTTCGTTGTCGGACGCTATCTGGGCAAATCTGCGCTCGCCGCTGTCGGAGGAGCCTCCGGAACTCTGGTCTTCGCCGTTTTCGGATTCTTTTTCGGACTCTCCGGCGGACTTTCCGTGATAACCGCCCAGAAGTTCGGAGCACGGGACTATAATGCCGTCAGAAGATCCATTGCCTCGTCACTTATCCTCTGTACGGTCATATCACTGCCGCCGCTCCTGCTGTCGGGATTCATGGCAGAGAAAATGCTCAAACTTATGGATACTCCGGCAGATGTGATGGCTGATGCCGTAAAATATCTCCAGATACTCTTCCTGTTCGGACTGCCGAATATTCTGCACACCATGCTCAACTCAATTCTCCGCTCGCTGGGCGACAGCAAGACTCCGCTCTACTTTCTGGCACTTTCGAACTTCGCCAACATCGGTTTGAACTTCTATCTGGTTCTTGGCGCAGGCTGGGGCGTCGCAGGTGTCGCGTGGGCGACGGTCATTTCACAGATAATCGCCGCCGTGCTGTTCTACATCTATGCGATCAGAAAAAATCACTTTCTGCAATTCAAACTGCCGGATTGGAAACCTGATTGGAAATTTTACTGCGCCCATCTCAAGATCGGTTTGCCGATGGGAATGCAGTTCGCCATAACCACTATCGGAATACTGTTCATCCAGCGTGTTTTCAACGGTTTCGGCTCGGATGTCGTGGGCGGCATTTCGGCAATACAGCCGATCAGCTCAGTAACTTTTATGCCGCTGTTTTCCATCGGTATCGCCATCGCCACCTTTGCCGCCCAGAACTACGGAGCCGGAAATCTCGACCGCATAAGAGAGGGAACCCGGAAAACTATCGTAATGAGCATCATTTACACCATTATCACCGGAGTACTGATGATAATTTTTGCAAAAGACTCGGTGCAGATCTTTCTTGAGAATACCGCCGAAAATGCAGTAGCCATACAGTCCGGAGCAAGATTTCTGCAGATACAGGCACTGTTTTTCACCGTTTTGAGCTTGCTTATGGTGTTCCGGAACGTACTTCAAGGTATGGGATATCCGCTTATACCGTTTACAGCGGGAGTGGTGGAAATGATACTGCGGATACTGGTCGCCATCTTCCTGACCGGCTGGCTCGGTTTCGATGGAGCAAGCCTTTCCCATCCGATAGCCTGGATAGGAGCAACAGTACTTCTGGCCGTGGAGTACATCCGGATCATCCGCCGCCTGAAGAAGACAGGAATCCCCGGCAAAACGCCGGAACATCCCGCTGCCTGAACAGCGTTCCGCCGCTGTTTTTTGCCGTTTTGCGGCGATTATCCGTTTTATGCGAAGATATATTGCATATAAATTGCATTTTTTTGTCCGGAATCATTTGCATTTTTCAATAATTGGACTATATTTAATAAAGCGTCACCTCAAGTGATGCATGTCGGGATATAGCGCAGCCTGGTCTAGCGCGTTTGACTGGGGGTCAAAAGGTCGAGAGTTCGAATCTCTCTATCCCGACCATTTTTTTTGCCCAAATGGGCAAAAAAAACATGAAGCCGTCAGGCTTCGCTTCATGGCACGCAGTGCCGCTTCATGCAGCGTAAGCTGCGCTTCATATTTTGCGGCAACGCCGCAAAATGCTTCATAAAAAACGCCTGACGATGAAGCATTGTTCCGCTAAAGCTCCACAATATGAAGCAGCTTCATTTCATTCAGCTATGAAGCATTCGCTCCGCTCATATGATGAGAAAATGAAAAATGAGAGTTTCCGCTTGCAATAAGTACCTCGCTCTGTTATATTAACTGTTGAAAGGAAAACTTCTCATGGAAAAATCTTCAAATAAACTGAAACGGAACCTTTGGATAACCGGAGTGTCCGTGCTGATCACAGCATTTATTCCATGGTTGTATTTACTTTGTTTTTATTGCAATAATGAGATTGCGTTTTGGCTGTGTTATGCAGCTGCTTACTGGGGATATTTCATTGCGGCTGCATTTATACTTGTTTTTGGCAGTATAACAATATGGAAATTCCCGATAAAAATGATTTGGAGAGCATTTATCTTTGCAGCATGGCTGTTGCTTTATCCGACACTATGTATGAGTTGGATTATCCTTGTTGTATTTCTTATTTTTATAGCGTAAACTCTCCCAAACAGAGAACAAATAGAGAACGCCAAAATCTCTCTAAATCGGTGTGTTTTGAATAAAGTCCCGGCAAATTCTCTGTTTATAAAAGTCGGCGGTCGTTTATGTCAGTTTATTTTGTAAGTGATTAGAGAGCAATGTTTTACAGAAGCACACACGGAAATAACAGAGAAATCTCTATTTTTTGCTATTCTCTATTTGCCGACCAAAACTATCGGAGACTAAAAGTCCTTTCAATTTTTTATCTCTAAAAAAGTCATTACTCATTGATGATAAACATAGTCATTCAGGACTTTTCTTCCGAAACAAATATAACTACCACACCATAATATGCCCTTCGGGAAGTTCTCCAAAATGGTTCTGATGTTCGCTTTGAACGGAAAACCGACTTGTGAATAGAGAATAAAAAAAGCGGCAGGATTTCTCTTGCCGTAAAAAACAACGATGTTTTCTTCTATGCCGAACAACTTTTTCTGTTCATCCCACATCAAGGGCATCGCCTGCTTGACTTATCCCGCCGTGGTCTTGGCAACAGCGGATGAAGCCGGTGACATCTTCACAAAACACTCAAAGCATCAGGAAGCAAAATATTTGAGCCGTTCCGAAATACGCCGCACCTCACAAGACCATATTTCCGGAACACTTCTGACAAATCTGCCTGAAAAACACACTTTATTTTACCATTTTTGCGTTTGTAAAACTTCTACTTCTGCATTATATTAAGCAAGTTAAAGATTTTTTCATAAGCAAACAGGAGGATTGTATGAAAAAAAATCATTTGTTGGCAGCCGGACTCATTTTCTGTGCAGTATTGGGTGGTTGTGTTAATCCGCCTCCTCAGCCTCCTCCGGAGGGAGGCAGAGTCGATGTTGATTCTATCGAGTATGGTATTTCCAGTCAGGATGTGAGGAATGTTGCAACCCAAATGTGTCCGGGAGTGCTTTCCGTCCCCGAAATCTGCAATGCAGAAGAGACTCCTCTCGTTGCAATCTCTGACTTCACCAATCGAAGCCGCCTGCAGTTCGACCGCAATATCTTTATGAAGCGGCTGATTGCCGACTTGAACCGTTACAGCAAAGGCAAAGTGCGTTTTATCAACAATAATGTCAAAGTCAACTATGACCGGGCAAAATGGATGAAACAGCGCCAGGAAAAAGATCGGCTGAAAAATATGAAAAAAATTGCTGCTGAGATCGCTGCTGTTCCAGCCCTGAAGAACAAAGGACCGGTAAAAGTCGCGGTACTGCCGGTGATCAACACCAACGTGGTCAATATGAACGGAGAGAGTTTTCTTTCTTTGATCCGCTCAGATATCAGCAAAGCTTCCGGACGCAACATTCAGTTTATGCTTCCCGGTACTATGGATGGTGCTGATTACTATCTCGCCGGACAGTTTATTCCCGAGTCGGTCAAGACCGAAGGCATAATCAATCTGGCAAACTACATTGAAGCCGTTGACTGCCGGGTCAAGAACGGTCAATCCATGTATGTTGTCTCCCAGCCTTTTGTTGACTTCACGCCGACCCAGATCACCTCTCTGGATAAAAACAACACTTCGATAACCACCGTTTCTCCTGCGATGCAGCGCATTTCTCTGTTTGAAAATCACCTGAAAAAAATCTTTGAAAGCAGCAGTATGCAGGAAATTCCGGATGTAAATAAGTATCTGAACGTCATCATCGTCGATGCAAAAAGCAAGGCATCGGTGTACGAAGAGCGTTTTCTCATCGAAGGAAAAGTTTCCGACAATAACGAATCGGCGAGATTTATTATTTCCGGAGAGATCTCAGCTCTTTCCAAACGCATAAACAACCGGACCATCGACTACGTGATGATAACTGTTCAGCTTACTGATATGGAAAGTAACGCTGTCGTCTGGGAAGATGTCTACGAGATAAAAATGGTCACCCCCAAACACAATACCGCAGTTTACCAGTAATAGTTAAATTTCAATATAAGGATACAATCAAGTTATGAAAAAGTTTATTTTTATTTTTATTGCAATTCTTTCCGCCGCAATGTTTTCAGGCTGCACCTCAACCGATCCTGTTGTTATCAGTCCGACTGCGGAAGAAAATATCGTGTTCACCCGTCCGAAGCGGTTTGCGCCTCTGTTCGGTTCCTACTCTCTGAACGAATATGTCGAAGTGACATACTGCCGTTCGTACCATAACAATGCCGGTTTGCTCGTTGTCGAGGTCGGCATCCGAAACCGCGGACCGGTAAGCTGGACAAACTGGTTTGTCACTGCTCCCGAATACATCCATCTCACAACCAACTGCGCTTTCTTCAACGGGCCACGCAACGGTTCTGCTCCGATTTACCACACCAATCAGAGCAACATTTCCATCGGAAGAGGTAAAACATATCACTTCAAAGCTGTTTGTCCTGTCGCCAACGCAACCGATTACCAGCTGACCTTGGGAGACTGACGCAGCAATGCAAAAGATAATTTATTTACTCTTATGCTGCTCTTTGATGCTGGTGACCGGCTGCAAGTCGTATTCCGGCACTCTTGTCGTGAAAAGCGAAAACGAGCTTGCCGAAATGGAAAAGCTCAGTTTCAACGCCAATCAGGATTTTCTCAATGAGAATTATCTGGGCGCAGAAAAAACTCTGCTGAACTTGACTAAAGAGAGAACTGTCAGCCTGCCGCTCTACCAGATGGAACTGCTTTCTGTCCTCATAATGAGCGGCAAGCATCAGGAAGCACACAAGCTGATGGGAAATATCCATCAGGACCTGGAGCTGCTCTTTGATGATGAAATGGCAGAAAAAGCCCTCAGTGTATGGAGCGGAGAGGTAAATAAAGTCTACAAGGGCGATGCCTACGAAAGATCAACCTTCTATCTCTTTATGGCACTTTCATTCATCCGGCAGGGAAAATATCAGGAAGCTGTCGGCTGTGTAAAAAACGGCTTGCTGGCAGACGCAGACTCCCGGATGGAAAACGCCACCAGAGATTACGCGATGTTACACTACGTCGGTTTTCTGGCATCAATGAAGATGGGCAAAACCAAAGATGCCGATGAGTATCTGAAATGGATGATCGAAGCATTGGAGATCCGCCGTGAAATAACGGATGCTGAAAAAACCGAACTGCGCAGCAGATTCATCGCCGATTTTGCCGGAAAACAGCCAAATGTACTGCTTGTGCTCTGGGCAGGCACTCCGCCCACAGTACAGGGAGTCGGTGAATACAAAGAGATCCGCGCCATTGTCCGCGGAAGCAATCCTTTTGATTTGATCAGCCTCTCTGTGAACAACTCCCACCCCATTTATCCGGGAGCTCTGCTCGGAGACATAGACTATCAGGCAAGTTTTGCAGGCGGCAGATTGATGGATAACGTGCTTGCAGATAAAGCCGCCGCAAAAAAAGCTATGGAGACCACCAGAAATATTTTCTTTATTGCCGGAGCAGGATGTCTCACAGCTGCCGGATATATGAGCGATCCTTACACGATGCTCATTCTCGGCGGTTCCGGATTGGGATGTTTCGTTCTGGGAACGGGCGTGCATATCATCGGTTATATGATGAATCCTGCCGCTGATACCCGCTACTGGAAAAATCTCCCGGGACAGCTTTATCTGATCCCGCTCCATCTCAAACCCGGCGAATACAACCTTATGTTTGCCGGATATAAACAATCAGACCTTACCGGAATGCTGCTCGATAAGATAACAGTCGAAGCTGACTCCGGGATGCAGGTATTCCATCTGCCGATGATGGTCCAGGGATTCAACAGAAACAGTGCCGTTCAGGAAAAATTCAAAAGCGAAGTAAAAACAGTCGAAGAAAAAGCCAATGCTTCAAGAATGGATAAGGAGTTGAAATGAAAACGCTTTTATCTCTTACACTCCCTTGCCTGTTCCTGCTTTTCGCGGTCTCAGGCTGTGTTCAGCCAGTCTATGAAACGCTGCCGCCGATACCGGAGTATCCCGCTCTTTCAGGCAATTTTGATACTTCCGCGTACATAGAATTTCAGCCGGACGCCGATCCGGAGTTGAATGACATCGTAAAAGAAAATCTGAAGAAAAACGGTTACAGCAATCTGCTGCCTGAACTGCGTTTCAAGTTCCACGACTTAAGCCGCACCCGTGTACTGCAGCTGCTGCGCGTCAACAACTGTATCTACCGCTGTCAGGATGGCAACTATATGGAATATCGGGTCATAGCAGTCGTCCGACAGCCGGGAGAGATTTGGAACGGCACTCTGGAGTACGACAATCCGCGTTATTTCCAGGCATTCAGCCGCAAGCGGTGGAACGTTGAGCAGGTCGAGGAATCCATCCTGCGGAGCGAACTCTTGCGTCAGGCATTCGCCAATCTCTTTTTGATAGCTGAATTCCGCGACGCGCTTGAGCCGGAAGCAAAATCTGTGAGCAATCTCGGCAAAAACTCCCTCAAGGCAGACGAGTTCTGGACAATATCCCGTCAGGAAAAAGCAGCTGGAAATGATTATATGGCGGTGTATTATGCAGAGCTTGCCGCGAAATCCGGAAACAAAAGTGCCAATGCGTATCTGGCAGAAAATCTGCTGTACTCGGATATTTTTCGTCCCAGTCGAATCATTCCTGTGATTACCCGCCTCGCGAAAGACGGAAATGCCGTTGCCCAAAACCAACTGGGATTGATGTATTTTTCAGGCAAAGGTGTTAACGCTGACCACAAACTGGCTTTTCAGTGGTTCCGCAAAGCGGCAGACCAGAATTATTTGGAAGCTCAATACTATCTTGGAGGGTGTTACGAGAACGGTATCGGAACTGAAAAAAATACAGCAATGGCAAAAGTCTGGTATTACGCAGCAGCCAAACAGGAGTATCAGCCGGCAGTGAAAAAATTAAAAGAGTTGGGCGAATAATTCACCATATCTGCACCACAGTAATCAACAGCCTGTCCCATCACATCGCAGGGGACAGGCTGTTTTTTCTCAATCAAACAATAAAAAATGGGTATCTCGCGTTAATGTGACTGAAAGGAATTCTTGCAAGATCCTGAAAGTCACATATAACAACGAGAGATAACTAATGAGAAACTTGGATCCCGGAGAAGATTTTTCAGTTTCAGAAAACGGTTCGGTCAGGGCTTTGACGATTTGAGGATAAAGTATATTCCGGGTATTTTTCAACAATTCATCTCTGGTGTGGGCAGAAAAAGCTCCGGGGTATACGGCAATTCGCGGCAACATCACGCCTGCGGTTCGGGCGGCAAGTTTGGCTTGGTCAGAAAATCCGGGAGCAGCGATCATAACAGAGGGAATACCGGAATATTCAGCCGCAATACATGACCCCATCTCTTTCGGAGTGCACAACCCGCAACCGCCGTTTCCGGAAATAACAGCATCAATTTTCAAACGCTTCAAGTTATGGATAAAATCATCTTTCTGTTGCCGTATAACTCCTGGGCCGGGCCACGGACCGGCAGAACCGATTTCGCTCAACACATAAATTTTTGCCCCCGGATAATCGCGCAAGATAAGCCGTTTTAATTCCGGATGGGTGACAGATGCCATAAAACTGCCACCGACGATGGCAATGTTTTTGCCGTTAAGCGTGGCCAACCGTGACGGTTGTTTGATTGCTTTTATACTGCTTTTTCCCACCGGAGATAAAACAGAGTTTTCCTGTTCTGAAGATGCACCGGGCAACTTACATACTCCTGATTCATCGCAAGCATCTGCCATAATATTCTGCCCGTAGCAGATAAAGAATAATAAAAGTACAACGGTATAAGTTTTAAACATGACCAATCTCCTTAAACGTTAAATTACATACATATAACGCATTAAAAGTTGAACATATTGTAACTGAAGGCAAAAAAGCGGATGAAGTGCTTCCGTATTCATTCCACTGCGCCAGGCAAGCCGCTTACGCTCCGTATGACCTGTCATCCATAGCACTTTGTGCGACGGATGATGAGAAAATGAATAATGAGAGTCCAGCCTGTTTGCAATATATACCTTGCGCTGTTATATTAGAAGCAAGAAGGAAATTTTCCAACGAGACGTATTTATGAGCAGAGAACTTATACAAACAGAGCAGGATTTACTTGATTTCATCGATTTGCCGGAGGTTGAGCCGGGCAGTCTGAAATTCATTTTCAATGAAGAAAATAAGCAAATTGATTTGGAATGTATTTTTGCTGATGGCAAAGGTTTGTTCTGCGAAAATATCCAGCAGCTTCAAATAAACGAAAATTTCAGCTATGGCTTGATCGGCAGCAAATGTGTCTTATCTATCCGGGATATTTCGGACAACGGCATGGAACACTGTCATTGGGCGGTTGAAGAATATGAAGAAGACTCAATCCGTTTTTTCTGTGAGACTATGCGAAAGGCTGACACTGAATGAAAAAATCAGTGAGTTTATTATTTTCTGCACAGATAACAAATTCGCCGCAACGGAATTCAGAGAATCTTTTTGAGGAGATTATTGTTGTTTTCGACTGTGTCGATGATGACGATTTGAAACAAAAAAGTCTTGAATGGGCAAAGCAGCAGGAACATGAATATAAAAATGAAGCCGGAGAGATGGTTTATTGGAAATTTGTTGAAATATTACACATATCTCCGCTTGAAACCAATGAAATCCCAAGCGGAATAGAAATATTTTCCAGATTTTTAACAGGAAACCAAGTAAAAGCTTTGAAAACAATCCTGTAACAGGAAAAATACAAGTCTGAGGATAAAATGCGAAAAGATTATCTCAACCGTATGGTCCAATTCGCTTTTTCATCTGAACAAACGCAAAAAACAGAGTGTGTTTTTTACTCCCAGAGTGTGCAGCAGAAGGCGTTTTATCCCGGCCTGAAAACGCGGAGTATCTATTGCCAGCAGCCAATTCTTATTCGCTTCAAATAAAGCAAGTGCCTGCGTGCGTTCCGGTTCAGGGAACGCGTCCGCGGCATAATAATAACCAAATAAATTATAGGCAAGCAACGCTTTGAATCCCTTCAGAGAAGTTGCGGATAATTTCAAATCACTTTCCCCGGCGGAAATTTTCTCCATTTTCCGGTATATATGTTGCGTCACATTACAAATATCCGCAACCCGTTTGGGCGAAAAACTGCGGGTAACGGCAGTCGGAGCATCAACCGTATAACGGTAGTACGGCAGGGAGGCAATACATACAGAACGTAAGCCTGCCACATAAAAAGGCATTACATCCAGATCTTCATGGATAACTCCGGTTGTAAAATGCGGGGGACACTCTTTTCGGAAAACAAACCGCCAGGGCTGCCAATGCTGTCCACGGTATTTTTTATGTGAATAAAGCAGAGAAAACGCTTCGGTTCCGGAAAAAGATTGGTCGCCGAAATCCTGAAATACCCGGTCAACGCGCCTGGATACCTGATTATTTTCCGACTTGGCAAAGTAAGGGAACACAAAACACTCCGCATCAGGAAAAGCAGTGATCAATTTGTGTAACTCCTGCAAAGCTCCGGGCATAAAGGCATCATCATGATCCAGCCATACGATCCACTTGCCGGAGGCCTCTGCCATACCGCGATTGCGGGAAACAGAAACACCGCTGTTTTTCTGATCTATGACCTTGATCCTCTTATCCTGCTGTGCGTATCTGCTGATAACATCCAGAGTGTTATCCCTGGAACCGTCATTGATGAGGATCAACTCCCAGTCGTCAAAATTTTGCTTCAAAAGAGTTCCTATCGTTTCTGCAATAAACGATCCTGAATTATAACATGGTGTAAGTATCGAAAAAAACACAGCTTTTCACCTTTATATACACGACTCCTCATGAGAGGATTGTTTTTACAAACTCATCAAAACAACCGGGTTACTTACCATTCACCCAAACGTTTCTGTTGTTGATTTTCCTTGCCGTAGTCACAAAAAAGAAGGTACAACAAAGGAAGAATATACTTTGAAAAAGTTATTTGTCAAGCTGAAACCGGATTTTCGTTATTCAAAATATATCTGCGACAGGCTATGATGGAAAATTTTCTGCATTCCGACAAAACAATACTGAAAAAAACTTATGGATGCCTTTCTTATGCTTCCGGGAGAGTGCGGGATTCCCCCACAGAAGAACTTGACCTGACCGCTTTATCTTATTTTTCAATTGCCTCTCTCCTTAATTGTATTTTGCACAGAGTGTGCTATATTACAGGGTTTAATCTTTATTCTTCCGGTTCTTGTACAAAATTATGTTTTGTTACGGCAAACGGGGTGGGAATCAATGTTACAGGAAATAAAATATGAACTTACTGGAACGATTTTTTAACTTGCGGGAAAACAACACTTCTGTCCGCAAAGAAATTTACGCCGGAATAATCATGTTTATGGCAGTGGCGTATATTTTGGCTGTCAACCCCGATATACTCAGCAGTACCGGAATGCCGCGCGGCGGACTTTTCTATGTGACAGCAATCGCAGCTTTCACGGGTACTCTTGCGATGGCTTTGATCGCAAACGCTCCTCTGGCTTTAGCTCCTGCAATGGGATTGAATGCCTTTTTTGCTTATTCTGTCGTGAAAATCATGGGGTTCTCGTGGCAGTTCGCACTTTTTGCGGTCGTTATTGAGGGTATAATATTTTTTCTCCTGTCTTTGAGTTCAGTCCGTGAAAAAATCATCAATGCGATCCCTCTTTCTCTGAAATACGCGATGGGAGCCGGAGTAGGACTTTACATAACGCTGATAGCTTTCAAGAACGCTCATATTATTAAAGCTCACCCTGTAACATTGATGACTATACAGGATTTCTTCGGTCCGGATTTTCACACCGCCGGAATCTCCTCACTTCTTGCGCTGGCAGGAATTTGTTTCTCTGCATTTCTCATGCAACGCAAAACACCGGGAGATTTGCTCTGGGGCATCCTCGGAACCTGGGGAGTTGGTATCATATGCCAATTGACAGGTATTTATCATGTTGACCCTGCCAATGGATTTTATTCTCTGCTTCCGAATTTCAGTTCTACTGCTTTCACTGAGCCGTTCCATGAGTTTTGCCGGATGTTCGGTTCCGCATTTGAAACAGAGCAGTGGGCGTGCAAGTCATCTGAAATATCCGGCTTACGGCTTTTGCTGTCAGCTGATTTCGCAGTAATATGTTTCGCATTTCTCTTTACGGACTTTTTTGATACAGTCGGCACGGTAAGCGGAGCAGTTGCAGGTACTCCATTGATGAATAAGGATGGCGTCATTCTGCGATTGAAAAAAATCCTGCTCGCAGACTCTGTCGCCACTTTTGCAGGCGGCGTTCTGGGAACGAGTACAACTACAACATTTGCCGAATCCGCCGTTGGAATAAGAGCCGGAGCAAGAACAGGTTTGTCGGCGATGTGTTGTGCGCTTTGCTTTTTGCTGTCTCTGCTGGCTGCTCCGATTTTTCTGGCGATTCCCGGATTTGCAACGGCTCCTGCACTCGTAGTAGTCGGGTTTCTGATGATAAGATCAATCACTTATATAGATTTGGATGATATTGCCAGTGCTGTCCCCGCATATATTCTTATCGTCGGCATCGTTTTCACATACAGTATCAGTGATGGACTCGGTCTGGGAGTCATCTCTTATACAATTCTCAATTGCTGGCGCAAAGGGAAAGTACATTGGATACTCTGGGGTATTTCACTGTTGTTTATTGCAAAATATTTGTGTTTGTAATGTCCGTATAAATTATAAATCCGGGTGAAATTTTATAATGCAACATATTGAAATCATCAAGACACCTGAAGAGGTGAATGCAAGAATCCACGAGATGGGTGCAGAAATTGCACAGCGTTGCGGATCGACACCGTTAACGATGATCGTCGTTATGAATGGCGGTTTGTTTTTTGGAGCCAAATTGGCAGAATCCATAAAACTGGAAGATTTTTATATTGATTCCATCGCTGCCGGCAGTTACAAACACAATGTCAGCACGGGCGTTGTCCAGCTGCGCTCCGCCCTGAAGCTTGATCCCAAAGGACGGAACATTTTGATAGTGGATGAAGTCCTCGATACCGGAAGAACCATCAAAGCCATTCGTGAAAGCCTTTTGGGAATGGGAGCCTTGAGTGTAAAAACCGCAGTGCTTGTTGAAAAGAAACTGGATCGTCCTGATGGTATTGAACATGCCGATTGGGCAGGATTCTTTATGGATGACCGGTATCTTATCGGTTGCGGAATGGACTCTGAAGAGAAATACCGTCATTATCCCGGTATCGCAGTTTTAGGATAAAAACAATTTTCCACATTCTGGTTCAAGCAAAGGATATTATTCTGATTGTTGAGGTAATATCCATATTTTCATGCATCAAAAAAATAAATGGGAGTTGGCGGTATAACACCAACTCCCGTTTGCTTGAAACTGCGGCAGGACAAAATATGAGTCTTGCGATTGCAGATTTTCCGAGGATACTTTTCCCGCTCAATCCCTTTTATGCATTCAACATTCAACAGAACTAAAGGTTTCACCGATAAACATTTCTGTTTTCAGCCTGCCGAAAAAGTTTTCCATAACGCTGTTATCCAAACAATTTCCTTTTCTGGACATGCTTTGAGTGATATTATGCTCTTTCAGCATAGACTGATATTCCCGCATTTAGTACTGCCATCCCTGGTCAGAATGCATCAATGGTGTTGCATTTTCAGGCAGCTTTTCAAACAACCGCTTCAGCTAAAACACCCTGAGTTTATGTCCCTTTACCGCCGAATCAAGATACTGCAGTTGAAAAAGAGAGAAAAACGGACTATATTATATTAGTTGCTTATCCAGTATTTATATCTGGCGTCCGGTCAAATTCTGTTGGATGGCATGCCGGACGCCGCCCGTGATTTGGAGTGCGTTATTATGTATGAAATAAAAAGTGAACTGACATTTACCCGGTGCGGAGCAGACGGCAGACTGAAACTGCACGAAGCCGTCGCTCTGATGACAGATTGCTGCCAGTTTCAGGAGCATCAGGAATCCGGATTGAGAAAATATCTCGAGGATAACGGAATCGCAATTTTTCTTTCATCCCTTCAAATAGATGTTTTGCGTCTGCCGTCGTTCCGTGAAAAGATTTCAACGGCTGTAAAAATTTACGGCTGCAAGTCAATTTACGGCTTGCGGCGCATAACCATGCGCGATGAGGCAGGGAAACTATGCCTTATTGCCAATGCCACCGGGGCGTTCTTCGATCTGAACGCCTTGAAAGCAGTCAAAGTCGCTCCGGAAGAGTTCAACATAAAGTTTGATGACGCTGAACCGATGGAGTGCCTGCCCCGCAAAATTCCCGTTCCGCAGATTTCCGGAACGCCGGTGAGCGCGTTTGAAGTGAAGCGTTCGCTGCTCGATCCCAACGGTCACTTGAGCAGTCCTTACTATTTCTCGATCGCAACGGATGTTCTTCCGGAGGATGTTTTCTGGAACAGGGCGCGCATCGAATATAAGCAGCAGGCAAAGGCCGGAGACACGATCACTCCTGTATTGTACCGCCTTCCCGGCGGCAGTACAGCAGTTGACATGAAGTCACAGGATGGAACCACTTACGCAATTGCAGAGTTTTCCACGGCTGAATTTGCGATGCCGCAATAAAAAAATCCGTCTGCATTATTTTCTGTTGAATGTCGTAATAAATACGATACAGCAGACCGGTTTTCCGCCTTGTATTCACTTGGGAGTGTGGTATATTATGCTTCAACGGCAAATATGCCTATGCGAAGAAGTAATACAGAAAGTTCAGTTGCGATGACTAATGCTCCCGAAGAGATGATCCATCTTGATTTGTCTGATGGTGTATTGAATGTACAAACTCCGGCCGGATATACCCGAAACTTTGATTTTCCGGCGGTTGCGGTCGCTTTCGGAGGGAAACGTATTGAAGCAGGAACTTCTGCCGGTGCTCCGCGCCGTCTGGATGACGGTTCTTGGGTCGCTGAATTTGCTGATGACGGATACCATTTCACAGTGACGGTCACTCCCGGCAGTTCCGACTGGTTTTTCAAGCAGGTTGAAATCACGACTGATTCGGAATTACCCACTCCGGACTACCTTGAAGTCGATTTTCAGAAACAGGCGGCGGAGTCCCTCAAGTGCCGTGGATACCTCTGCACATGTACAGATGTAAAAGATGTCGTAAGCGATGAAGAGAGCCAGGGCGTTGTTCCCGGATGCGGCTATCCGCTGATCGGCAGAGATTTATTCACCGGCATCGAGCATCCTGCCGCATTCAATACGATCGTTTCTGAAGACAATGGAATCTGCCACTGGCAGCTCCGCCACTATCCGACCTGGCAGAATGGAAAAATCGCGAGCTGCCGGGCGGTCGTCGGACTCTGCGGAAATCCGGAGGAAAGGTTTTTTGATTACCTTGATACAGTGAGACTTCCGGTATTGAAGTCGCCTCTGGTCGCTTTCTGCACATTTTGGAGCGACCCGTATATCGGAGAAAAAGAGTATCTGGTCACAGAAGAGAACTATATCAGTCTGCTTGAAGCGTTCAAAAAACTCGAACTGCGTCCTGATATCTACACGCTCGATGCCGGCTGGCAGGATAGAAACAGCTTTCTGCGCGCCAAAGAGTGCTACGGCGGCGAGCGGGCGTTGATGGAGCTGGGCAGAAAGCTGCGGGAAGCCGGTTCAGATCTTTCGCTCTGGGTCTCTCCCAACGGTCCTGTCGGTATGTCCATGGATTTTCTCGAGAAGAGCGGGGTCACTGTCGGCGGCGGAAAAAGCTGTCACTACACCGGTCCCGGCTACGGGGTAATGCTGGATAAACGTCTTCAGGATGAGCTTATCAAACGTGCATGTGAACTTGCATCTCCCGAATACGGAGTGCGTCACTTCAAAGTCGATTGGGATAACGAGTGCGCCACGGCTCCGGAGTTCAACGAAAAATATCCCACCCGCAACCACGTCCGTGAAGCGTCGCTCAATCTGATGGCGCACATCAATCACCTGACCCGCGAGATAAATCCGGACATCTGTACCCGCAACGGACGCTGGCCCTCACCCTGGCATCTGAAATTCACCACCCATGTTTCTCTGCCCAACGGCGGAGATTGTGAATACGCCGATTTTCCAGCCCTCAGCCAGCGCGACGCAGGAGCCAACCATCGTGACTTCATGTACTGGTGTGTATTTGTGCGTGACAGATCGGTTTTTCCGCTTGATGTTCTCGACAACCACGAGTTCGGCCACTCCCTGCGCAATCCGTTCGAAGAGTCGCCGGATGTATGGAGCAACACCTGCGTCTGGGCAATTATGCGCGGCTCATCTTACCATCAGCTGACTCTCATGCCGGAATCCCTCGAAGATTGGCAGGCGGATATATTGCGGCGCACCATTGAAGAGCTGCGCAGAAATCCGGCATCACTTATAACAAGACACTCGCAGGTGTTCGGCGACTGCCCTGCCCGGGGCGGAATTTACGGATTCCGGCATCCGGCGGAAAACGGAAGCTGTGTCATCGGTCTGCGCAACAGCTCACCGCTGCCGCAGGAGTATGTGGTTCCGTCGTATGCCCCCTTCTACGAGCAGACTTACCCTGTATGCAGCCGCTTGGCCGCAGGAGAAAAAATCGTTTTTGCGCCCCACGAGGTAAAAGTTCTGCACGGCAGAATGACGGATGATTATACACTGCCGGAATCTGTCTGCCAGTTGATCCGTCAGCCAAACAGCAGTTACAAATGCTTTATGCCTGCATCTTCAAGACCTGACGTACTGAAAATCCACCAGATACCGGAGCTGCGCAAGACTTACTTCAAGCGCGAAGAGAAGGAAAACGAAACCGGATTTTCCTTCGGCGTCATGGTTCCATGGAGAATGCGCAAGTTCAAAGTTCTGTTCAAAGTAAACGGACGTGACTGCACGGCTTCAGATATCGAATTCAGAACATCCCGTTTTTCATACTGCCGCGAAAGCTCGTATACCGCCCCGTTTTCCGAGCTGGCTTTTGGAATCCCGGGAACAGGAGAACGCAAAAACCCCGATTCGATGGCGGAACGTAACGCCCGGTACTTCGCGGCAGATATCCCGCAGGGCGGAGAGGTGTTTTTCAGTATAACAATTAAAAAATCCGGAGTCAAGTCCGAAGACATCGAGCTTTGGGTTTCGGGCTGCGAGGCTCCGGCACGCCATCCAGAAGACGGAGAAATCGAGCTGCCGCCCAACCTGATTATGTGTATGCCGCAGCCGCTGGGATTCCCGAGAAGTCTCCGTCTTCTCTGACAGAAAAGAGTATCAAAAAAATGCAGATACGCCCTGTAGCGTCTCTGATAATTACAGTCATAAAGTTATAATAAATCGCACCGCACTCTGCGAAAAAGGCAAAATTTCTTATGAAAAACAGAATCTATTCCCAAGAGGATCTGCTTCAGATCAAAGGTGACACCCCGGTCGATGGCTTCCGGGAGTTCTGGATGGCTCAATATGCCGCGGCAAAGGCGTGGAAAGTTTCTTATCTTGTCGAAAATGAGCTCTGGGCTCCGGAACCCGGCTGCCGTATATACAAGATACGTTTCACCTCGATCGACGGCTTTTCCATCGGCATGTGGATCGCCCGTCCGGAAGAATCCACAGGCGGCAACCTCATTGCTCACGGCTACGGCAATCCCTCAACGCCTCCGGCGGTCAAAAGAGTTGACCGTACTCTCGCCATGCCCTGTATCCGCGGCTTGGGACTTTCGCAGTGCAAAGAGATTCCGTGGATGCTGCAAGAACACGCCGCGTACGGTTTTGATGATCCGGAACGTTATGTCATTGTCGGCGGAGTCCGTGACCTCTGGATTGCATTGACCATCATGATCGATATGTTTCCCGACACTGCAGATAACATCGTTTGCAGCGGCGGAAGCCTCGGCGGAGCCATGGGGGCAATGGCGATTCCGTGGGATGAGCGCATCCACTACGGCGACTTGAGTGTTCCCACTCTCGGCGGCAGGATCATGCTTGAGTGTCCGACCACACCGGATACTCCCGGAAACACCAGAGTTCAGAAAGCACTTGCAGATGCAAATGGTATGCGTATTATAGATTTCTGCAATGCTTCATCTGCCGCACAGTTTATCCGGGTTCCGACGATAATCACCCCGGCATGGAACGACAGCAACGTTCCGCCTCCGGGACAGTTTGCCGTTGCCAATTCCATTCCGGAGGAGTACCGGATCATGCGGATCAGAGAGGTCGGTCACGCTCCTGCAACCGAAGCTGACAAAATTATGGAAACAGAGCTGTCAGAGATCCGCAGAAAAATTTTTGTTTCCCGCAAGAAGTAACCCTCTACCGGAATTTTTCAACATTTTTCCGCAGTCAACTGATTATATAGCAAGTTTTTTCAGCAGATCTTCGGCAAGCAGGGCATAACCGGTTCCCAACGGATGGCTCGCGTCTGCATAAAGAGCCGAATCGAGCTCCGGAAGTGTTATACAGCTGATTTTTTCCTGCTGCAGCAGTTTTGCCGCCTCCGCCCGGAGCTGACGCAGTCCGGCAAGCGTCGGTTCATCCAGCAGTCCCGGATTGATGCCGCCAATCATGATCGTAACTTTGTTGCCGCGGCTTTCCAGCAGTTTCGCCGTACCGGTCAGCGCACGCCACTGACGGGAACCGGCAAGCTGAACCCACTGCCAGTGCTGAATGGGGATACGGCGGGTCAGATAGTTCTCTTTGCTGCCGTGATGCTCCTTTTCTTCGGGACGTATCTCCCGGCTTACCGCCGCAAACGGATTGATGCCTTCCGTCTTTGCCAGATGGCTTTTGAAGTCGCTGTTATTGTAGAAAAAGTTGCGTATGTGCCGGAGTTGACTGAAGAACAGCAGCTCACGGTCGAGCAATATCTTGATTTTTTTATCCAGTGCCGCTTCATAGCTTGCGATTCCGCCGAACTGCGGCAGCAGTTCCGGATGATTGACGGTGAATTTTTCACTGCCCGTCAAATCATATTTCGCCGAGTTGACCCACAGCGGGTTGAAGTAGATCAGCACATGGCGGTCACGGATGGAAGAACCGAAGTTTTCCATCAGAGTCTTCATCGCCACCGGATGCAATCCGTCTATCGCCAGATTGCTGAAACGGACTTTTTTCTGCATCCGGTTGAGCTGGGCGGAGAGGGTTTCGGTATTTGAGGCATACATTCCCCAGATCGCCGAGTCGCCGATGAGCAGGCAGTCGCTTGCGGCAACCGCCTTTTCTGCACAACGCGAGTACAAATAGTAGTTGTCACGGTTGGCGTAGGGCAGCCGGAAATCATCCGGCAGCGTAATTTTTTCCCAGCTGCGCCAGCAGAGAGGAAACAGTACGAATACCAGCAGCAGTATCACCGCCGAAGTCAGAACAAGCTCCCATCCGGAGAAAAGCAGTGCATTGGCAGCACGGATGAAATTTTTCTTTTTTTCCATAATCGCCTCTCCGGTTTAGAATTGGAAGTAAATGAATTGTTCATGGCCGCCACCGCTCAAAAAGAGCAGCAGAACCAGCATAAAACTCAAAGCCGCTATCCGTACCGGACGGAGCGTCAAAAGTTTTTTCGCTTCTGAATCATAGATAAGCTGCCAGATCCAGATGATCAGAGTAAGCAGAAGCGGTATGACCGGAATGAGAGTCGTTCCTGACTGGAACGAAACTGCTTTTTTCAGCACCTCAAGTGCCTCACCGACGGTCTCAAGCTTGAAAAACACCCAGGTCACCGTGATGAAAATAAAGGTCAGCAGCTGTCTGATAAGTTTGGGGATCCTGCCATACCAGCTGCTCTTGTCGGAGCGGGGAGAGAGAATGGAACCCAAGCCGTTCAAGGCACCCCAGATGATAAAGTTCCAGGCGGCTCCGTGCCAGAAACCGGATACGACCATCGTGACCATAATGTTCCACCAGACACGGAACTTGGCGCGTCTTCCGCCGCCGAGCGGAATGTAAACGTGATCTTTGAACCAGCTTGAGAGGCTTATGTGCCACTTGCGCCAGAACTCACGGACATCCACCGCCGTATACGGATTATTGAAATTCAACATCAGCCTGAAACCGAGCATACGCCCGACTCCGCGCGCCATGTCGCTGTAGCCGGAAAAATCAAAATATATCTGCCAGGAGTAGAAGAATGCGGCAAGAAAAACACTTATTGAACTGTATTCATCTATATCGCCGTAGACGGTGTTGACATAGATTGCGATCATATCCGCCATAACTGCTTTTTTGAACAGTCCGGAAATAAAGAGCGAAAGTCCATCCTGAATATCCAGCGAACGGATCACAGGCTTGTGTTTCAGCTGCGGCAGCAGATTTTTCGCCCGCTCGATCGGACCGGCAAGGATTTGCGGAAACATCGCCGTAAAGGCGGCATAGCGCAGAAGATTGTGTTCCGGAGCGCACTTTTTCCAGTACACACCGAGGGTGTATGAAAGCGATTGGAACGTGTAGAAACTTATTCCGACCGGCAGCAGCAGATCCGACTCCGGCAGTTCAAACTCACATCCGCAGGCGTCGAGAACCGCCTGCAGGTTTTCGGTAAAAAAGTTGAGGTATTTGAACGTGCAGAGGATTCCGAGATCGACCAGCAGGCTCATCGCCAGAAATGCTTTGGGGTGTTTACCCCGGGCGATGCCTTTTCCGGCGATAAAGTCAACGACCGTCGTCACGATCAGAGGAAGCAGAAACCTTACGTCAAGGGAGCCGTAAAAGAAATATGATCCTGCCAGCAGCCAGATGAGTCTGGCGTTTCTGCGGGAGCGCAGCAGATAAAATCCTGCGGCAAAAACGGCAAAGAAAATTACAAAATTCCAGGTATTGAACAGCATTGCTTACTTCGCCTTTTTAACACAGCGGAATCCGTAGGTGTCATACCCCTGACAGATATCAGCGGTCGACGGATCGTCCGACATGCGGAGGAAACTTGAAATCTTCTTTTCACGATCCTGCCATGAGCCGCCGCGCAGAACACGTTTGGTGCTATTTTCAGGCCCCTGCGGATCTTTTGCCGGAGAAACTGTGTAGTATTTTGCGTCGTAAAAATCGTTGCACCACTCGGCGACGTTACCGTACATATCGTACAAGCCCCAGGCATTGGGCTTTTTGGAACCGACTTTGTGAGTCGTTTCCTTTGAGTTCTTGCGCAGCCATGCGACATCGAATATCTTGCGTCTGCCGCCGGGGTTGTGGAGATCACGGGTGGAACCGGCACGGCAGGCATACTCCCACTCGGCTTCGGTCGGCAGGCGGTATCCATCGGCGGAAAAATTACACTTTCCGGTTGCGAGATCATAGCAGGGGGTGAGTCCCTCTTTGACAGAGCGCATATTGCAGTAGCGGATACAGTCACTCCAGCGGACACGTTCCACCGGGAAATCATCGCCTTTGAAACGTGAGGGGTTTTCTCCCGTAATGCTGCTGTAATCTTTTTGGGTAACTTCAAATTTATCCATCATAAAGGATGACACCTGCACCTTGTGCGGTTTGGCATCTTCTGCTTTGCCGCCCATAGTGAAGGAGCCGCCCTTGATCAGCACCATTTCGGCGGCACTCAAAGAGAGGCACGCGCCGAAGACCATAAGAAAAGTTTTGCAGTACATAAAAATTCTCCTGATAATATATGATAAAACTGTTATTTACCCTCGTGATGGAAAAAATTATTGAGCACCTCTCTGCCGGATTTAATCGTGTGAGAGAATACCTTTTTCGCAGCCGGACTGCTGCTCACAGCGTATGACATAAGTGCCTGCTGGCAGGCGCGTCTGGCGATGTAGCGACACTCGGCGGAGTGATTATCCTGCGCACCGCCGATAGTACGGGTGGCGCGTCCGAAAGCCTTTGCCAGATCTTCAAGCTCTTCATCGTCGTATTTGGAGTTGTCTATGTCGGCAAGAAGTTTCATCTGGAGTGCGTGAGCATCTTCAGGATATTTCATTTCCGGCAGACGTTTCTGGTAGTATTTATCCATCTGATTGAGGGTTTTGATCAACGACTCCAGTTCACCTGCCGCAGAGGGATCCTCTTTTGCGGCTTTTTGACAGAGTACGATGATCTCATCTGCCCACTGGTGGAAAGTGTCGATACGGGAACGGATAGCTTCGATAAAGAGCTGCATTCTTGCCATACAGCTGGCGATCTCACGCTTTTTCTCTCTTGCTTCACTGCGGTAGAATATCTTTTCGATTATGTTGGAAGTCATATTACAGGTCGCAGGAGATATTCCGATACAATTTGTCATGCGGTTGGAAAGAAACTCCTCGCGTGCCCCCTTGCCGAGCTGGTCAGCCGGAAATCCCGGCTTCTCAAAAGAGCCGCTGTCGTAGGTGTAGATGTAAATGGGCTTCTGCATGTCATATACCATCCGGCCCTTGTGGAGCGGATAAGCTGCTTCGATGGAGCCGTCAGCATTGCATGCAGCCGGATAAGGAAAACTGCCGAAGAAACCGGAACTCCAGCTGGTGAAACTCTTGCGGTCAGTCAGAGCTGCCCGCAGCTGGCCGTTCAGGGGACGGCCTTTTTTGACTCTGGTCTTATCAGCGACGTTCCAGGTACAGTAAAAGAGGTGTCCGCCGACCTCAACGAAGTCGCTTTTAAGCGGCATGGCAAGTTTGTAGCAGGCTTCAAACGGAGCTTTCCAGCTGATGGTTTTGCGGATATTCTGCTCAAGTTTATCGTGCAGACGGTGCCAGATACGGGGAGCGGAGTGGATAAACAAAGTGTATTCCTCAAGTGTTCCCGGTGTAAACTCCCAAGTCTTCAAATCGGCGGAAAGTCTGACATCGGAACGGTTATTTTCCTGAATACAGCTCAAAGTCCAGTTTTCGCCCTTTTGCAGAGCCATAAACAGCGGAAGAAATCCGGGAATATTCAAGGCCTTCTTACCGGGTTCCACAATGGTATCTTCGCCGCGGGGATCCGGCAGGATCACCGCTTCGGTTTCGGTTCTGACCTTGAAAACCGCATTGCGGGGAACGGATATCCGCAGTGATGCTTCATCGGTTGAAAGCACAAATGCCAGAGAGGATTTTTTGCCGCGCAGGGTGAATCCAGGACGGTTTTTGAAAAAGAACTCTTCCACTTTGGCATCCTCGATCTTTTCCCCGTTGGTGAAGCCGGGGTAAATAAGGACTTTGGCAGAACTTCCCTTATGCCGGAATTCAACCACATTGTTTTTCCACTCGAGTTCGACCTTTTTACCGGAAACAGTCAGCGGAGCGGCAAATACCGCAGCTGCGCAGACAAACAGTGAAAATATCAGTATTTTTTTGTACATCAGCAGTATCCCCATGTTTATTTCTGAACATTTATTATTACTTTCCGTACCGGATATACTATACCACCTGACACAGCTCATGTCAAGCAATAACATGGCAAGTTTATTCCAGAATTGATGTAAAAACAGCTCGACTCCGGAAACGGATCTGAATTGAGAAGTGTTTGATATCCCCTGAACCGATTGCAATTTTTTTGGCGGGATGATATATTAAAGGAAACACGATTATGCAGGAGAAACATGCTGTGAAAATATATATCCAGACCGATATTGAGGGCGTTGCCGGATTTTGTTTTTACGAAAACCGCAAGTGCCGGGATCAGGAGGCAATAAGTCACCGTTACCGTATGTACAAACTTCTGACCGCCGAAGTCAATGCGGCGGTGCGGGCGGCATTTGACTCCGGAGCGACTGAAGTCACTGTCAATGACAACCACGGCAGCGGATACAATATTCTCTTTGAGGAACTTGATCCGCGCTGCCGCATAATCCATGGCAGAAACTGCAGCGGCCCCCACTGGCTGCCGCTTCTGGACAGCAGTTTCGACGCGATGCTGTTGATCGGCATGCACGCTATGGGCGGAACTCAATGCAGTATAACTCCGCACAGTTTGTGGGATGTCAATGACGGAGAAATATATTTGAGCGAAGGCTCTATGGCGGCAGCGGTCGCCGGAGACCTCGGTGTTCCAGCGGTAATGGTTTCCGGAGATGACAAAATCACTGCTGAAATAGCGGAAAAGATTCCCGGTATCGAGGTCGCACAGGTCAAAGAGGCGATATCTCCCTATCAGGCCTGTTCGATGATTCCCAAAGCCGCCTGTGAACTGATATACAAAAAGGTCAAAACAGCACTCGGAAAAATCGGTACTGTCAAGCCGTATAAGCTCACCGGACCTCTCAAACTTGTGCTGTGGGACAGCCCCGGACACCTTCCTCCGTTAAACAAGATTGGAGAAACGGTGGAGGCGCAGACCATCACCGAAGCGTTTTTCAAATTTGAAAAAGCCATGCCTTGGACAAATTTCGACCTGAAAGATCCGGATGGCTTCATCTTTCCGGAAATACCGCAATAGAGTTTTTACTCTGCATTTGCTCTGACTTTATCCATCCAGTCGCAGAACTCTTGCGTAAACCACTTTTGCGGCTCTGCAAGCAGTATTTCAAAGGTGACATCCACGAGAGGCTGAGTCCGGAAAGCCATCACATCCGCGTTGCCGAGTTTCACTTTGGTTATCAGGCCGCGCTCTTCAAGCTCGCTCCGCATTTTGACACCGGAGTAATATGCCCACGGCAGAGCGGGTCTGACGCAGTCGTGAGCAAGAAGCAGACGGAAATCCTGACGTTTATCACTTGGCAGCTTCTGTAAAAAGTGGTCAACGAAACGGGATTCGACATAGTGCTTCATCGTGCATTTATCCATATCCACGCCGATGAGACAGTAGAGGGCGTTCCAGCTGTAGAGTTTGCTCCACGGAGATATTTCTGCAAAAGCCTCATCGCCCCACGGAGCCGGATAAAGTCCGCCTTTGCCGTGATCTTGAGTCAGCTCTGCAGCTTTTGCACCGATGGCACAGACGGCGTGGCTGAAGTTGTTGCTCCTGAACGAGCGGGGATCGAGCCGCACAGCTTCCGGAATCGTTCCGACGTAAGCCGGAGAGGTGTTTACGTCAAACAGCTCTTTCGGACGCTCTTCCGGGTTGCCGTTGTACCAGAGTGAGGGAACAGCGACCGTTCCTCCGGGCCCCGCAGCATCAAGTATGCCGTCGAATACGGTCGAAGCTCCACCATCGACATGGCCCATGCTTTTGAGGGAACTGTGAAACATAACGGTATCTGACTTGACGCATCCGGCTTTGCGGAAAGCTTGCTCCACATCTTTTCTGTAAACGGTCATTTTTGAAACTCTTTCGCTTGGTTGGATACCTGTTTTTCCGGAGCAAGTTTACTGAACTGCCTGAGCCACTTGCCGGGAGATATTCCGTGAAACTTTTTGAACTCTTTGGAAAAATGAAAGCGGTCGGCGAATCCGCACATATCCGCCGTCTCTTTGATATCTTTGCCGATGAGCAGATTTTTTTCTGCATAGCTCATCTTGATCTGCAGACAGTATCTCTGCGGAGATATACCGAGGGTGCTTTTGAACAAATGGGCAAAGCGGCTTGAGGATATGCCGAGATGTTCAGCTATTTCAGCATTGGTGACCGCTCCGGAGTTACGGATGATAAATTCCACCGCCTGCTCGACCGTCTGGGAGTTGCTGCTGCGCTTGCCCTGAAAGAACTCTTCGGGAATATCCAGCAGCAGACGTTCAGCCAGATTGGCGAGGCGCGAAACGGTTCTGGAATCCTGTTCAATCACCTGTTCGAACTGTTTGCGGTACGGTTCGACCGGTATTTCCAGAACCCGGTTTTCCGGCGCGTCGAAAGGCGCGGAACACTGAAACCAGACAAAAAAATGCGGCACGGTGAAATCCAGCTTGCCGGAGTATGGAGTGTGCGGCGGGATCAGGATTATTTTATCAGGGGTGAGCTCATGGCATTTTCCGCCAGAAATACATGATGCTCCGGGGGCGAAATTGTACCAGAGCACCCAGAACTGCTGAATACAATTTTTTACGTTCCAAATGGCAAGTTCAGGAACAAATCCGGAGCTGAGTAAAATCAGGCTTCTTTTGTGCTCTTCCGGAAAGGCGGCGATCCGCCAGGTTTTCTTGTCCGTGACAGAAAATGACATCTTTTTGCCGTATTTAACATATTATTTTGACTTAATTGGAGCTATATTATATAATATAGCATTGTACCATTATATTTCAAACGGCAATATTAAATTGGAGAAAACGATATGAAAATATCCCAATCCCGCTGTAAAAAGAGCTTCACTCTTATTGAGCTGTTGGTGGTTATTGCCATCATCGCCATTCTGGCATCTATCCTGATGCCTGCGCTGAGTCAGGCAAGAGAGAGAAGCCGCACTGCAGGCTGCGCAAACAGCATGAAGCAGTGGGGACTTGCCATCGCCCAGTACGTTGACAGTCAGAACGACTGGTATCCGTGGCACAATAAATACAACGCAAATTCCCAGCCCGGAACCATCGCATGGCGCGGTCAGCTCGGCGACACCAAATGCGCTCCCTTCCGCAAGGATTCAAAAGGTACCTTGGTCGACGTTCTGCGCTGCCCCAGCCACGATTTTGAGGAAACAAGCGGCGGTCAGACCATCAACGGCAAGACTGCTCCGAGTTACGGATATAGTGGTACCTACGTCATGAACAACGTCAAGGCTGACTGGACCGGTTGGGGACTCGGAAAATCAAGCGCAAACACCGATGGCTGCAAAGCCGTTCATATTCCCATTCCCTCACAGTTTGTTACCGTTGCTGAAAAAATGAAGGTATCAGAGGCCCGTTCATATACTTCCACAATCACAAAGCTCACGGATCACTATTTTGACCGGTACGCCAATTTCCACAGTGCCGCTCTTCCGCTCAATCCCAGCAGTGACTACGCCCATGCGATTGACCTTTCCGCCCACAGCGAGCGTGCGAACTACCTCTGTGCTGACGGACACGTCGTCAATTGGGCCTTCAACGAGGTGCGGTGGAAAAATTTCTGTATTCTGGGATTGAAGAATCCGAACGGCGCGCTTGCAAGTAAAAGTTATCTGGATAGCGGGAAATAAATAACAACGTCAAGTTTTTTGAAAGGTGATGCTATGAAAAGACACTTTACCCTCATTGAGCTTCTGGTCGTGATCGCTATTATCGCCATTCTGGCGGCAATCCTGATGCCGGCATTGAGTCAGGCACGTGAGCGCGCCAAGACGACCACCTGCATCAACAATATGAAGTCTTTCGGCGTTGCCATCGCGCATTATGCTGATGATTTCACCACCTATCCGTGGCCGTCGGACAAGAAGTGGAACCTCCCCAAGAGTACCGTCTCCAACGGTCATACTATCTGGAGTTTGCTGACCGGATATAATGGTTCGGTAAAATTTACCAATTCCTATATCGAGCCTTACGGCAAAAAGAGCAAGAACGGAGCCAAACCCGCTCTCGAATGTGCTTCTCACGTCGGACAGAACAACAACCACACAACTCCGACCCTCGTCGCTCACTATATGTTCATCTCATCCAGCAAATCGTATGGAGAGTCCTGGGGAATGACTTCGCGTACTATTGATTTGCAGGATACTTCCACTCCCAAACCTGCCACTGCGCCGCAGCACGTCAAGGCACCGGGAACTAAAATCGCAATGATTGAGCGCAGTCTGAATAACTTTACACTCGGTGATTATTGCTACACTATCACCGACAGACGTTATCTGTACGATGCCGGAGCCGATGGCAACACCGATAAGATGGGTCCTGTCCACAACGGCAAAGCGAGCGGTCTGCACTATGACGGACACGTTTCCATGCTCGATATGGAAGGCGAGTTTTTCGCGTCAGACAGCAACCGCGGCAAAGATATCTGGAAAAGACATTTCAATATCAAGCAGCTTTACTGAAGAATACCCGCATTATTAAGGATAAATTTATGAATATCAGAAAACACTTCACCCTTATCGAACTTCTGGTGGTGAT
>JAZQTR010000111.1:0-3279 GCA_045630865.1 Victivallaceae bacterium
ATACAACACATAAAATGCAGACGGAGTATCTTGTTGTTCGGCAGATTTCTTGAGAAGTTGTATCGCCAGTTTTTCATCCCGCTCAACACCTTTGCCAAGCAGGTAACGCGAACCGAGATTGCATAGGGCAAAGCCATCTCCAGAATCGGCGGCTTTTTTCAGCCACATAACACGCTCTGAATCCGGAATCTCAAATCCGTAATCAACAACGGCAATATCGTTCATTCCAGTAGTTTCACCGAGTTCGGCAGACTTCTTGTGCCAGTAATAAGCTTGTGCCAAATCCTTTTCAACGCCTCTGCCATTGTAATAACAACTGCCAAGATAATAAACCGCCTCCGGGTAATCGGCTTCGGCAGCTTTTTGAAAATACTCAAACGCTTTGACCGGATCACGCTTTACTCCCAGGCCATCTTCATAACAGATGCCCAACTTATGAAGTGCTTTACCGTTGCCAAGTTCGGCAGCTTTGGTGTAATACTCTACCGCTTTTTTATAGCACTTTTTTACGCCTTCGCCAAAATAATACGCTTCACCCAAGTTACAAAGTGCAATAGCGTCATCCTGTGCGGCAGCAAGTTTATACCATTTTACCGCCTGAACCGAGTCTTGTTCAACTCCTGTTCCATTGTCATAGCAAACGCCAAGATTGCATTGAGCTTCGGCATATCCCTGTTCAGCGGCTTTTTTATACCATTTGACCGCAAGAGCCATATTTTTTCTGACACCGGTCCCATGATCGTAACAAAGCGCGAGGTTGTATTGACCTATGTCATAACCTTTTAATGCCGCTTTACGGTAAAGCTTTGCCGCCATGACCGGATCACATTCGACGCCGATGCCATCGTCATAACAGCCTCCGAGATCGACAATTCCGGAATTGTTTCCCAACTCAGCAGATTTACGGTAGCATTCAAAGGCTTTTTCGTAATCGACCGGAACGCCTTTGCCCTCTTCATAAAATACGCCCAAAGTGTGAAGTGCTTCAGCAATATTTTGAGCAGCGGCTTTTTCGTACCAGTACACCGCTTTTGCCATGTCAATTTCCACGCCAGTGCCAACTTCATAGCAACAGCCAAGATTGTATTGAGCTGTCGCATGATTTTGTTCAGCGGCTTTGGTGTACCAGTAGAAGGCTTTTTCGTGGTCAACTTCCACGCCTTCGCCCTCATCATAACTCCATGCCAAGTCACATTGAGCATCCGCATTTCCCGCTTCGGCAGCACGGATAAGTTCTGCTAGTGATTCCGGTTGGTTTTTCAGATTGTCACTCATATTTTGTCGCAAGAGTTTGCTGTTGAAAGCAAGAAAAAGCCGCTGACTCAGCAGCCATCCCGCCAACTGATACTGTTTTGATGGCTGTCGATAATTATATGGTCGTATAGCTCGACGCCAATCAGCTTGAGAGCCTTGTTCAAAGTCATTGTTGCAGCTATATCTCCCGAAGAGAAATCCAACACGTTTCCGGGATGATTGTGGGCTACCACAACATACGCCGCCTTGTGCGTACATGCAGTATTGACTATATCTCTCATATGGACAGATACACTGTTGATCTCTCCCGGAAACATAATATCTGTTATCAACTCTTTGCCGGCACTGAAATACAAGGTCAGAAAATTCTCTCTGCTCACATCCCGCAGTTTGGAGTGTATATATTTTTTCAGATTGTCATTAACCAGCGTTACTTCAGGTTTTCTGGCACGCTCTTCTGCGGAAAATGTTTCCACTGCAGAAAACAACGATAGAAACAGTGCCGCTTTTTCGCCGATACCGTTGACTTGCTGCAGCTCCATTGCAGACGCATTGAACACTGCGGAAAACGAGCCGAAATATTTGATAAGCTGTTTGGCAATCGGCTTTACATCCTTGCGGGGAATCGCATAGGTCAGAATAAGCTCCAAAACTTCGTAATCGTGGAAACCGGCAAGCCTATCTTTCTGGAAACGCGCACGCAAACGGTCACGGTGTCCGGCGTTGGGATACTCTTTGTTGTCACTCATAAATTGATTGCTTTTATATTTCCACTGCTTAAAGCAAAGATACTTTTCCAAAATATTGTGGATAATATAACACCGCTCAAAACCATTTCAAGTATGACTGATGATATATTATAAAAATCCCGAAAAAAACTGTGTTTTTTATATAAAAAACGCCCCGGAAGTTTAAAACTCCGGGGCATACTATATGGAATCCGGCTGATATTTATTTGCCGGGGATATTGTCCACATAGCGGCATGCCGCAAGAGCGGCACTGGCTCCGTCTCCGGTGGCGGTGACCACCTGACGGATATTTTTTGTCCGGCAATCTCCGGCAGCAAACACGCCCGGAGTTTTGGTGAACGTAGTCTCACCGGCATCGATGTAGCCCTGTTCGCTCAAATCACAGACGTTCTCAAACGGCTTGTTTTCCGGAACCTGACCGATAGCGACAAAGATTCCGTTCACAGGGAAACGCTCCTGACTGCCGGTTTCTGTATTTTCCAGCATCAATGCCTCAAGCTCATCCCCTCCCTCAAGCTCATCGACAATCGTGTTGTAAATGAACGTCACATTGCTCTTTGCCTTGAGTTTGTCGATAAGCGTCTGCTCGCCGGTGCAGAATCCGAGGTTCTGGATGATGGTCACTTTGGTACAGATGTCAGAAAGCAGCACAGCATCCTGAAGCGCGGTATTTCCGCCGCCGATGACAGCGACTTCGCGTCCTTTGTAAAACGCTCCATCACAGAGTGCGCAGTAAGAGACACCGTTGCCGATAAACTCATTTTCGCGCGGCAGACCGAGCTGGCGGTGACGACTTCCGGCAGCGATAATGACCGCATGAGCCGTGTAATCGGAATACTCTCCGCGGACAGTCTTGTAACTGCCGTGGTCAACGATCTCTTTCGCCGTATCAAGCTCGATCTCGGCTCCGAAAAACAGGGCCTGCTCGACCAGTTTTTCGCCAAGCTCACTGCCGGAAAGCTCACAGAATCCCGGATAGTTTTCAACTTTTGGAGAATAAGTTATCTGTCCGCCGAAGGTCTCTTTTTCCAGAACCATCACACTTTTTCCGGCGCGGCGGCAGTAAATCGCCGCCGTCAATCCGGCAGGACCGGCTCCGATAATGAGTATATCGTGCATCGCTCTTGTTCCTCAGAAGAGTTCACCGCCCATCACGGGAGTGGTGGCCTGCTCATCGGTAAAGCGGCGGATGTTGGAAACATTGACGATCTTCTCAAAACCGTCGCCATTGTCGATCACCAGCGTCGGAGCCTGTTTGACACCATATCTTAAGTC
>JAZQTR010000112.1:0-1846 GCA_045630865.1 Victivallaceae bacterium
GGTATCATAGTAACCATTCTGGATAACCAGATTTGTCTGTGCCTGATCGTTGAGGTATCCTTTCATAACGATACCACCCTTGACCTGCATACGTCCGGAAACTCCGGGGCCGACCTCGACGCCGGTTTCACTGTCAACAATACGGACGTGAGTTCCGGGGAGAGCCGAACCAATGCTGCCGACCTTGGAAGAACGGCTGTGCATATCGAAGATGGAGTTATTGAAGTTGACCGCAACGATGGGAGAAAGCTCGGTGCATCCGAATCCCTCGATGACCTCTTTGCCGGTGAGAGCGTAGAACTTGTCGGCAAGTTCACGACGGAGCTTTTCGGCTCCGGTGATAACCAGACGGAGCGACTCAAGCTGTTCCTTTTTCGCCTTATGGATGTAACGCTGCAGGAAGGTCGGAGTAGCGCAGATGACCGTGATCTTGAACTTCTGAATGGCATCCAGCACATCGGCGGCACCGAGCGGATTCATAACGTAGACCACAGGAATACCGACCTGGGCGGGGAATGCAAACTCAACGGTGAATCCGAAAGCGTGGAAAAGCGGCAGGTTTCCGGCGACTTTATCGCGTCCGTTGAGGGCGAGCATACGGCGGAAGCTCCAAATATCGCAGTTGATATTGCGGTGGGTGAGCATGACCGCTTTGGGTTTGCCGGTGGAACCGCTGGAAAAGAGCAGAACAGCCTGATGCAGGGTGTTGAAGCAGCTCAAAGGAGCGACGTTGTGCAGCAGAATGCGGCGGGGAAGAAGCATGGTGAGAAGAATCCACTTTCTCTTCATTCCGGCAGTGACGCTCTTGGCAATATCTTCGAGGAAGACCATCTCTTCAGTCTCCTCCCAGTTGAGTTTGGCAAGGAACTTGCGGCTGGTAAAGATGGTTTTCACTCCGGCTCTGCGGGAGGATTCAAGAGCGACATTCTGACCTGCGCTGAAGTTGATGATAGCCGGGGTACGGTCGGCAAACAGCACACCGAGCAGAAGTGCAGTCATATTGACACAGTTGGGGAGCAGAACACCGCAATATCCCTCTTTGCCGGGATCGAGTTCGCGGATCTTGCGTGAAAGAATGATACTGCGGACAAGCAGTGAGAAGTCAGAAATGTTTTTACCGGCTGCCGGCTGGGAGTCAAGATAGGTTTTGGCGAACCAGTTGCGTTTGGCACGGTAAAGGAAAGCACTGTGAACCGGCAGCTCTCCGGGCTGGGGAAGACGCTCTGCCTCGGCACCGATTTCAGAAATACGGCTGCGCAGCTCAAAGGCACTCAAACCGTCATCCACGGGCTCTCCGCAGGTGACGTTGAAGTCGATGGGCAGACGGTCGGGACGGTTGAATCTGATCTTGCCCTCATAGAGAGAGAAAACTCTGCCGTGAAGCATACCGATACGGACCGGAATGACCAGAGTCTCAACACCTTCCGGCAGGAAAGGAGCGGCACTGGACTTGAAGCGCATAAGGTTTCCGTTTCCGGAAATTCCGCCTTCGGGGAAAAGACAAACCACACCGTCGCGTTTGAGAAGTCCGTGAACACGGCTGAAAAAAGCCTTCATCTGCTTGGGATGACGGGCGTCAGGAACGCCGATTACTCCGAAGCAGTAGAAAAAGGGTCGCAGGAAAAAGAGCTTGTTGAGCAATGACTGACGAACCAGAAAACGCACACGGCGGTGGCTCAAACTCTGGATGACCAGAAGATCGAACACCGAAACGTGGTTGGAAACCAGAAGCACCGGACCGGAGTCAGGAATATATTCCCCGCCGTGACATCTGATGCGGAAAATCGTATGACCCAGCACAAACGCAAAAAACTTGAGCAGCGCACCCGGAAAAAAGAGAAGCATC
>JAZQTR010000113.1:0-2208 GCA_045630865.1 Victivallaceae bacterium
ACCGCTTGGCCTCCGACTTGCTTTGTGCTTAAGTTGCTGTTCTGTTTTTTTATTTGCTGATACGGTTCTTACACATTCAATATAATTTTTTCGTGTCGGCTTTTCAATAACTTTTACTTGTTTTTGCCGTAAATGGCAGTATCTTAAATGAGTAGCAAAAAGAGGATTTATATCAATGGGAATATTCAAACTGCACGCACCATACGCCCCTGCCGGAGATCAGCCTGAAGCCATTGCCAAACTGGTTCGGGGAATCGAAAGCGGAGAGCGTTTTCAGACTTTGCTCGGCGTGACCGGATCAGGAAAGACATTCACGCTTGCCAATGCGATCAGCCATCTGGATCGTCCGGTTCTGGTTCTTTCCCACAACAAGACTCTTGCCGCCCAGCTTTACAGTGAATTCAAGAGTTTTTTTCCGGAAAATGCTGTTGAGTACTTTGTGAGTTACTACGATTACTATATGCCGGAGTCTTATATTCCGCAGACAGATACTTATATTGCCAAGGATTCTTCGATCAATGCCGAGATCGAGCGTTTGCGTCTTTCCACAACGACCAGTTTGATTGAAAGGCGCGATGTTATTGTTGTAGCCAGTGTTTCCTGCATATACAGTTTGGGCGCGCCGGAAGAGTTTACCGAGATGTGTGTCCGTTTTTCTGTCGGAGATAATATCGGGCGCAATGAGCTTTTGAGCCGCCTGATAGATATCCAGTACACCAGAAACGATGCGGCTCCGGAGCGTGGAATGTTCCGGGTGAGGGGAGATGTCGTAGATGTTTTTGAGCCGCAGAGAGATGACTTTGTGCGTGTGAGTTTCTGGGGAGATGAGGTGGAAAGTATCGAGCGTCGCAACTCCGTCAGCGGAAAAGTTATCGTCAAACTCGACAATACCACGCTCTTTCCGTGCAAGCAGTTTGTAATGCCGCAGGAACGTATCGAAGCGGCCGCGTCACTGATCAGACAGGATCTTGCTGAACGTATCGAATATTTTGAAGAAAACAATCTGCTGGTCGAAGCGCAACGTATCCATCAGAGAGTCAATTACGATCTGGAAATGATGAAAGAGCTTGGATACTGCAGCGGAATCGAAAACTATTCAATGTATCTTTCAAACCGTCGCCCGGGAAGCCGTCCGTATTGTTTGTTTGACTTTTTTCCGGAGGATTTTCTAACCGTCATTGATGAGTCCCACGTTACGCTTCCCCAGCTTCAGGCAATGTACAAAGCTGACCGCCACCGCAAGGAGATATTGATTGAACACGGATTCAGGTTGCCGAGCGCACTGGAAAACCGTCCGCTGCAGTTTGAGGAGTTCTGTGATTGCACCGACCAGACCATTTATGTTTCAGCTACTCCCGGAGAGTATGAACTTGAAAAAAGCGGCGAACCGGTCGAACTTGTCGTCCGTCCGACAGGATTGCTCGATCCTGTGATCGAAGTGCGTCCGCTTGAAGGGCAGCTCGATGATGTTCTCGAAGAGATCCGCAGAGCGACAGAACGTGGAGAGCGAACATTTGTTACCACGCTCACCAAAAAGAGCAGTGAACGGCTGGCGGATTATTTGAGTGAGCTTGGGGTGAAAGCCTGCTATCTGCACTCCGAACTGGATGCTCTCGAGCGGGTAAGAGTGTTGAATAAACTGCGGAATGGAGAATATGAGTGCGTTATCGGAATCAATCTGCTCCGTGAAGGTATAGACCTGCCGGAAGTTGCTCTCGTAGCCATCCTTGACGCCGACAAGGTCGGCTTTTTGCGTTCCGAACGCTCTCTTGTCCAGACTGCCGGACGTGCGGCCAGAAACAGCAACGGCAGAGTTATCCTCTATGCCGATGATATGACTCCGTCGATCAAGGCATTGATTTCGCAGACCGAGGCTCGCCGCAGAAAGCAGATGGCGTACAATGAGGCGCATAATATTGTTCCTGTTACCATCAAAAAAGAGAAGAAACAGACGATTGCCGAAATAATCGGAGCCCCCAAACGCAAAAAGTCAAAACACGAGCTTCCGGACTTCGGTTCAATGACTCTAAACGCCGATGGAATGATCGACCTTGACTCCGCCGTATTCACCAATGCTGAACGTGACGCCCTCATAACCGAGCTCACATCCGAAATGCTTGCCGCCGCCGAAGCTCTCGAATTTGAACGGGCCGCCGGACTCCGCGACCGCATAAAAGAGCTGAGAGAAAAGAAATAAAGCAAAAGGAG
>JAZQTR010000114.1:0-6858 GCA_045630865.1 Victivallaceae bacterium
CACCGGCATAATCTTCGACTCCGGCGCGCTCCGGCAATGCGGCAAGATCTTCGCACAATTTTTCTCTGGCATGCAGATTTGCACGCAACGCTTCGCTGACATCACTCATAGTTTCATCTTTCTCCAAAAAGGATTTTTTCTGTAAAAATTTCAAACATCGTTTTACTATACCCCGACAACGCTGAAAATTCAAATTCTGAAACCGCTGTGAACTTGATTTTTTTATGAAAGGCGCTATATTTTATAGAATTATCAGCAAAACAACCGACGGGGATAATTCCCGTCATGCATCAATGGAGAAATACAAAATGTCTGAAGTACGTGAATTCAAAACAGAAGTTCAGCAGTTGCTGCAACTGATGATCCACTCCCTTTATTCCAATCGCGATATCTTTTTGCGGGAACTGGTCGCCAACGCCGCCGATGCCATCGACAAAGCGCGTTTTGAAAGCCTAACCCGCACCGAACTTGCCAGAGAATGGCAAATCCGGCTCGCCATCGACAAAGAAGCCAAAACCCTCACCATTACCGATAACGGTATCGGTATGACCGCTGATGAAGTCGCCGCCAATATCGGTACGATCGCCAAAAGCGGAACCAAAGAATTCATCAATGCACTTGCTGAAAAAGGCGACAACGCCGACATGCCGGAACTTATCGGACAGTTCGGTGTGGGCTTCTATTCGGCATTCATGGTCGCCTCCAAGGTCGAACTCCACACCAAAAAATCCGGTTCCGATGCTCCGGCAGTCTGCTGGCGCAGCACCGGTGAAGGAAATTACGAACTGGATGATTCCCCCCGAACCGAAGCGGGTACTGAAATCAAACTCTTTCTCAAAGATGATGCAGAGATCTATCTCGAAAACTGGAAACTTTCAGAGATCGTCCGCAAATATTCCGACTTTATCGCCTATCCGGTGATCCTGCCGCAGGTCAAGGTCAACGAAGACAAAAGCGAAACCATCGAAGATCGCGTCCTCAACTCCCAGAAAGCGATATGGCTGCGCAAACCCTCGGAAATCACCGATGATGAATACAAGAGTTTCTATTCTCATCTCTCCAACTACGGCGGCACCGAATATCTCAAGGCGATCCACATGACCGCGGAAGGTTCCAGCGAATTCAAGGCGCTGCTCTTTCTGCCCAAGCAGGCACCATTCAATCTGCTGATGCCGGATATCCAGAAAAAAGGTCTGCAGCTTTACATCAAACGGATGTTCATCACCGATGAATGTAAAGAATTGCTGCCGGATTATCTGCGTTTTGTCTGCGGTGTGGTCGACTCCAGCGATCTGCCGCTGAATGTTTCCCGCGAGATCCTCCAGCAGAATCCGCTTCTGGGCAAAATCCAGACGGCAGTCACCGGCAAAGTTATTTCAGAAATGAAAAAACTGCTGGAAAACAGCCGCGAAAATTACGAGAAGTTCTTCTCTGAATTCGGCAAAATCGTCAAGGAAGGTCTTCATACCGATCGCGTCAACTGCGAAAAAATCAAAGATATCGTCCTTTACGAATCCATGAATACCCCGGAAGGCAAGTACATCACCCTCAAAGAGTATGTCGATGCCATGCCCGAAAGTCAGCAGGATATCTACTACATCACCGGCGACAAGATTGAATCAGTTGCCTCCAACCCTGCTCTGGAGTATTTCCGCAAACAGGGGTATGATGTTCTCTTTATGACCGATCCCATCGACGACTGGGTGATGCAGTCCATGTACCAGTACCAGAAGAAGAACTTCAAGTCGGTCGCCAAGGGCGATATCGAGTTCGACGGAGAGAAAGAGAAAGTCGAAAAGGCGCAGGAGAAATACTCCGCACTGGTCGATTACCTCAAGAACGAATTGGGAGAAGAGGTGAGCGAAGTCCGCTTTTCCGCCCGTCTGACCGAGAGTCCCTGCTGCCTTATCGTTGACGGAAGTGCCCTGCCCCCGCATATGGAGCGGCTCTTCAAGGCGATGCATCAGGAAGTTCCGGTATCAAAACGTATTCTCGAACTCAACACTGACCACGCGCTGATCGAAGCCCTCAATGCGATGGTGGGTGTGGAAGAGAAAAAAGACGACCTTGCCAGACTCTCACACATCCTCTGGGATCAGGCTCTGCTCGCCGAAGGCAGTCCGCTCAAGGATCCCGCAGCATTTGCCAAAGCTGTAACCGAGCTGCTGCTCAAATCTGCGAAGTAACAGCACGGCTTTTTCCCCCTGAAAAAATCCGGTGTACACTTGGAGTATTCCAGCGTACACCGGTTATTTTTTCTCCGGAAAGCTCACTTTTTCTGCAACTCCCGGCAAAGAACTCCCTTCACCACCAACATCTGCTGAAAAAAATCAATATAACAGCTGCAAAAAGATGGCAGTTTTTTATAAATTTGTTGCCGGACAACTGGAAAAACTGTGTTTGAGCGTGTATGTTTACCGGAAACACTTTTTCACCACATAATTACAGAAAGGCAAAAAATGAAAGTGAAACTGTTTATCGCCGTTGCCGCACTGTTCGCGGCATTGCCGATGATTGCCGGAACACTCAAGTTCGAGTATTCCACCAACAAAAAAGAGGCAATCTACAAAGCCAACGAAAAGATCGTCTTCACTGCCAAACTCACTGAAGACGGAGCTCCCGCCGAGGGTAAATTTATCCGTTACCGTCTCTACCACGACCATAAAATCGTGAAACGCGGCGATGTTCCTGCCGGCAAGGATCTGGTCATTGAGACCAGCGGCAGCAAACCCGGCTGGATCTACATTACGGTCTGGGCGGTAGACGGCAAAAAGAAGTTTATCAAACAGGAAGTCACCCAGCGCGGCAAAAAGAGCATGGAAGTCGTCACCGGCGGTATCGGTGCGATGGTCGATCCCGAAAAGATCACCACTCCCCTCGCCGAACCCGCTGACTTCGATGAATTCTGGAACAAAGTCAAAGCTGAACTCGCCGCTGTTCCGATGAAAGAACTCGAAAAAGTCGATGTTTCCGGCACCGGCAAAATCAAGATTTACGATATCAAGGTCTCCTGCGCCGGAGAGAAACCGGTTTCCGGCTACCTCTGCATGCCCCAGAACGCCAAACCCAAGAGCCTGCCTGCCATCGTGAGCTTCCACGGTGCCGGTGTCCGCAGTTCCGGCAAGCCTGTCGGATACGCCTCCCGCGGAATGATCGCTCTCGATATCAATGCTCACGGTATCATCAACGGCAAGCCCCAGAAATTCTATGATGACCTGCGCAAAAACTACTACTACACCACCCTTGATGCGCTGCGCAAGACCCGCTACGCCCACTGGAACAAACACGACCGCGACCTCTACTACTTCAAAGGTATGTACATGCGCCTGATGCGCGCCCTCGAGTACGTCAAGAGCCTGCCCGAGTGGGATGGCAAACACCTCATCGTCACCGGCGGAAGCCAGGGCGGAGCCCAGGTTCTTGCCGCCTGCGCTCTCGATCAGGATATCACTTTTGCCAAGTGTACGGTTCCCGCCCAGTGCGACCACTCCGGCTGCCTCGGCGACCGCCGCAGCGGATGGCCCGCTCTCTACACCAGCGTCAACGGCAAACCCAGCGATCCTGCAGTTGCCAAATGCGCGATGTACTACGACGGAGCCTATTTCGCCAAGCGTATCAAATGCCCCATCTACTTCTGCACCGGATTTATGGACTCTGTCTGCCCTCCGAGCAGCGTCTACGCCGCCTACAACAACATTCCTGCCGGAGTTGAAAAGGCGATGCAGACCACTCCGACAGCCGGACACAGTGCTCCCAGCGAAATGGGAACCAAGGCTCTCAACGCCTATATCCAGAAAGTCACCAAAAAATAAAGGGAAAGGCGTACTATGAAAAATGTAATGTTTGCATTTGCACTTCTTCTGCTGGCGTTTTCCGCAGCAGCAGAAACTGTGACCATTGACTTCAAGATCAACAAAAGCGAGCCGTTCTACAAGACCGGAGAGAAGATCGTTGTCACCGCAACTCCGCTTGTCGACGGCAAAGCCGCCGCCGGAAAGAGTCTGCGCTGCCACGTTATGTACAATACAAAGACCGTCAAGTACATCAAGAAAGTCGACAGCGGCAATCCGATCGTTCTGGAACACACTCCAGATGCTCCCGGATTTCTCTGCATCAGAATTTATTATCTCGATGAAAACGGCAAGATCGTAAAACAGAAGATCAAACGCGGAAACCGTGTCGTTACCAATGAAGTGTGCGGCGGTTACGGCGTTATGGTCGATCCGGAAAAACTCACTCCCTCCGTCGCCGAGCCTGCCGACTTCGATGAGTTCTGGAATCAGGTCAAAGCCGACCTTGCCAAACTTCCGCTCAAAGAGATCGAGCGCAAACAGATTCCGAACAAAGTGATCAACATCTACGACGTCAAGATCTCCTGCATCGGCGACAAGCCGGTTTCAGGTTTCCTCTGCATGCCCAAAAACGCCAAACCCAAGAGCCTGCCCGCCATCGTCACTTACCACGGAGCCGGAGTCTACACTGCCAGCCAGCAAGCCGGCAGAGCCGCTGCCGGATGGATCGCTCTTGACATCAACGCCCACGGCATCGAGAACGGACATCCGAAAAAGTATTATGATGATCTGCGTGCCAGCTACTTCCTTCCCAAAGGCAAACCGGGTTATCCCCACTGGGGCAAAGAAAACCGTGACACCTTCTACTTCAAGGGCATGTTTGCCCGCGTGATCCGCTCCCTCGAGTACGTCAAGAGCCTGCCCGAGTGGGATGGCAAACATCTGGTAGTCTCCGGAGGCAGCCAGGGCGGAGCCCAGGTTCTGGTCGCAGCCGGTCTTGACAAAGATGTCACTTTTGCCGTCTGTACCGTTCCTGCGATGTGCGATCACGGCGGCTGCACCGTCGGTCACGTCAGCGGCTGGCCCCGTCTTTACAGTGTCAATAAAAACGGCAAGATATCCAGTGACGCCGTTGCCAAAACCGCCGGTTACTTCGATGGAGTCAACTTCGCCAAGCGCATCAAGTGCCCCATCCACTTCAGCACCGGCGGATATGATTTGACCTGCTCACCCACCAGTGTTTACAAAGCATACAACAGCGTTCCTGCCGGAGTCAAGAAACATCTTGACTTCACTCCCGACGGAGACCACGGCGGCTCTCCTGTCAAGAACTCCAGAGAGCTCATCCAGAAGCATATCGGAAAATAACCTATGAAAAAACTTTTTTTCTTTGCAGCTCTGATCTGCTGCACAGCAGTTTTTGCCGGATACAAGCTTGATCTCGGCGTCAACAAACCAGATGGAGTCTTCAAGTGCGGAGAGAAGATCGTCTTTTCCTGCCGCGTCCTTGAAAACGGCAAACCGGTTCCCGGAATCGAAGTCCGCTACAAACTCATGGCTGACAACCAGCGTATGCAGCGCGGAAAATTCATCTCCGACGGCAAATGGACAAAAGAGACCAAACTCGACTACCCCGGCTGGGTACGGATGGAGTTCACCATCCACGGCAAAGACGGCAAAGTTCTCGAAATGGATGGAACCAGATACGGCAAAAAGATCAAAGTCAAGAGTGCCGGAATCGGCGCGCTGACCGATCCGGAAAAACTGCTGCCGGTTCTGCCTGAACCTGCCGACTTCGATGAGTTCTGGGCAGGTGTCCGCAAAGAACTGGATGCTGTTCCGGTCAAAGCTCTCCGCGAAGAGTTCAAGCTCGCAGGCGGAATCGCCCAAAAAGTGGTGTGCTACGATGTCAAAGTCGATTGTGCCGGAGGTATGCCGGTTTCCGGTTATCTCTGCATTCCGAAAAACGCCAAACCCGGGAGCTGCCCCGCGCTCCTCTACTACGACGGAGCCGGTGTCCGTACTGCCGGCAAGGATACCCGTATGTCATCCAACGGGGTCATTACCTTCAACGTCAATGCCCACGGTATCGAAAACGGCAAGCCGCTTGAGTTCTACACCAAGCTCCGCGCCGGAAAGTACAAAGGATATCCCCAGTTCGGCAAAAACGACCGCGATAAATTCTACTTCAAGGGTATGTATATGCGCGTCATGCGCTCGATCGACTACATCAAGAGCCTGCCCGAGTGGGACGGCAAACACATCATCGTCTGCGGCGGCAGTCAGGGCGGAGCGCAGGTCTTCGCCGCCTGTGCGCTGGATAAAGATGTGACCTATGCGGTCGCCAGCGTTCCGGCGATGAGCGATCACTCCGGATGCCTTGCCAACCGCCGCAGCGGCTGGCCGACTCTTTACAAAAATGTCAACGGCAAGCCCGACAATCCGGCAGTGGCAAAAGCCGCGTCATATTATGACAACGCCTACTTTGCCAAACGGGTGAAGTGTCCGATAAACGTAAGTACCGGACTCTTTGACAACACCTGTGTTCCGACCAGTGTGCTTGCGGTTTACAACTCGATTCCGGAAACCACTCAGAAGTGGCTGACCATCGTTCCGGACGGCAAACACGATGCCCACCACACCCCCGGAAACAAACGCCGCAATGAATATATCATGCAGGCGATCAAATCCAACAGAAAGTAAATTCCGCTTCTGCTTGAAAACAGAAAGGGAGAAACATTTCGAAACGGAAATGTTTCTCCCCTTTTTTTATATCCATGTACCGGATGGCGCACCTTGGTTTTCAGACAAAAAAAGCGCACTTCCAATAACGGAAGCGCGCTGTATATCCCGCTCTAACCGGAAACAGACTTATCTTGCGTCGTACACGCTCTCTGCATGACGGATAGCAGCACGGCGGCTGCCGACACCGGTTCCGGAAGCCTGAATGGTCTGGTAGCTCATAAACGGCAGGAGGATAAGCTGATTATTGGTGGAAACCGTAACATTGATCAGGCGGGAAGCACCCTTGGATTTGACCTCTTTGGTGAGCAGATACATCACGTTC
>JAZQTR010000115.1:0-15259 GCA_045630865.1 Victivallaceae bacterium
CACAAAGTTCGGTTCAGAAAGTTGGACAATGCCGGTCAGATTGACCGCCCGGGCAAATGCAAATCCGGTAAACGCGCCTATCACCATGCTTGGAGCAAATATTCCGCCATCGCCGCCGGAGTCGACGGTAAGAATGGTGGCTATTACTTTCAGCAGCATTCCGGCAACGAGAATGAGTGTCAGCAAAGCTGGCGGAGGAAGAAACTGCAGCAGTCCGGAGGTACGGCAAAGTGCAGCTGTTTCACCTTTGAACAGCATTTCGATTACAGAATATCCCTGTCCACGCAGAGAGGGGAAAATAAACAGCATGACGCAGAGCAGCAGTCCGCCTGTGAGCAGACGGGCTTTGGGATTAGGCAGTTTGGTTTTGAGTTTTCCACCGAGAAAACTTGCTGTGCGTATCACATAGACGCCGATGGCAGCAGCGAAGATCGCCAGCAGAAAATAAAACGGAACAGCATTGTCTGCCCAGGTTCTGCCGTCGGCAAATATCAGCGCGCCGTGTCCGGATGTGATGAGGCGCGACACCACCATGGCGGTGGCACTGGATATCAGCATGGGAACAAGGGATGATACGCTGAACTCCGGGAGCAGAACTTCTACCGCAAAGAGAACGCCTCCGATGGGGCTTGAGAATATTCCGGAGATCGCTCCTGCCGCTCCGCATCCGATGAGCAGGTTGCGCTGACGGCGGTCGATGCCGAGGAAACTTGAGGTGTTTGCTCCGATGGCGGCTCCGGTAAGAACGCTCGGAGCCTCAAGTCCTGCTGCGCCGCCGAGGCCGACGGAAAAGCCGCTTGAGAGCATATGGGTAAAACACTCCCTGAAAGGAATGTTGTTTCTTCTTCTGTAAAGGGCAAGAATGAGCGGACTCAGGCTTTTTGCGTAAAATTTGCCGCCCATAAATTTCTGGATAGCATAAGATATTGAAATTCCGACAAGAGGAATCAGTGCCGCAAAGGCAAGCCAGTACCAGCCCCTGCCGTTCTCGATAAGTTTGGTTTCAAGATAAAGACCGAATTCATCAAGTCTTGATACGAGAAGATGCAATACGGCTGTTGCGCAGGCTGTGACGGCTCCGATGAGCAGTGCCAGTATGATGACAAGAGCGCGTTCTCCGCCGCGTTTCTGCCATAATTCCACGCTTTTTACAATTCCGTTTCTGTGGATTCGCAACAGGATTTTCCGCATTATTTTTCTCGAAGGTTGTAGTTTTTCAGGTTAATAATACAAGTTGAAACGCAGAAAAAATAAACGCCGGACAGAGTGTGTCTGTCCGGCGTTCAGAGAGTGACTTACTCGAATTTCAGTCCGGCGAGGGCATCGGAACCGAAAGCCTCACCGATGTTGACCATATCCTCACCCGGTTTCAGGGCGGCGGTGTACTCTTCTTCCGCAGCCTTGAGATCCTCGGCGGTGAAGTTCTCGCTCACGGCCTTGATGGAAAGACCGATGCGACGCTCGTCGGTATCGACTTTGATGACGCGGGCTTCGACCTCGTCACCGATCTTGAGAACGTCTTTGACCTTCTCAACGCGATCGCGGCTGAGCTGGGAGATGTGGATGAGTCCGTCGATCTTGTTGGAGAGCTCGACGAAAGCACCGAAAGCAGTGATCTTGGAAACTTTACCGGTGACCACGTCGCCGACCTTGTACAGGTTGGCGATGTCAGCCCAGGGATCCTCTTCGATCTGCTTGAGACCGAGGGAAATGCGCTGCTGCTCGGGGTTGATCTCGAGGATGACAACTTCAACTTCCTGACCGGGTTTGAGAACCTCGTTGGGGTTGTTGATCTTGCGGGTCCAGCTCATGTCGGAGACGTGAACCATACCGTCGATGTCGTTTTCGATCTCAACGAAAGCACCGTAGTTGGTCATGTTGCGGACCTTGCCGGTGATGCGGCTGCCTTTGGGATACTTCTCAGCCAGAGCTTCCCACGGATTGCGCTCCTTCTGACGGAGTCCGAGGGAGATCTTGCGGCTGTCACGGTCGATGTCGAGAACGACAGCTTCGACCTCATCGCCGATGGCGAGTACATCGCCCGGCTTGTTGACGCGCTTGGTCCAGCTCATCTCTGAGACGTGGATCAGACCCTCAACGCCGGTCTCGAGCTCGATGAAAGCACCGTAGGGCATGATGTTGACGACTTTACCGCGGACAGTGCTGTCTTTGGGATACTTGGCAACGACGTCTTCCCAAGGGTTGCGGCTCTTCTGCTTGAGTCCGAGGGAAACGCGCTCCTTATCCTTGTCGATGCCGATGATGACGACTTCGAGCTCGTCACCGACGTGCAGGACTTCGGACGGATGGGAGATTCTGCCCCAGGAAATATCGGTGATGTGCAGCAGTCCGTCGACGCCGCCGAGATCGATGAAGGCACCGAAGTCGGTGATGTTCTTGACGATACCTTTGCGGAGCTCGTCGATCTGCATATCAGCCATCAGCTTGCTGCGCTGATCCTTGAGGCTCTCAACCAGCAGTTCGCGGCGGGAGACCACGATGTTGTGGCGGTCAAGGTTGATTTTGATGATTTTGACATCGAACTCTTTGCCGAGGTAGTCATCGATGTTGCGGACAGGGCTGACATCGAGCTGGCTGCCGGGCAGGAAGGCCGGGAAACCTTCGACATCGACCATGACGCCGCCCTTGACGCGGTGACGCATGATACCCTTGACGATGTGACCTTCGCCGTATTCGGTGGTGATGCGATCCCAGGCCTTGATGGAGTAGGCTTTCTCAAGGCTGAGGGTCGGCTGGTTCTGACGGTTTTCGAGTTCTTCGAGATAGACGTCGATTTCGTCACCGGTGTTGATTTCATCGTACTTCTGGAACTCGCTGGCGGGAACGAAGCCCTCAGCTTTGTAACCGATGTCGATCAGTGCGCCGTCCGGACGCTTCTGGGCGATTTTGCCTTTGACGATCTTGCCTTTGGTGATGGCGTTGGATTCTTCGGTGGTCTTCAGCAGATCTTCCATAGAAGCGGGCATTCCGCTGAAATCCAGAAAGGCGTCCTCGAATTTGTTGTCTTGCATAATTGTTGGTTGTTTCTGTTTGTTTGGTTAATACTTTTTTTCCGTCCGCAAAGACACCGTGTCTGTGCCGGACCCGACTTTACATCTGTTTATACATACAGACAAAATATAATATATCACCAGAGTAGTGCAAAGTCAATTGTTATCTGTTGCTTTGCCGCTTTTTTTACAAAGTTTTCAAAGAAAAACGCCATCCTGCCGGAAAATCCGGAAAGACGGCGTCAAATCCCTGATGATCTGCGTTATTACGCTTTGCCTTCAGCCTTGAAGAGTTTGATCTTGCGTTCGAGAACGGGGATCATCGCTTCCATTCCGGCAGAAAGACCCTTGCAAACCCAGCAGGACATGGTCTTCTGGTTGTTGAGCATATCGCGGATCGCGGTGTTCCAGGCGATGCAGAGTTCGCTGTAGATATTGATTTTGCAGATACCGTTTTCGACAGCCTGTGCGACCTGATCGTCGGGGGTTCCGCTGCCGCCGTGAAGCACGAGAGGAACGTCGCAGGCTTTGCGGATTTCGGCAAGTCTGCCGATCTGAAGCTCGGGGGCGGTATCGTAGACGCCGTGGGCGGTTCCGATGGAAACGGCCAGTGCGTCGGCTCCGGTCAACTCAATGAATTTTGCGGCTTCGGCGGGATCGGTGAAGATCGGTTCGCTGTCGGCGTTCTCTCCGCTTTCGGTGTTGCCGCCGTAACCGATTTTGCCGGTGGCGACGTGTCCGAGTTCAGCTTCGACGGAAATTCCGCGGCGGTGCATTGCATCGCACACCTCTTTGGTGATCTCGACGTTCTTTTCAAAGCTCTGGATCGAGGCGTCGATCATGACACCGGAAAATCCCTTGTCGGCGCACTTGATGATCTGCTCGAGATTGGCAGCGTGGTCGAGGTGGATACAGACCGGAATCTTTGCGGAAAGAGCGGCGCGGAAAGCACCGTCGCACCAGTAGTCAAGGTTCTCTCCGGCAACGTCGGAGGGAATTGCACCGAACATCACGGGGGCGCGGAGGTCTTCCGCGGTACGGATGACCTGACGCATCATCTCAACATTGGTTACATCGAACATGGGAACAGCGTAGTTCCGTTTTCTGGCGTCTGCCAGGATCTCTTTGAGTGAAACAAGAGCCATTTTTTATTTCTCCAATAGAAAAATTTTTTGATGTTGTTGCGATTATATAAATATAGCACAACAAAAGATTTTTTTAAAGGTCTGTGAGGTGTTATCTCTTGCAGAATTAAGCTTAAAACACTCCGTCGGGAGTTGTGCTTTCCGGAGCAACAAAATACTTTTTACCTTTGATATAATCGTAGTAGGAGGTCTGGATGAATTCTCCGGGGGTTATCATTGCAGCATGTCCGTCGAGGAAAAGGGTGCTGTTGCGTCCGTTGTGGCGGAAGCTGGGATAGCTGTTGCCGCCCCAGTAGCATTTCCAGCTGGGAACCTGCGGGCGTCCTGCTTCAAGAACGATTTTGAATGTTCCGGGGGATTTTACTGTTCCTGAAGGTATGTGCATTCCGAGAGTTGCTGTCGGGTGCATTTTGAATACATCACGGTTGCTGTCTCCGGGAGTTCCGGGAACCCAGGAGGGAAGTCCGAATGTTGCATAAGTTGAGTCTTTCGGATTTCCTCCGCTGCGCCGGATCTCTTTGGGGTTGCTGTAATTTCCAACAGATGGACAGTAGAACATGTTGTTGTTGGTGAGGTAATTGCCGCAGATCCGCATGGCTTCCTGTCTGGTGTTTTTGTTTCCGCCGACATCGATCAGATGGGCGTGGCTGATGAGCATTGAGTAGGGCAGACCGTAAACATCGCTTTGGGTGATATCGGTATTGGGATACCACAGAACAACGGTGTCTCTGTTGTTGATCGCGTACTGGGATATGCCGAGTCCGATTTCTTTCATGTTGTTGATGCAGGTCGCGCTTTTGGCACGGTCACGGGCCTGACTCAATGCAGGCATGAGAATAGAGGCAAGAATGGCGATGATCGCAATAACTACGAGCAGTTCGATAAGGGTGAACTGTCTTGAGGGACGTTCTTTCATAATAAATATCTCCTTTTGTATGATAAATTTGCTTGTTTGTGATAATATATGACAGATTTTTGCATTCTGCAAGGGGAATATATATAAACAGCAAAAAAAGTGGTTAAACAGGATGAGAAAACAAAAAGGCGCCTCATTTGTTGTGTGGAGCTTTGCATCGCTGCGCCCGGATTACGGATGGCTGAATGCCCCCGGCCAGTATTTGAATTGGTCGATACGGCCCCAGAAAGCTGATCTCGTGGCACCGTTATAGTCGGTTGTCGCAGTGTAATAACGTCCGAAAGCTTTACCATTGTCATCGGTGTCTGAAGTGGCGGGAACGGCGTAATTGGAGCGGCTTTCCACATGGGAGTCGCCCATGAGATAGTTTGCGTATCCGTTATGACGTATTCCGTTGAGAATGGTGCTGCGGCTAAGAACATATGCATCATGTGGACCATATATCTTGTCACCGACAAACATCACGTGTGAGAGCATCTTGAGCTGGTTGATCTTGTACGGAGTGTACGCCATGCTGCTTGCTTTTTCAGAGTCGCTCTTGTCTTTGTGGCTTATAGTAGAAGCATAGGAGCCGATAAAGGTGTTCTGACCATAACAGGAAGTTGCCGCAGGGTTGGCTGCGCTTGCTTCGGGTCCGGAAACTCCTTTTTTGGTCGCAAATTTTCCCTGGGCTCCCGGGCATACAAAAATACCGGCAGGTTCATAAGTGCCGGATGCAAGGCCGGTCACACGTCTTTTGTAGTTTGATGAACCGAGGTATTTTTTATAGACGAGCATAGTTACCCAGCTGTTGACTCCGCTGCCGTTGAATGAAGGATTGTCGGGAACGAGAAATCCTTCAAAATCATCGATATAGGCGTTGTAAACATACCCCAACTGTTTCAAATTGTTGTAACAGCCTGAAGTTTTGGCGCGCTCTCTCGCCTGACTCAAGGCGGGCATAAGGATGGATGCGAGGATGGCAATGATTGCAATGACCACCAGAAGTTCGATCAGGGTGAATGATTTTCTGTGACGGCAGGTGCGGTACAGTTCGGTTTGCTCGTTTTTCATTTTTTTCTCCTGTTACAGATGAAAGTGGATATAGAACTCCCATAATCTATCACTGAAAATAGAGTGTTTCAAGTGTTTTGTTTATGATAAAACAGGTATTTTGCTTAATTGCTGCGATTTTCTGTTGAAATAGCGGTTGTAATATAAAAAAAGGGAAAATCCCGTTATGGAATTTTCCCTTGTGCAGAAATTGCTGTGACTTTCAGACTTATTACCGCGGCTCAAATGACTCCGGATCGGTTGTCAGAACCAGACCGTCGAAGTGCAGCTGATGTCCTTTGCCCTGAATCTGCAGAGTGCAAACTCCTTTGGGGAGATCGAAGTACTCGGCTTTGAAGCCCATTCCGGCCCCGGGGGTGATTATGGTCCAGCGCATACGGTCCTGGACTACCTGCTGGTTGGAGATTCCGGATTTTTTGCCGTTTATTGTTGCAATGACTCTGGTGGTTTTGCCGCGTTTGTTGTAACCGCGGATCAGGAAGTAGTATCTTCCGGCTTCCGGTACGTTGATTTTATATTCGTATACTCTGCTGTTGTCGGTGACTGCAACTTTGCCGTTGAGTCCCATCTTATCCTTTGCGGTCAGGAGAGTGCTTTTCTGTTTGTTTTTGGAATTGAAAACAGCAGACGGTGCGAATGCGTTGACGTATACAGCCTTGTCTCCGGATTTGTCAAGTTTGAAGGGCTGAATGAAATCAGTTTCAGCATATACGGAAACCGGACGTGAGAAACCGTTGGCAAGACGCAGAATGAAAGCTCCGCGGTAATGCTGACGCTTATTCATCTTTTCCGGTTTGAATTTGACGGTGAAAGTGATTTTGTCACCGGATTTCAGAATTCCTTTTGCCGGAGTGATTTCCATCCAGTCAAAGACGTTGTTCTTACGGATGGAATAGGCTGATTTGAAATTTTTGCCCCCGACAGTTGCAATGATTTTGATTTCTCCCGGGAGTACTTTGCCTCCTTGGATTTTGACATCCGCAATACGGGTGCGGGACAGCGTGACCGGAATGGGACGGAAGGGAAGGGGAGGACTGTTGCGTTTCTGTAAAGCACCTCTTACCGCATCCTCTTCGTCGCAGAAGTTGTCGATGTGTTCTGCCGGCTGGACATCGACCGGAGCGAAGAGACCGTGCTTGTGGTTGACCAGTTTGCTTGCTGCTTTCTCGATGCCTTCGTGTTTCTCAATGATGATCTCCGATGAGTTTGAGGAAAGCTTTGATTTGTTGAGCTGTTTGAGACCTCCGATATACTGGGTGTCAAGCATGATATTGTTTTTGACGATATTCGGGAAAAGCGGTGCAAAACGGATGCCGCTGCCTTTACCGGCAAAAGTGTTGTTGAAAATAAATGCTATGGGATTGATTCCGCACTTGCCGCTGTTTTTGATGGAAGCGTTGATTTCGCCGTATTCTCCGCAGATGCCGCCGAATATATTTTCAAAAACATATACGGGACTGACCATGCATCCCTGGATAGAGACGCCGCAGAGTGAGCCTTCAAAGTGGTTCCAGAAGCAGCGGACGTTCTGCTGACCGCCGTCAAGCTCAATGCCGTCGTCGTTGCTGTATATCATATAGTTGCCGTAAACATCGGCGTCGCGGTTGATTCCGCCGTTGCTGTGGAAGTTACCCGGACCCTCGACTGCATCGTTGAAGCGGTGGATGTCGCTTCCGATAAAGTCATTGTAGCGGATGACGGTTGTGTGATCCGGCTTGGTGCAGACGATCGCCTGCGGACCGGCGGGATGACAGTAATACCAGCTGTTTGCGCGTCCGACCGGATCGTGTATGTAGCAGCGTTCGACGACGATAGAGCTGTTGCCCTGACTGATGTCGATGGCTCCGTCGTAGTTGATTGCCCGGTATTGTCCTCTGGCATTTTTGAAATACAGAGCTCCACGCGCTTTGGGCGTGTCGAATTTGGCTTTGCCGACTCTGCCCCATCCTGAAATATCGCAGTTGCGGATACGCACATTGTGGGATGTTATCAGTTTGATCGCATTCTGATTGTTTTTTCCGCCGATGATGGTCATGTCGTCGAGCAGGATATATTTGGCATTTTTTACGATAAACACAGGTGAGCCATCCTGACCTTTGATGGTTTTGCCGTTTTTGGAAGTATAGCGTATCCAACCGTCAGGAGTTCCCTGGGCGGATATGGTGTAGGGAGCTTTGAAAGTGTTTGCATCGATATAGATGGTTTTGGCCACAGGAACATTGGTTTTCCAGGTGGTGAATTTTCCTGTTTTCAGTACATTGTCGCCATCTTTGAAACGGACCTCGTAGGTGGTGTTTTCTTCAAGTTTGACGATACTGCCGCGGTATTCGTTCATTACGAGTCCGGTTTCGGTGTTCTGGTCCTCAAAGAAGTGAACAGGAGCAAAGGCTTTGCGCCAATCGCCGCCCTGTTTGCGGAATTCGAGTACAGGGTTTTCGAGTTTGTCAGTTCCGTAATAAAAACTGCAGGAGTTGAATGTCGGACGGAGAAGCAATTCTCCCTGCTTCATCGGTTTTATCAACTCAAGACGGTTTTTCTCGTAGATCGTCGCCGGTTCGGCGATGCAAAGAGCGGAAAAAGCTGCCAGCAGCATTACCAAAAATTTTCTGTTCATAAAATATTTTCCTTTCTGTATTTTTTAACAGTTGCTATCCGGTTGTTTTTTGAGGGCACTATTCATCACGGCCACTGTTTGCCACATCTTTGTTGAGGTCGATCATACCTTCTGCGGCTTTGGGGGCGTTGTCGTTGAGCAGTTTTGAGGCGGTTACTCCATTGGAACCGATGACAAAATCAAGTCCCGGTTTGGCTTCTGTTCCTCCGACTCTGCGGACGATTCCGTTTTTGGGATCGCGGTAGATGGTGGGAATGGAATCCGATGTGCGCCAGAATGTGCTTGCAGTATTGACTCCGTCAAGACTGAAGGTGAGGTAATGGAACACTCTCGGACTTATCGGCATCAGCAGATGTATTCTGCCCAGCATGTCTACTTCAGCTTTGAACTTTTCTATGCCGATTTCTTTGCCGATCCGGGAGACGCCGTACACCATCTCGTCGTCTTCGACAAAAAGATAGTAGTGCTTGGATGGAGGATCAAGCAGGGTTCGGATACTGTATTTACGCTCTTTGGCGGGAGCTTTGCTGCTGGCATTTTCTGAAAGATCCGGTACGCCGACTTTTGCGCTCCATATCTCGATTCCGGTATCTATCTGGAAAGTTCTTTCGGTCTTGCATCTCAGCTCTCTTGGCAGCATGTTATGGGCGAGGCACACGTTAATTGAGTATGTTCCGGGCTCGTCGAGCTGATAGTGGTCGTTGACCTGAATTACAAGATTGCGTGTTTCGCCGGGTTTGAGCAGGATTCCAGCAGTTGAAATCTCTTTATCAGGACGCTTTGCAATAGTTCTTCCTTTGGTGTCACGGATGAGAAAGTAGATGAATCCCTGCAGTTTGGGGTCATGACCGAAAAGCAGGGCGCGGCCGGAATCATTGCGGAGAGTGATACAGGCGTAGACCGGTTCGTATTGCATATAAACTTTGCGGTTCATGGTTATACGCATACCGATCTGACAGTAGGCGGAAACAGCGCAGACCAGTGATAACAGCAGAATGAGGCAGGGTTTGAGTACGCTTTTCATTTGAGTGTCTCCATATTTACAATATCATTGGCAATTTTAGAAGCGTCGAGTTTATGGCAGGGGGTATCCGGTAAAGGACAGTTGCGTTTCAGGCATCCGGTGCACGGCAGCTCAAGGCGGTAGATGTGGGCGTTGAGGTTCCACGGACCGGTTTTTTCCGGATTTGTTGCTCCGAAAAACGCAAAAATCTCTTTGTCAAGTATCGAAGCAATATGAAGCGGGCCGGAGTCGTTGCAGATAACGGCCCGGGCTCTGCGGGTAAGCTCGAAAAGATCTTTGAAACTGGTTTTTCCGGCAAGGGAAATTATATTGGGATCTCTGTCTGAATCAGATATTATTTTTTCGCAGTACGGAATTTCGTCGTTGCTGCCGGCCAGTACGGTGCATATGTTGCTGCTGCTCAATTGGCGGGCAATGCTTCCGAAAAAGCTCTCCGGAAAACGTTTGCTTTCCCACCTCGCTCCGGGGAGCATCAATACGAATTTTTCCGGAAGAGCTTCGATTATCTCCGCATTGCAGTCCCGGACGGGAATATTGCATACCGGAGTTTTCAAGCTGCTCCCTGATATTTTATTTGCCAGTTCAACGTTGCGCTCTACTGCGTGTACAGCAGAAACCTGCGCACGGTGGCGGTAAAATAGGCGGGATATTTTTTCTCTCGGCTGATCGAATCCGGCACATCCGAGTTTTGCTCCTGCAAAGAAAGAGAATACTGCACTTCTGAAGAGACCCTGAAAATCGATCACAAGATCATACTTTTCTGCCCGGAGTTTTTTTATCAGACTGCATGTTTCAGGCAGCATTGTCGAGAGTCTGCCAAGACCTTTTCTGTTGAAAAAGATCTGTTTCCGGATGGGAACAGGAGAAAAGTCAAGAATACCTGCAAATGACGGATTTACCAGAAAATCAAACTCAGCCTGCGGAAAACATTCTGCCAGATTCACCAAAGCCGGGAATACATGAATGATATCCCCCAAACTGCTCGGTTTGACAATCAGTATCCGGCGGACAGAGTTGCTTTCAACTGTTGAGAGAAGCCCCATTTTATTTCTGCAGAATCAGTTTCCGAGAGCCAGACGCTGGGCAAGACGCTGGGGCAGACCTGCCGCCAGATTGCGCTCCTGCATGGCAGCGATATTATAAGGCAGACGGTAACGGGTTACCAGACGGTTTGCGGTGTCGATGATAGCGAAGCTGGCGCGGGGATCGCCGTTGCGCGGCTGACCGATACTGCCAATGTTGAAGAGATACTTGTGGCCGGGTTTGTAGGCAACGGTGAGCTCATCTGCGATGGAAAAGTCGGTGTCAGCTTCCGGATAGTCGCTGTTGCTGTTCCATGCAGTTATCATTTCGATAGATCTGCCGTTGGCGGCAACAGGGCCGCGGCAGAAGGCGACGGGAACGTGGCTGTGTCCGCAGAAGCAGAGCTGGGTGAACTGATAAGAGAAGTTGTCTACAGCGTGGTGTCCGTCGAAGATATATCCCCAGTTTCCGGGGGAGTCGAGTGTGGCGTGAACCAGAGTCATTCCCGGCATCTGGACACGGTACGGAGCATTGTACACCCAGTCGATTTCCTCTTCGGTGAGCTGCTCTCTTGTCCACTCAATAGCGATTTTTGCGTTGGGGTTGAAGCCGGAGTCGCCGAGTTTGTCAACAGTCTTGAGATATTCGTCGTGGTTTCCGCGTACCATGGCGATAAAGTTAAGCTCTTTGGCCTGCTGGACACACCAGGCGGGATCAGCATTGTAGCCGACAATGTCGCCGAGAGATACGTATTTCTGAATGCCCAGCTCACGGCATTTATCCAAAACAACAGCGAATGCTTCACCGTTTGAGTGAATGTCGCTCAAAATAGCAATTTTAGACATAACTGACTGATCCCGTATAATTTAATTGTTTTGCTGCACCGTTGGGTACGGTGCTGCACCACAGTAAAAACTGATGACCGGATAGTTTCGCCTGCCGCAAACCTCTCCGGTACCGTAAAAAGAACGTCTTATCCGCTGTAAGCCGGATTCTGTACCGTCAATGACGGCGGCAATCATCTGTCTTTGCGACCAGAACCCGGGACTCATAACGCCGCGAGCAACGGCATCGCCCCCTATTTGGTCTTGCTGCGGGAGGAGTTTACATCGCGGAAAAGTCTTACGGCTTTTCCCGGTGGGCTCTTACTCCGCCGTTTCACCCTTACCCGTTTCCGGGCGGTATACTTTCTGTTGCACTGGTCTTGCTGCGGCTGTATAGGCCGCAACATCCCTCTTTTCAAAGGGACTCCCTGCTCTGTGCAGTCCGGACTTTCCTCAGCACCCCCCGAAAGCGTGCCGCGATTGCCCACGGATAATACGTTCCAACTCTTTAATATACCGCATTGTCCATCATTATACAAGTGATTTTGCAGAAAAAACACTGAAGATTGATTTCCGGCAGTTTTCTGCATGGAATGTGGTTTGGGTATATTCCCCGTGCCGGCAGCCGGATTGTTTCTGTATTTGGATCCGGAAGGTTGAAAAATTACTTTAGGTGAAGTATATTACTCCCGTCGTGATAAATGGAGTTCACAACGTGAATTTGCGATGGCTCTTTTGAGCTGAATAAGTCGCAGGCATTCACGGGGGGGACCGGCTCACGGCAAGTTTGCTGCTGCGATTTACTGCTCCGGCAGTATTCGATAAATTCCAAAACATCAACAACAGGATATATAGTATTATGGAAAAGTTTCTTGAAAACAAACGCGCTCTCGTTACCGGCGGCTCGCAAGGTATCGGAAGAGTTATGTCTTTGATGCTGGCTGCTCACGGCGCACACGTCATCGTCAACTGTGCCAATAATCCGGATAATGCCCGTAAGGTTGCAGATGAGATTGTTTCCGCCGGGGGAAGCGCGGAAATCTACCGCTGTGATGTTTCCGATGAGAAGGCGGTGAAAAAGATGTTTGATGATTTGAAAAGGGTTGATATCCTGATCAATAATGCCCGCCTCGATCCGTGGCGCAGAACCGGAGAAATGAGCGAAGGAGAGTGGTGGAGTCAGGTTATGGATGTTAACCTCAAGGGAACTTTCCTCTGTTCTATGGCATTCTTTGAACAGGCGAAGAGTTACAACTGGGGCAGGGTGGTCAATATCGCGTCTGTCCGTTCATTCCGTCCTGCGGAAATGAGCATGATTGCTTACGGTGTCTCCAAGCTCGGTATGCATGGTATTACCCGGGCGATCGCCCACAACGGCGCACCCTTCGGCATTACTGCCAATACGGTTTGTCCCGGAATGGTCACGACTGAAAACATCCACAAAAGACTTACTCCGGAAAAATATGCCGAGGAGTGCGGAGCAGTTCCGTTGGGCCGCCCTGCAACATCAGAAGAGATCGCCGATGCCGTATTGTTTGTTATCCGCAATGCTTACGTTACCGGTGAAACCATCAATATCAACGGCGGAATGTATTATGCTCCGTAGGTGAAGGCATGAAGATCACAGCTGTAAAAACCTTTGTCTGCAATGCATTCCGCACCAATTTCGTTTTTGTCAAAGTGGAAACTGATTCCGGAATCCACGGCTGGGGAGAAGCGACGCTGGAGTACCGCGAACTCACCGTGCAGAGTGCAATTATGGATCTGGAAAACTATCTTGTCGGTAAAGATCCCCACAACATAGAGGCTTTCCGTCATGACTGTTACCGTGATGCCTATTGGCGGGGCGGCCCAGTGCTGATGAGTGCGCTTGCCGGAGTCGAGATGGCTCTCTGGGATATCAAAGGTAAAGACCTGGGTGTTCCTGTGTATCAACTTTTGGGCGGGAAGGTCCGTGATGCTGTACCGGTGTATGTCAATGGCTGGTTTGCTCCTGCCAAAACTCCGGATGAGTTTGCCGAAAAAGCTCTTGAAGTTCGCCGTCACCGTTATCCCGGCTGCAAGTGGGATCCTTTCGGCAAGGCGTGGCTTCAGATCGGCAAAAAAGAGCTGAAGCAGGCGATGGAGTGCATCGAAAAGGTTGCAGAAGCTGTCGGAGATGATGTTCAGCTGCTCATAGAGGGACACGGCCGCTTTGATATTCCGACCGCTGTCAAAATCGGTAAACGTCTCGAGGATTATGATATTTTCTGGTTTGAAGAACCGGTTCCCCCGGATGATAAAGAGGCTCTGCGGGAAGTCAAAGAGCGGGTGAGGGTATCCATCGCCGCCGGAGAGCGTTTGTACAACCGTTACGAATACCGGCAGTTTTTTGAATTGAATTGCTCTGACTATATCCAGCCTGATATTTCCCATGCCGGAGGAATAATGGAAATGAGGATGCTGGGCGCGGAGGCAGAGAGCCGTCATATAGGATTCTGCCCTCACAATCCATCCGGTCCTGTCGCAAATGCCGCGACGCTTCAAATCGCCGCCTGTGTGCCGAACTTTGTTATGCTTGAAATGATGATGACCGACGTTCCATGGCGGGCTGACATTTGTGATGAGAAGCTTACTATGCGCGATGGATGCATGGTTATTCCCGACCGTCCGGGATTGGGTATTGATCTTGACGAGGATGAGCTGGTCAAGCATCCCTACATCAGAACCGATCTGCGCCATTATCGCGGTGATCTCACTGACATCCGTCCTCCGGATGCAGTGCGTTACTACAAACTTGAATACAGTGACAACTGAGGCGTCGGGGACGAAAAATGATAGAAGTTTTAAGCCGTGGCGGTTTTGATGACAATTTCAGTTATCTGCTTGCTGCTTCTGACGGTTCTGCCGCTATTGTCGATCCCTGTGCCGGTTGTGCTGAACATCCGGCTTTGCGGATGAGGGATAGATACGATTTCAAATACATCCTGCTCACCCATGGGCACAGCGATCACTTTGACGCGCTCGATGAAGTGAAACGTCTGCTTCCGGATGTTCCGGTGTGCGCCCATAAATTGTTCGAGGGAGAGTGTGACATACGTTTTGCTGACGGCGATGCTCTCGCTTTCGGCGATTCCCGGATAGACGTTATGTTCACCCCCGGACACAGCCGGGATTCTCTCGTCTATATATATAAGCCTGAAAATGCCCTCTTTACCGGCGATACGCTGTTTGTGGATTGTATTGGTTTCTGCCGCTCTCCGCGGATGATGGCAGACAGTCTGGAAAAAATTCTTGCCCTGCCGGATGAGCTTGTCGTCTATTCCGGGCACGATTACGGCAGTGTCCCCAGCCGTACTCTCGCTGAGGAACGCGTCAATAATCCTGAAACGACCCCTGAGTTTCTTGAGAAATTGCGCCGCTCCGGCAGCTGAAAAAGCCATTTTTCATTAAAAATATGCACACTAACTGGAAAAAGTGCCGATTGTGTAGTATCTTATATCAAGGATTATGGAATATCTAACAATGAAAGTAAAATGCAGACCGTTATCCTGAGCGGATAAAGTCTGCCCATAACAGGGGAATGGCTATGGTAGAGTGTTTGAGTGAAATCACTAATGATGTGTGGATGATGGTAGGTATCATCGGCGGTAAGTCGGATCGTAGCCAT
>JAZQTR010000116.1:0-25210 GCA_045630865.1 Victivallaceae bacterium
ACTTCACGTTTGCCGCAGGCAAACTCTTCACACCTTCACATCTTCACTCAATCAGCGTTCACGCTGATTGAACTTTTGGTCGTTATCGCCATTATTGCCATATTGGCGGCGATCCTCATGCCGGCATTGTCGAGTGCCAGAGAGCGGGCTAAACTATCCAATTGCTTGAATAATTTGAGACAGCTGGCGTTTGGAACGCTGGCCTATGCTGATGACAACAACGGATGCAATCCGATGAGCCGTATGATCGCAGGCGGCGTGGCAGTTGAGTGGCGTTCAAGTCTTATCAAAACCCACGCTTTCGGACCTGCCTGGAAAGAGGCTGCAAAAAATACGATAGTTCCTTATATCGGCGGAGCGGTTTACGCCGACCGCACCACTTCACAAAGCTATGATCTGCCCAAGCAGTCGGTCTGTCCGAATGGCCGCCGGGTTCCCGGAGCCCCGCACCATGTTGTTGATGACTACACTCTGCCCAACGGTTCCTACGCCTACAACAATTATCTCGCCTATGGCGGAGACACTGACACCGAGAAAAACAAGCGGCACGGTTTGCTTATGACGGTGAAAAATCCCTCCGGAAGACTGTTGATCGGAGAGGTTCAGGTTCAGAGTGCAGCGGAAAATTTCTGGGGAACTCAGTGTAAGGTCGGCGATACCAGAAACTGGTCTCCGTGGTCCTATACCAGTTTGATGTTCAGACACAACGGCCGTACTGCAATGGCATTTGTCGATGGTCACACCGACGCCCTGTCATATGGAGAAGTTGAGGCCAAGGGAACAGGATCCCTGACCAAAAAGAGCAATATTTCACACTTCTGGCACGGATATTGATGTGCTGAAAACAAAGGATAAAAAATGATTGAAAAACGCCACATGCCCATTACCCGGGTGACAAACGGTCCCAAACACCACTTTTTCGGTTACTTTGACAAGTTTCCGTGGAACTTTTCCGGACGCTATCTGCTTGCCAATGAGTCTGATTTCATGGGCAGACAGCCGGAGGCTGGCGAGAAGCTTACGCTCGGAATGATCGACCTTGAGGATAACAACCGCTTTATTCCTTTCGCAGAAACCTCCGCATGGTGCTGGCAGCAGGGATGTATGCTGCAGTATCTTGCTGATGATGACAACTGCGTTATCTACAACGACATTGAGGATGGAAAGTTTGTCAGCCGCATACTCAATGTGTTTACCGGTGAAAAACGCACTATCCACCGTCCGATATACACCTTGAGTCCGGATGGCAGATATGCTTTGAGTCTCAACTTTTCCCGTCTTGATAGAGAACGTCCCGGATACGGTTATCCCGGCGCATTTGATTCCTTTGAGTTTGATAAAATTCCGGCGGCTGACGGCTTGTGGCTAGTCGACCTCAAAAACGACACTTCAAAACTTATCGTCAGCGTGGCGGAAATAACCAAGATGTTCTACCGCTCTGATATGGAAGATACTCCCGGATGGTTCAACCATCTGCTTTTTTCTCCTGACAGCCGCCGCATAGCGTTTTTCCACCGCTGGCGCATCTGGGACAAGCAGGGAAATCCGGATATGTACACTCACATGTTCACTGCCAATATCGACGGCAGCAATATTTACCCGCTCAACCTCGAAGAGTTCAGCAGTCACTACACCTGGGTCGATGACAAACGGATCATCAACTTTTCCAGTCGTTATCTTACCGGAAAACAGTATTACCTCTATACTGACGGCAGTCAGAAAACCGAGATCATCGGCAGAGATGAGTATCCGACAGACGGTCACTGTTCATTCTCATCTGACAAAAAATGGATGCTGACCGACACCTTCCCGCTTGAGGATGGCTGCCACAAGATATATCTGCGTCACATGGCGAGTGGAAAGATCTATGAGATCGGCAGTTTCCATTGTGATCCGACCTATCCCGGTCCGACCCGCTGCGATCAGCATCCGAACTGGTCGCGTGATGACCGTTTTGTCTGCATCGACTCTGCATTTGAGGGTGACAGACAGATGTACGTCATCGATGTAAGTGAGCTTACCAAACAGGATATGTGATGAGTTTGAGAGCCGCACATAACGTGGCAGCCGTGTTGTCTGCCGTAATGCTGTGTGCGGCAGCCTGCGGCAAACCGTTCACGCCTGCCGGAGTATCCAACCGGACAAAAGACAGAATATCTCTGGCACGCACTCCGGAAGCACTTTGCATCAAAGTTAAAGAGTATCACGAATGGGATGGACAGGCTGTCCTTCCGGAATTCAAACTCGCTGCCGGAACAGAGTACGAGTTTTCCTGCAACGTTGCCGCGCCTGCAATAAAATGTTTTTACATTCAGGCATTTCTGATAAAAGGCAGGCAGAAATTGCGGATTGAAAGTGAAGAAAACGACTCCGAAAACGGACGTGTCGTCCTGCGCTTCAACTCTCTGGACTTTGAAAAAATAGAGATAGCTCTGCGCAACCGTTGCCTGGAAGACTGCGTCGGCAGGAGTTTCAGAGTAACGGATTTCTATTTCGGTATTCCGCAGAAAACAGTGCCGGAGTCCAAACCGCGTCTGGAAATCGTTCCGCAGTTCAATTCGGCAGGAATATATCTCAACAACAATCGAGCCGCCGCACCGGATAAATTCAAGGCGCAGCTGTTTTTCCGTGAAAGCGGCAGCAAAGATTTTCATCCTGCCCTGCCGGTAACTTACAACTGTGCTGAAAAAGTCATGCGGGCAAGCCTTGTTAAGCTCAAAGAGGATACAGCTTATGATTTGCGTATAGATATAGAGGATTCCGGCAGAAAGGAAACTCTGACGGGAAGTTTCAGGACGCGCAGTTCAAATTTTCCCATTGCGCAAACCATCGTCCTGAAAGATATTCCTGCCGAATTCAAATCCGGAACCCCCTCCGGCTATATCCGCTACATTTCAGCTCCGGGAGTTGTTCTGGATGGCAAAGAGCATAACCGCGCCGCCATCAACCTTGAAAATCAAAAGTATATTATCATCGACTCTCTTGAAATCAAAGGCGGACGCATCGAGGGAATAAACCTCAAAAACGCTGAAAATATCGTGATACGCAACTGTAATATCCACGGTTTCGGCAGGGTGGGCATCCATCGTCCTGATATAGACGGCAGGTACTATGAAAAGAGCTACAGCCTCAACAATGATTGCGGAATAAGGTTGTTCAACTCCAGCCGGATCACAGTTGAAAATTGCGTTATACACTCTCCGCGCGGAAATGCCAACAGCTGGTTTTATACTCATCCATCCGGTCCCAACGGAATACATATCGGTGATTCAAAAGAGATCGTTCTGCGCGGCAATGATATTTTCGGCAGTACGTTCCACCGGTGGAACGATGCGGTGGAAAGCAAAGGCAACGGTAAGATTTCCGGAGGCATCGGACGTGATGCTGAAGTTTACGGCAATTATTTCGCTGCAGCCAATGATGATGGAATGGAGCTCGACGGCGGACAGATGAACGTAAGATTTGCTTACAACAAAAGTGAAGATACTCTCTGCGGCGTAAGCGCGGCCCCGTGTCTTGCCGGACCGTCATACATCATGAATAATCTTTTCTGCGGCAGAGGTGATGCCTATTTCTACAAGGCAAGCGGAATCAAAAACAACTACTCCTGTTCCGGAACCGGTACGCTGTTTTTTATCAGCAACACCATTCTTGATTTTTATGACGGTATCGGAGGATTTTCCATAAGAGCAGATGAAAAGAATCTTTTCCGCAATCCGGTTTTCAAAGTGTACGGAAGAAATAATCTGGTGCGCACAGCCGGACCGCTTTACTCGCGCGGTGTATTCAAAAAAGAGTTTGTCTGTGATGTGGCAGGGGACAGGATGTGTACCGGCAGCTGCTTTGTGAATGAGAGCAATGGAAATTACCGTCTGAAATGCCCGTCAGAAGCAGGAGCTGTTCAGGGTAAAGTGGAACAGCTTCCGCTGCGCTTCACAGATTTTGAACTGGATACGGCAAAGTTGACCTTTGAGTGTCCGGATGGAAAACCCTGTACAAAATATGTGCAGGTATCTGCCATGGGGGATAGCAAACTAAAAGTGGTTCAGGGAAGTGACTTTTTTAAAATAACTCCGGCTGAATTTGAACTGAAGGCAGGGGAAAAGAAAAAGCTTGAAGTTACTGTCATTCCTGAAAAAATGCAACTCCCGGCACGTTTTGTGTCGGCATTTTCTGTCAGACAGCAAAATGGAGCATCCCGTCCGGTGCTTGTCGAGTGTTTTACCTGGGACAACGCCGAATTGCTGAAAAAGATGAGAGCGGGTGCTGTTTATGGAAAAATAACTCCGCTCTCAAAAGAGTCGTTCAAAGCGGAGTTCACTGTTGAGAAAGCTGGAAATTATTATCTCTTTCTGCGCCACAGAAATCTGCCGAAACTCTGTTATTCCACAGTGAGTTTTGATGGAAAGCGCGGAGAAAAGAAGATGATCCGTCCGCCATCCGGATTCCAAAACGCCTGGTGTATCATTTCAGCACCGACTTACAACGGCAAACCGAACCGTCCGCTTAAACTTGTTCCGGGCAAACACACGATTGTTGTCAATGGTATTGATTCCGGAGAAATCACAGGATTTGCAGCAGCTTCCGATCCGGATATGTTCCGTTTGGCCCCGGGTAAATAATAAGCCGCAATGCTGTTATCTGCCGATGTATGCCAGATGCGCTCTTGCAGTGCCTTCTGCGGCTTTGGGCTGCAGGACATCATCTGTTATTCCGAAATGTCTGCGCAGTTCCAGAGCTGCATCGGAAACAGAAATATCTTCCGGAAGTGATTTGATCAGATCATTGTAGGCAAGAATAGTGTCGCGGCAGGTGTTCAGAAAAACCGGAATCTCGTTTTTGACCAGTACGCCGCAAGTGCCGTGGTAGGAGTGCGAGAGGTACATTGTCTTCACATCTTCATCCAAAACAACTTTGCGGATTTTCTCGACTGATTTAAGAAGCGATTGCGGATCATTGTAGAGGGCTACTCCGCCGTAGCGGCTGCCGCGTCCCTCAAAGGCGTCTCCGGTGAACAGAACTTTGTTGGATGACTCAAAAAACGATATACTGTCTGCGGAGTGTCCCGGAGTGTGGAACACCTGCAGCGTGTAGTTGCCGCCATCAATAACCTCACCATCCTGCAAGCCGTTTTTCCAGCTCAGGATTTCGGCTCCTGAAATCTCAGATACGATATTGTTCAATCCGATATGATCGCCGTGGCTGTGGGTGTTGGCGATGATGTCGATGTCTTTTACCGTCAAACCAAGTTCAGACAGCTTCTCTTCAAGGAATGGCAGTGCTTCGGCAACAGCAGTGTCGATCAGAATGTTTTTTTTCCCCCTGAAGAGCATTATTCCGCACCACTCTGAACCCCAGGGGTACTTGAAGTGGAAAATTTCTGCTTTTGATTTATTCATTGTTTTTTCCTGCATTGAGATCGGTGTCGATCAAGTATCTGATTGTTTTTTCAGCGTTTTCCGGAGAGTCTGCCGCGAAAGTAAATGCGTAGCAGGGCGTGTCAGGAAAAACTTTTTCTCCCGGCTGCAGGTTTTTTCTGAACATATAAAATCCGTCAGAGTGCTGTTTGTCCTGCGAACCGTGGTAGTAATACGCGACACGGGTCCCGGTTGCAACGCCGCCGAAAACACACTTTCTGTCTTTTGCTGTCCAGAAAGCATATTTATCGTAGTAGCGGTGGTTCAAAGAGAAATCCACCTCAAAGTCGGCGTATGCTCTGTAATATATACCCTCGAGGATCAAATTTCCACTCTTTGACGGGTTGGATATTTCAGTTATTTCCGACATAAAAAAGCTGCTGTTTTCCGGCAGGATGATTTTTGTCCTGCAGCTGAATTTGGCGTTGCTGACAGCAGCTTCAATATATTTTGTGCCGGAGCTGCAAACTTTGATATCGGAAATCGCCCCGGTATCCATCCAGACGGTTGCCGCTTTTTTGTCGAGAAAACGCGCCATCAGGTTGTATTTTCCGATTTGTTTATTTCTGAAATAGACCTTGATTACGGCAGATTTTCCGTCATTTTCAAGTTTGATGACGCCATTGCTTATTGAAAAGCCGTTCCGTGCGGGGCGCGCTTGTTTTTTTCCGGCTTCGGCAAGAAGTCGGTTGCGGATGTATCCGGAAGTTACTTTGCTGACAGGTTCCGGGGGCGCAAGACGGCGCAGGAGTGCCGGATCTTTGCTCTGGAGCTTTTTGAACATCTCTGTCATAAGAATGTATGGTTCATCTTTGACGTTCACTATGCCGTAGTTGCCGTCTTCGGGATGGGATCTTCTCGCGCCCTGCGCTGGGTAATCGAGATACATATAAAAGTTGTGTCCGACCATAAAGGGCAGGGCGAGGCTTGTGCGCAGGAACATCTCTCCGGCTTTGGCGCGTTCCTGATGGGTGCGGACTCTCTGACCTGCGCCGCGGGTATTGGGCAGACCGCTCTCCATACTTAAAAAAGACCATTCGGTTATCATCAGCGGGCGTCCGGTGATTTTATACAAATTGCCGAATGCCCGGCTGAAGGACTCTCCGGTCAGGTGGACAAATATCTCTCCCTTGTCAAAGTCCATTACAGGATACTGGTTGACGGTGACGATGTCGCAGTATTTGCCGGAGGCAAGCCATACTTTTTCGTGCGCCGAGGTTATTCCGGCAGAACGGCAGCCTATATACATATGGTTGGGGGCGGCGTTCTGCATCGCCTTTTTCATCGTGCCGAAATATTTGTCTGCGACAAGGTAGAGGAATTCCTGCTTGGCTTTCAGGGCGGCATCACTGACGTGTTCAAGATTTTTCAGCAGATTGAGTCCGGAAAAATCTTTGAGTTGGGTGTTCCACTCCTGATTGAATTTGTTTATGTCGCCGTTGTAATACTCTTTCAGAAATCCGACCAGAGCTTTTTTGGCGGTGTGTTCCGCGTTCTTTGCCATCACCGAGTCAAAGACTCCTGAGCCGTCCGGGTTCAGGCTTCCGCCGTGCCAGCGTAGCTCGTTGTCGGAAAATAGTCCAAGACAGTACGGATCGTTGAGCCGCGTTTTGTCATTGGAAATTTTGCGCTCACAGTACTCCAGGAAGCGCGTATGGAACACATTGGGCAGCGCGGTGTTGCATCTGCCTTTGTAGGGGGTGATATTGTAATCATCTCCGAAGGCGGCGAAGGAGCTGCCGAGCATCATATTGATCGAGTAGGCAAAATTTTTGCGCAGGGCCTTTTCTCCTGTTCCGATAAAGTTGAAGCCCCAGTCGCGCAGACGCGCGGAGGTATGCTCCACCCACTGTTCAATGGTCGGGAAACGCTTTTTGATGTTCTGATAGTATGGACTGTAACCGAGTTTTTCGCAGAAATTGCCTTTGTAGTAGATGGCGTCGATGCCGTTGGCGAAGAAGCCGTAGCCGTTGGGGTCGATGATCCACCACTGGCCGGACGGCATTTTTTCAACGTGGAAAAAGCCGGTTTTTCTGCCCTTTACTGATGGCGCGTGCGGTTTTGCCGTGTAGGAGGCGGGGGCGGCAGTTCGCGGTACGGTTTTTATCCCGGTTTGTTCTCCATACGAAGCACCTGCGTTTGAAAAGTGTGCAGTAAGTCCGCTGGTATATAACGCTGTCCGCATCGGAAAAACGGCGCGTTTTATGATACTCTTATCCGGAACTGCGGTAAGTTCAGCGAGGATTTTTCCGTTTTTGTCGCATACTGTGCCTGTGGCGATGCCATTTTTGACGTTCAGCCTGAAACGGTATTCTGTGCCGTATTTCCAGTTGAGATTTTTGCCGTTTTTGAAAGAGACACGGCAATTTTTTCCATTCATATATTTGCCGTTTACAAACAGCTTCAACTCGACTTTTGCTGTGCCGTTTCTTTCGGCGACCGGACCGAAAAGATAACGGTTTTCCCGGTTTTGATCGCAGAGGACAATGGCAGCTTCCGCCCGCTTGTTTTTATTGAGTTTTTTGTTTACTCTGACTGTAAATTCACAGGATGCTTCGGATGAAAACGGGGTGTTGCGGCTGTAAATGTAGCCGCCGTTGGTGTAGTTGAATACAGAGTTTTTTTCCCATCCCCAGGGAACGACGTTGGGAACATCCCAATCCATTGCATCGAGAGAGAGTGCGGGTAAGCTCTCTCCGTTTGTCAGACAGCAGATGAGTGCTGCAAGAAGAAGCGTTGCTGTTTTTTTCATATTTTCAAGCCTGACAGGTTCAGAATGTTTCCCTGCCGGTACGGTCGGCACGCAATACACTCATAACGCCGCTTTCGACCCGGAGCTGGGGACCGGATGAGCTTCTGGCTGAACCGTCGAGATATGCGACATTTGCCCGGTCGCTGTGGATGGTCCAGATGCCGCCGGTGGAATTGTGGATCATGATGGTGCTGGCGTTGAACGGTTTTTCCCATCCGGAAACAGTGTTCTTTTTGCTGCTGTCGGCGAGCAGGATGAACCGGGAGTGGTTTTTCGCTCTTGCCAGAACAATGGCGACGTTGGAATTGTCTTTTTGGGCGACGAAGGGATAGCCGAATTTTGTTTTCAGGGCACCTTGGGACTCCTCGGTGGTCCAGCGGTTTTTTGATTCCGGATAGTATCCGTCGGTACTGCCGTTGAGCATTCCGTAGGTTCTTTCCGGAGAGTCTGTGCGGCTCAATGCCGGATGTTCCGCAGACGGACAGGCAAGGACTTTGGTCCAGTATCTGTTGATCCCGTTGTAGGTTTGATGCGCCTGGATATATCTGTTTCTGGTGACGCTGCCATAGTAGGCAGACCAGTTTACCCTGCCGGAGTAACCGTAGATGAGTATCATATCACAGTTGTCAGTGGCGTAGTTGGACAATCCGAGCGCGTTCTGCTTCAGGTTGTTCAGGCAGCTTGTGGATTTCGCTTTTTCGCGCGACTGAGTCAACGCCGGCATAAGGATCGCCGCGAGAATGGCGATTATTGCTATTACGACCAGCAGTTCAATCAGGGTGAACAGGTTTTGTTCAGAGGATATTGCATATTTTTTCATCAAATTCATTTTCCTTTATTTGGTTGTAATGATATACGATGTCAGTGCTCATTGCCGTACACATCTTTTGCCGGCAGCAATGTGACAGTGCCTCTTGGGGCTTCCGGTATATTTTACCTTGTTTTTTCAATAAAAGCAAGGTTTATGAATAGTAAAGGGTGTTGAAATAATAGCACAATGCAATCATCTGTTTTTGGGTAATGTCAGTGTATTGTAGTGGTATTTGAAGATGTATTGTTATGGTAATATTTTGATAATAAAGTAGTTATGTATTAGGTTTGAAAAAGAGTTTTGTGTGTGCTATATTTTATAAAGAGGTGTTTGAAATGGTAAAAAACAAGACGTTTGCCAAAAGAGCAGGGGCGGTATACGCGGATCACTTCAAGGCGAGGGGGGATGTCAATGTCCACGCTCATCCGAATTTGGAGCTGATATTGGTTTCGCGCGGAGATTGCCGCAGCCGTATCGGCTCTCTGCCGGAGATTTGTGCGAAAGAGTGGCAGTGTTTTGTCATTCCCCCATTGGTTCCGCATGATCAGACAGGTGATTGTGATACCTGCTTTGTCTCTCTGGATATTCCGGAGGATGAAGTGCCCGTTCTGCCGGAACTCATTGATCTTGCAGAAGATGGTTTCTGCCGTTCACTGTTTTTTGAGCTGGTGGCAAGTTTCCGGAAAGAGTCTGTACGTGAGGTTGATACACTTGCCTCTGCGCTCTGGTGCCGGCTGCGCGAGAGATATCTCAAATCGGGTGAACGCATTTTTCCGTCAGCAGTTTATACCGATATTGTTGTCGACTATATCCACCGTCACTATCGTGAACCGCTCGGAGTGGGTGATCTGGCGCGCGAAGCTAAGATCTCTCCTGCACATCTGAACCGTTTTTTCCGTCAGGAGTATGGCGTAAGTACGATGCAATACCTCTACAACTGGCGGCTTAAAGTTGCCTGCCGCCTGCTGGAGTCACCATATCTCAATATATCAGAAATAGCTCAAGAGTGCGGTTTTTCCAGTGCCAACTATTTTATCCGGGCGTTCAGAAAGAAATATGGAACCACTCCGGGGGAAATGAAAAAGTCTGCCGGAGCTTGAGTTGCTCTGACAGACTTTCAAAAGTTTGGCGGAGTGATTTATTATCGCTGCTTTTCCTGTGTTTCCGCAGGAGCGTCAGTTGCCGTGCCGGCATTGGCTGCTGCTTCGATACTGTCGAGGAAACGCTCGGCCTTGCGCTCGTCGACGCAGTATTTGCAGGCGGCAAAGAGTACGAGGAGAATAAAGCAGAAAATTCTCCAGCCGAGTGACATTCCGCTGTACGGTTTAAGTTCGGGAAGCTCTGCGGCTTCAGGCGAATCCGGGGCAGGGGTGATGCTGCGGTAGAATTTCCAGTAAGAAGCAATATAGTACGGTATGAGCCAGAAGAATCCGACACCGAGAGTCAGCAAACAGAGCAGACCCCAACCGAAAAATCTCCATCCGAGCCGGAAACTCTGCCAGCGGTGACCGTACATCAGGCGGCGGCTGAGTTTCAGTGCATCGGTGATACAGATATCCGGATTGTCGTAAACAATGTACGGAACCATCGCGTAGTCAAATAGAGCAATGATTCCCGGAACGATGAGCAGGAATAATTTGAGAATGATGATGATTCCGGCATACCATCCGGCAAAAGTGGCGACGGCGAAACGTTTGAGCGAAAAGTCAACGCAGGACTTGAACTCCGGATTTTCCTCTCCATCGGAGATTTTACCGATGAATTTGAAATAAGCCAATCCGAGGATCGTGCCGAAGATAACAGCGACGATTCCGTTGATGAGGTATTCGGCAGGGCCTGCAGGCAGGATGTCGACGGTGAGAGAGATGATGAATTCAGCGATGAAAAGTCCGAATGCGATCAGCGCACACTTGCCGAAAAATCCTTTGAGCGACTCTCTGGCGGCGGCTGTGATCTCCCTGTTGGGAACAGGTGGGACAAGAACGGTTTTAGCCATAGATATTTTTTCCTTTTACTTGAAAACTCCGGCACCGCTTCAATGCAATGCCGGAGCTGTTCTGTTTTACTTTTGAAAAAGAGTTACTCTTTATCTTCACCCTTTTCAGCCTGATGTTTGGAGATGATTTCCTGTGCTACGTTGGGCGGAACCTGTTCGTAACGCTCGAAATGCATTTCAAAGTGTCCTTTGCCCTGGGTCATGCTGCGCAGTTCGGTGGCGTAGCGGCCCATTTCGGCGAGGGGAACTTCAGCCTGAACGATCTGGGTTCCTTCATCCATCGACATGCCGAGGATGCGTCCGCGCTTGTGGTTGAGGTCTCCGGTGATTTCACCGAGATAGGAATCCGGAATACCGATATCTACTCTCATAATGGGTTCGAGCAGAACCGGCTTGGCTTTGGCGACAGCATCGCGGAAGGCCATGCGTCCGGCAATGCGGAAAGCCATTTCGTTGGAGTCGACCGGGTGATATTTACCGTCGTAGACGGCGATGCGGATGTTCTGCATGGTGCAGCCCACCAGCGGTCCCTCAAGCATAACGTCATTTATACCCTTTTCAATGGCGGGAATGAAGTTTTTGGGAACAGTTCCGCCGACGACTTCGTTGACGAACTCATAACCGGAGATGTTGGGCATGATGCGCAGATAGACTTCAGCGAACTGTCCGGCTCCTCCGGTCTGTTTCTTGTGACGGTAGTGTCCCTCACCGGTGGAGGTGATTGTCTCACGGTACGGAACCCGCGGAGTATCCAGCTGCGCATCGACTTTGAACTGCTCTTTGAGGCGTTTCGCCACGATTCCGAGGTGCTGGTCGCCCATTCCGGAGAGCAGGAACTCGTGAGTTTCATCGTTGCGTGACAGTCTGATGGTCGGATCGCATTCGGCGATCTTGGCAAGGCTCTGGGCGATCTTGTCGTCATCGCCGGTCTTAATGGCTGAAACCGCATAGGACATAACGGGGTCTGGGAAGACGATTCCCGGAAGCGGCTTGATGGCGACGTTTCCGGCAACGGTATCGCCGACGTGGGTATCTTTGAGTTTTGCCACAGCGAAGATGGTTCCGAGTCCGGCTTCTTTGGTCTGAGTCTGGTTTTTGCCGTTCATCAGCAGGATCTGACCGAAACGCTCTTTGACTCCGCGCGATACATTGAATATGTCGGTATCTGCCTTGAAGATACCTGAAACGGTACGGACAAACGCCAACTGACCGCAGAAGGGATCGTTGACACTCTTGAAAACAATACCGAAAGCGGCGTCGCTCTCACTCACGCTGGCAGGTCCGCCCTCAAGCGGAACGTACTCGAGCGGAGTCGGGAAGAAGTCGCGGATTCCATCCATCAGCTCTTTGATACCGACAGAAGTGACGCTGCTGCCCATGAAGACAGGAATGGTGCTTCCGGCCATAACGCTCTTGCGGATACCTTTTTTGATTTCATCGAGAGTCAGCTCTTCTCCGCCGAGGTAACGCTCCATCAGCTCCTCGTCGGTTTCGGCGATGGCGTCGAGCCAGAGGGTGCGGCACTCTTCGACGTCGGCTGCGATATCGGCAGGAACGTCTTTGTCAAAGACACTGACGACGCGCTCAAATTTGGCTTCGGCTCCGACCGGCCAGTAGAGCGGAATGATGACGGTTTTGCCGTGGTTGCGGCGCATCTGCTCGATGGTCTTTTTGAAATCGGCTCTTTCGCGGTCGAGGCGGTTGACGAATCCGAAACGGGGGATGCCGCGTTTTTTGGCAAGACGCCACGCTCTGGCGGTGCCGAACTGGGGACCATCGACGCAATCGACCACGACCATGGCGGCATCAGCGGCACGAACGGCGGAAATATACTGTCCGACAAATTCACCGTATCCGGGGGTATCGACGAAGAAATATTCGGTGTTGTCGTAAACGCAATTCATTACAGAGGCGTAGATACTTGACTGTTTTTCCTGCTCATCTGCCATAAAGTCGCTGACGGTGGTCCTGGCATCGATGCTGCCGATCCGGTTGATAGCGTTACCGGCAAGAAGAATAGCCTCGCAAAGGCTGGTCTTGCCGCTTCCGGAGTGACCTGCGATAACGAAATTCCGACGGTTTTCCACACTTGACATATTTTTCATCCTTTCAGTTGTGTAGTTGGCAGGAAATAAAAACAGCCCGCAGAAACGTGACGGGGCGGACCTGGAACGGCCGTGTCACAGCTTTTTCCGCTTCAATTTTACCATTAGCACAACAGAAGGTAAAATGCAAATGGTTTTTTGAAGATTTTTTGCATTTTTTTGAGAAAAAAGCACCACCCGGCTGCGGACAGGGTAAAAAAGGTGTCCGGGGGGTATTTTGCGGCACTTTTTGAAAAAATCCGCATCCATACGTTTGAAAGTACCGGATTCAAACTGTATATTGACCACCGTACAGAAAGAGAGAATTTATATGCGCTGTAAATATTGCGGACACAACTTTGAACAGCCTGATGGCTCCGGCTCCTGCCCTGCGTGCAAGGCGGTTCTGCTGCGCGGAAAAATCACGGTTCGCACTCCGGGCTCGATGATCGGACCATACCGGGTTCTGCGCCTTGCCGGAGTGGGGGGCATGGGGGAGGTCTATCTCTGTGACCATCCCGTGCTTATGACACGTTGTGCCGTCAAAGTTCTGCGCGGCAGTGAAAATGATCCGGTCTTCGTTGAGCGTCTGCTGCGCGAAGCACGTATTGCAGCGGCACTCAAAACTCCGGACGTGGTTGCGGTGCTGGATGCCGGAATCGAAGAGACGACCAATGCCCCATATATCGTTATGGAGTACGTCGACGGTGAAAGTCTTGAAGAGGTGCTGGCTGACGGGCCGCTCCCTGAGAGTGCAGCTCTCGGCATTGCCCGCCGGGTGGCGGCAGTTCTCTGTGCTGCCGAAAAGCTCGGTATCGTCCACCGCGACATCAAGCCTGCAAATATAATGCTCACTTCATCGGGCGATATCAAGCTCGCCGATCTGGGTATAGCCAAGGCTGGAAATGTCAGCTCAACAGATACAATCGCAGGAAGCAATATTCTGCTGGGAACTCCCAATTATGCCTCTCCTGAGCAGCTGCGCAGTTCCCACAGTGTCGATATCCGGGCCGACATTTACAGTCTGGGAGCCACCATGTACCACATGTTGACCGGAGTCCGTCCTTTTGCCGCTGATACGGTATTCAATACCATTGCCAATGTTCTGGAAAAAACTGTCGAACCGATTTCCTCTTTTAAAGTTGATGTTTCTGCTGCGACCCGCAATCTGGTTGCCCGGATGATGGCAAAAGAGCCGTCACACCGTCCTGAAAGTGCCGCGGAATTGCTGAAACTGCTTAAAAAGGTTTCCGGACGCCGCCGTATTCCGACTCTTAATCTGCTGGCTGAAAAGTGGCGGATACGGGGTTTTCACCGGGAGTTTCTGAAGAACCGCCGCCGTTCAAGCATAGCTTCTCCGATGATCACGCCGAAAATAATCATTCGCGACCTGATGCTCTGTCTGGCTGTTACGATATGTATTGCTGCGGCGTGGTTCAACTTCGGCAGGAGCTACTCTGAAAATCTCAAGAAAGAGCGTCTGTCACGTCTGGAAAAAATCCGGGGCGAAAGGGTGGCGGAACTGCTGGCAAGTTCAGACCGCGCGGCAATATCCGGTTTTCTGCAGAGCGAGGAGGCTTCAAACCGTTCCAGAATGGAAATATTCCGGGCATTGCTCAACCGTAAACAGGATAGACAGCTTCTGCTGGATTTGATAAAAAATGACTCCTTTTCCGGAAGAGCCGGCGGAGCTTTTCTCGGTGCTGCCTGTTCTTTGCGCAACTGTGATCCGGAAGTCATAGAGGAGCTTATCCGCTCGGGTTCTGAACTTGACCGGCGGGACCGTTACGGGCGCACTCCGCTCATGCGGGCTATGCTTGCCGGAAATCTCAATGCGGTGCAGCTGCTGCTCAATTACGGTGCAGATCCCAATCTGATCGACCACGAGGGCAGGAACATCAGCTTCTATCTGCCCGAAAAAATAGACCCTGAACTGCTGGAGCTGCTGTCAGATATGGATGTCCCGTTCAACATCAGCGACCACCGCGGACGCACCGCACTCATGGTCTTTGTCGACCGGTATGATGATCCGGAAACCGTGGTGTTTCTGCTTTCCAGACGGGTGAGGCTCAACGCCCGCGCCCACAACGGAGATACCGCTTTCGAAGTTGCTGTAAGACGCCGCCATATAGCTGCCGCCGAGAAGCTTTTTCTTGCCCGGGCAAGATATGAATCGTCAGTGGTCAAACGCATATCACCCGAGTACCGTCTGCACCGGTGGGTGCGCCTCGGAGTTGACAAGGTGAAAGAAGAGAACAGAAAATGAATACGATGCAAAACAGCGGACAGGATCAGTCGTTTGATGATGACTACACCATCTATCTGTCAGAAGAGGCGCAGGAAAGTCTTGCCGCCTATGTCTGCAGTGTCTGCGGAGAAGAGATGATTCCGGAGTCAGATAACTCCGACTGTCTGGTTTGCACCAGCTGCGGCAAGCGCAAGCAGGTCAATTTTTACGACATCGGCATCGGTGATGAGCTCTGCGGAGCAACTGTACTGCGTACTCTGGGGGGAGGGGCCTCCGGAACGCTCTTCCTCTGCGAATATCCGGACACTTCACGCTGTGTGATAAAAGTTTTGAAAAAAGAGAGTCTGCAGGATCCGGAAAGCCGTCTGCGTTTTGAGCTCGAGGCGGAAATACTGGCAGACCTTGATCATCCGGGAATCGTCAAGCTGCTCGATTTCAAGCGTGAAGAAAATTCACTCTGCATGATATTGGAGTATGTTGACGGATACAATCTTCTGCAGATGATTTCACAGGAGTTCTATTTTTCCAGCGATACTGCGCTCGAGATGCTGTATGGACTTGCTGATATCTTCCGTTATGCGTGGGAGGAAAAACATCTGCTCCACCGCGACATCAAACCTGCCAATATAATGATAAACAGCGACGGTGAATTGAAGGTTCTCGATTTCGGTTTGTCCAAACAATGCGATATCGACACCGGGCTCACCTCTGCCGGACAGACGCTCGGCAGTCCCGGTTTTATGAGTCCGGAGCAATTCCGTGACAGCCGCATATACGATTGCCGTTCAGATATATTTTCCCTCGGGGCAACCATCTATTTTGTGCTTGCCAAAGGTAAACTGCCCTACGCTGGAAGATCTCCGCTTGCCGCCTATCAGAATATTATGACAACTTCACCTGTGCCGCTTTCTTCGGTAAACAGAGAAGTTCCGCAAAAATTTTCTGATCTGGTGATGAATATGGTCAACAAAGATATCGATTTGCGCCCGGGATCGTGGGAAATCCTCATGCGGCAGATAGAAGAAACTGCAAATTCCTTGTAAAAAACGCTACCCGGTACTAAATTATATAAAGGGACAATATACTGCTGTTTCCCTTGAATCAATAAATTGCAGAAAATTTTCATTCAGGAACCAAAAATGATAATCCGTACAGTAGCATTTCCGCGAGCCGCGCTGGTGGGCAATCCTTCCGACGGTTACAACGGCAAGACGATAGCATTCGTTTTTGATAACTACTGCGCCGAAGTGCAGCTCTACGAAACACCTGAATTGGAAATATTGCCAAGTTTCCGTGACAGTACGAAGTTTTCTGATCTCGAATCCATGCACCGTGATGTCGAGCTGTACGGATATTACGGCGGAATCCGTCTGCTCAAGGCGGCGTGCAAGAAATTTTTTGAGTACAGCCGTGAACTCGGTGTGACTCTGGAAAAGAGAAATTTCACCATCCGCTACAACAGCAATATCCCCAACCGGCTCGGACTTGCCGGAAGCTCTGCAATTATCACAGCTGCAATGCGGGCAATGTTTCAATTTTACGGTTTGACCATAACTCCGGCTCACCTTGCCAATCTGGTGCTTTCCACAGAGCGTGATGAGCTGGGGATTCCGGCAGGACTTCAGGATCGGGTCGCCCAGGCGTACAATGTTCCGGTATTTATGGATTTTGACCGAGAGCATATGCAGAATACCGGCGTCGGAATATATACCCCGATAGAAATTCCTGATGAACTCAATCTCTACGTTGCCTACCGCACAGACCTTGCAGAGGGTTCGGAAATACTGCACAGCCGTCTGCGTGAAAAATACAATGCCGGAGATCCGCAGGTGCTGGATGCAATGAAAGAGTGGGCTGAACTTACCGAACAGGTTGCTTCTGCCATCCGTGACCGTCAATACAGCCGGATTCCCTCTCTGCTTGACCGCAACTTCGACCTGCGCTGTGAAGTCTGTTCCGATGCCGTCAGCAGCAAAAATCTGCAGATGGTCAAAATCGCAAGATCCTGCGGCGCGAGCGCAAAGTTCACCGGCTCCGGAGGAGCTGTCATCGGAACATACGAAGATGAAAAGATGTTCGAAGCGATGAAGAGTGCCTTCAGAGAGAGCAAAGTCGAACTGATAAAACCCAATATCGTCAGGAGCGGAAAGTAATATGTCTGCAATAAAAAAAGCTGTTATTCCCGCCGCCGGATTCGGGACGCGTTTTCTGCCTTTTGCCAAGTCTGTACCCAAAGAGCTTATCCCGCTGGTTGACCGTCCGGTCATCCAGTATGTGATAGAGGAGGCGGTCGCTTCCGGTATCGAAGAAATACTGATAATTTTAAGCAGTGAAAAAGAGGCGGTTATCCGTCACTTCAATCCGGTTCCGGAGTTGGAAAAGCGTCTTGCCGAGCGCGGCAAAAACGAAATACTTGAAGAGATACTCCGACTCAACAATCTTGGCAGGATACACTACGTCTATCAGCAGCAGCTCAATGGACTCGGCGATGCCGTTCTGCAGGCAAGGTCATTCTGCGGTAACGATCCTTTTGCCGTTCTGCTGGGCGATACAGTGATGGATTCATTTGAGGAGCGGAGTGTCACCCGCCAGCTGGTTGACGTTTACAGCCGGTACGGCTCAAGTGTGGTCGCGTTGGAAGAAGTTCCGTTGGAGAAGGTTTCAAGTTACGGTATCGCTTCCGGAAATTTCTGCGGTGACGGTATTATGGATATCTGCGGAATGGTCGAAAAGCCGCAGCCGGAAAATGCTCCGTCGCAGCTTGCTTTTGCCGCCCGTTATATTTTTACTCCGTCAATATTTGCCGAACTTGAGCGTACTCCACGGGGCAAAGATAACGAACTTCAGCTGACTGACGCGATGAACAGTCTGCTCGGAAAAGAAAAATTGTACGGCTGCCGGATTGCCGGAAAACGTTATGATCTGGGCAGCAAGATCGGGTTCCTCAAGGGAACCGTTGAGTTTGGTCTTCGCCGGAGCGAATTTAAAGAGGCATTCGCTGAATTTCTGCGCGAAACAGTGAAAAAATTGGATGAAAAGTAAAAGTGTTTGAAAAGTTAAAGAAAAAAGTATTGAGTTTTCTGGGGGTGTCTGACTCCGGAAAAGAGAATCAGAAAAAGCCGCGTCAGGGCAAGGCCGCTCCCGCCGGAGGAAAGAAAGAAAAATCCTCTCATAAACGCAGAAGTCAGGAGAAAACTGCTGCAAAGCCGCAGGAAAAATCCGGTAAACAGCACAAAAAAGAGCAGCGTGGAGAGAATAAAAAAGAGCGCGCAAAGTCAGCTCCTGTTCAAAATAAAGAGAAGAAAGTTCCCCCCAGACCGGAGGGTCTTAAAGATGTTCCGGCAGTCGAAGGAAAAATGCGTTTTCTCGATCTTGCTCTGCACGAAGATGTTCAGTACAGCGTGCAGGCCGCCGGATTTGAGTACTGCACTCCGATCCAGACTCTTGCACTTCCTGCCCTTCTTGAAAATCGTGACCTCGCCGCCCGCGCCCAGACCGGAACCGGAAAAACCGCCGCGTTTCTGCTGGCATCTTTCACCCGTCTGTTGAACAATCCGCTTGCAGAGCGCAGAAATGCAACTCCGCGCATATTGGTTCTTGCTCCTACCCGTGAGCTGGCGGCGCAGATTCACTCTGACGCTGAAAAGCTCGGCGTTTACACAAATCTCAACAGCGCAGTCGTTTTCGGTGGAATGGATTATGACAAACAACGCCGCAATCTCGATACTGTCGTCGATCTGGTTATCGGAACTCCGGGGCGTGTGATTGATTACTCCAGAAGCGGCGCACTCGACCTCTCAAAAGTTGAGATACTGGTAATAGATGAGGCCGACCGCATGCTGGATATGGGATTTATTCCGGATGTGAAACGCATCGTTTCACAGCTTCCGCGCAAAGGTGAGCGTCAGACGCTGATGTTCAGCGCAACGCTCGACGACAGCATACTGCGTCTTGCTTCCGGATGGCTTGCCGATCCTTATGTGGTGGAAAGTGAGCCTGATCAGCTGGTCAGCGATAATATCGAACAGCGTTTCTATTCGGTGTCGCGCGATGAAAAGCTGGCGGTGACGCTCCACATACTCAACAATATGGAGTTTGAACGCCTGATAATTTTCGGAAACCGCAAAGATGTAAATCTGCGCCTGCAGTATGATCTTGCCAGATACGGCCATCTGGTTCCGGTGCTTTCAGGAGATATTCCGCAGGAAAAACGTATCCGTATTCTGGAAAAATTCCGTTCCGGCGAAGAGAAAGTAGTCATTGCGACTGATGTCGCCGCCCGCGGTATCCACGTTGACAACGTGAGTCTGGTGATAAATTACGACTTGCCGGAGCGTTCAGAGGATTACATCCACCGTATCGGCAGAACCGGACGCGCCGGAAACAAAGGCGTCGCAATCAGTTTCCTCTGCGAGTATGGAGCCTACTATCTGCCCGCTATTGAAGAACTGCTCAAAGTGCAGTTCCCGAGTGAACTGCCTCCGGAGGAGATGCTGGTGCTTCCGGAGCTTGATCCCAATGCGAAACTTCCCGGAAAACCATCCGGAGCAGGCAAGGGCGGACGTCCTGTCCGCCGCAGAAGATAAGCCGTATCAGATGCATAAAAAAAAGAGTGCCGGAAATACTTTGCGGTATGTTCCGGCACTCATTTTTTTGAGTTTTTTCAGAAGAGAAATTTATTCGGCATCTTCTTCCACATCGCATGCTTCAGCAAGGCGGACATTGATTTCGCGTTTGCCGACTTTGCGGAGTTCGCAGATTTTGAGTTTCATTGCTGCGCGGGGAGCGGATTTGTCAAGTTCCCAGATGCTGACGGTGTGGGTTGAAACACCGAGAAGTTTGGCAAATTCAGCCTGAGTGAGCTTCAGTTTGGTGCGGATGCGGGCGATTCCGGCGGCGTTGAGGCGGAGCTTGGGCTCTGCAGCCTGCTCTTCTTCAAAGGCTGCGATCTGCTCGGGAGCAGACTTACGGAGCATTTTTTCAAGATCAGCGATCTGTTTCTTAAGATCGGAGATGGTCTTTTTCTGGGCAGCGATCTGGGCGGCAACCGGCTCCAGAGCAATGCGGATCTCTTTACGCGCCAGACGGCGGATCTCATCATTGAGCAGATTTTTCAGGTCGGGCATTTTTTGCACTCCTTTTGATGTTTATTCAGTAATTATTTTATATATTTGTAATTGTATTATTGACAATAAACTGTTTTATTAAAATAGCATATTTTTCAGATATATCAAGTCTTATTTTATCATACAGGAGTTTTTGATTTTATTTTTGTACGTTGGATAACTGAAATAATGAGTCTCTTCTGCAGAGTTGGTTTTTGATTTTAGACAAAATGATAAAAAATTAATCGTTTTGCTATTGTTTTTACTGACCTTTGCGATATATTTTTCATGTTGCTAAATATTAACAGGAAAAAACATGAGGTGTTTAAATGCAATCGATAACTTCAAATCTTGAACGCCATATGACTGAACTCTGCCTCAAGATCGGTACACGCCATGTCGGGTCGACCGGAGAGGCGGCAGCTGCAGATTATCTTGAAAATGAATTCCGGAAAATGGGGTATGAAACAGCAAGAGAGGATTTTGCTGTCACCGGTTGGGAATTCAACTCATTTGAATTTTACAACCTGACCCGTAAACGTCCGGTTCCGGGAGCAACAGCCTGTTTCTTTTCGAACAGCGTGGAGGTCGAGGGCAAACTGCTGTGGCTCTCAAGTGAGGATTGCCAGCACCTTGAGGATTTTCCGGTCAAAGACAGAATCTGTATGCTCGAGTGCTGGAGTGTTCAGTCAAATATCCTCGGACGCAACGGGCTTGCCGAGTGTCTCGACAAAATGGGCGCATCCGCTGCCATATTTATCAGCAACTGGCATATTGATTCAGCCCCCAGCACCAAAATCCAGCGTTCACCGTTCCTCGACAAACTCGGTACGCTTGCTGTTGCCTGTGAGGGAGCCTACGACCTTGCCCGCCACAAGGAGGATACCTACTTTATCCGTATCAATGCCCGCAAGTTCCCCCATCGTTCCCCCAATGTGATTGCCCGCCGTTCCGGCAAAGGTCCCCGGGTGGTCATCGGAGCGCATTACGATACGGCTCCGCTTGTTCAGGGAGCAGGGGATAATGCCACCGGAACCGCTATTGTTCTTGAACTTGCGCGCCTTTTGAAGGATGTCGCTCCTGACGTTCCGGTCGACTTTGTGGAGTTTTCTGCTGAAGAATACGTTCCGTACCATCTTCAGCCTGGCAGTGAGGATTATTACAAACGTCATGCAGCAGAGGGAATCAAGTATTTTCTCAACATTGACGACTTCGGTCTGCTTATCGGTGATCCGGTGGTCAAGATTGATTTCCCTGAAAAACTTCCGCCGGTAAAATCTCAACGCTACCGCTTTGTTCCTGCCGATCAGTCCGGAGATGACCGTGTGTTCCACGACAACGGTATTCCCAACATCTGGTATTACGACAAGAACCCCTTCAACCAGCTCCATACGCCGTGCGACACTCTCGACCGGATCGACTTCGGAAAAATGACCGACTGCGTGCTGGATATGGCCGATATTTTCAAGCAGTTGGAGCGCAGATAAAGTATGAGTATAAGAGCTTTTGCACCTGCGGATCTTCCGGTGATAGTCGATATCGGCAACCGGGCGTGGAAAGAGATCAAAAAAATGACGCGCGACTCTCTCGGCGACAGACTTGCCGACCGTTTCAATCCGGAGGGCGACAGTGTCACCAAAGGGCGCGAAATAGAGAGCTTTGCCGCTTCAACGCCTGAAAACATTTTTATTTGCGAAGAAGACAACAGAATTGTCGGATTTATTACGTTTGTTCTGGCTCCCGGAGGTGTCGGAGTCATCGGCAACAACGCCGTCGATCCGGAGTGTGGACTTAAGGGTATCGGTCAGCAGATGTACCGTGCTGTTCTGGAGCATTTCCGCAAAAACGGAATGAAAACCGCCAGAGTGACCACCGGTCTTGATTACGCCCACACCCCGGCGCGCCGCGCTTACGAAAGAGCGGGATTCAGCCGTAAACTTGAAAGCGTCACCTATTACCTTGATCTGGATGAGCAGGCATAAGGCTGTTTTTTGTCCGGAAGCTGAAAAAAGCGAAAAAAAACTTGCCGCATTACCTCCGGTAAGATGGAAAAAACAATCCATCAGAGTTATATTATTAACGGTGTGCAGTATATAACTATTGGAGGCAGTGTATGGCAAACGACAGACTGAGGCGGCTTTATGTGGTCGATTATCTGGTCACTCCGGATGAGAAGATCAGCAATGCTGCCGTTTTGTGTGAAAACGAAAAGATCATCGCTGTCGGCGGACTTTCAGGTTTTGAGCTTGAAGATGAACTTGAAGTCGTGCGTTTTGACAATGCGTATATGACTCCCGGATTTATCGATACCCACATCCACGGAGCCGGCGGCTGCGATTGTTCGATCCTTGAAAGATCTCCGCGTACTTTGAGTGACATGAGCCTCACTCTCTGCCGCTGCGGAGTGACCGGATTTGTTCCGACAATGGTTTCCAACGCTCCGGAAGAGATGCTGAAGAATCTCGAACATCTGGTGTCTGAAATCCGCCGCCCGCAGAACGGCGCAGAGCCGCTCGGCATACACATCGAGGGTCCCTTTCTCAATCCCTGCAAATGCGGTTCCCAGCCGGTGGAACTTCTTTCCAGAATAGACCTCAAGTTTGCCGAAGAGCTTTTCCGGACCGGCAACGGACTGGTGAAGATCATGACCTTTGCTCCCGAGTTGGAAAACTCTGCGGAGTTGATCGAATTGATGAGAGCCTACAATGTCATTCCGTCTATGGGACACAGTGTTGCCGATGCCGATGAAACGCTCCGGGCGATCGATGCCGGAGCCAGCCGCTGTACCCACCTTTTCAACGGTATGCAGCCGCTCCACCAGCGCGATCTCGGACTCGCTTCGATAGTTCTTACCGACAACCGGGTCACATCAGAGTTGATCATCGACGGACGTCATGTCCATCCCCGTATGGTCGATCTTGCCTGCCGCTGCAAGCGTCCCGACCGCATTGTCGGCATCAGCGACGGAACGATGGCGGCGATGATGCCCGACGGCGAATACCACATCGGAAAGACGATGATCAAGGTTGTCAACGGCTTTTCGCAGACTTCCGGCGGTGCGCTTGCCGGAACAACCACGATGCTCAACTCCGGCTGGCACAGCCTTATGAGCAGCGGTCATCTTGAGGAAACCCGTGCGGCACGTGCGGTAACGGCGAATCCGGCGGCGGAGCTCAAGCTCGAGGATCGCGGATATCTCCGTCCCGGCCAGCGGGCTGATCTTGCCATATTCGAGCGCGGCACCAACAGCTTGCTTATGACCGTGGTGCGCGGCAATATAGTTTATCGTAAAATGGAGTAAAATATGTCCGGAAAAATCCTTCCCTACCGTCTGCTTGACAGCGGAAATCTGAAAAAACTTGAGCAGGTCGGCCCCTACCGGCTGGTGCGTCCGGCATTGAACGCGTTCTGGAGTCCGGCTCTTCCTGATGAGGAGTGGCTGGCGGCAGATGCTGTATTCAGCCGCAACAGTGACGGCTCCGGAAACTGGAAGTACAGCCGCCGGATTCCGCAATCCTGGATCGCCAATTGGGGCAATTTCAATTTGATCATGAAGCCGACCGGTTTCGGACACCTCGGATTTTTTGCCGAGCAGTACACCAACTGGGAGTTCTTTGCCAGCCGCATCGGCAAGGGCGATAAAGCACTCAACCTTTTCGGATACTCCGGAGTCGGCAGTATGGCGATGGCGGCGGCAGGAGCTTCGGCATGCCACCTCGACGCCTCACAGGGTATGGTCGACTGGGGCAGGGAGAACCTGACCCACAATCCGGAAGTTCCGTCAACTATCCGCTGGATCGTCGATGACGTCAAAAAATTTGTCCAGCGCGAACTGCGCCGTGAAAACAGATACAGTCTGATCGCTCTCGATCCTCCGTCATTCGGACGCGGAAACAAGGGCGAAGTTTGGAAAATCGAAACCGATCTGCCGAAACTGCTTGCCGATTGTGCCGCTCTGCGTGATAAAGATAAACCGTTTACTCTGGTTTTGAGCTGTCACTCACCCGGTTTCTCGCTTCTGGTTCTTGAGCGTATGATACGCGAAGCATTTCCGCTGAAGGGGCAGTTCGATTCGTTTGAAATGACTATTCCGGAGTCGACCGGCAGAGTTCTGCCCGCCGGAGTATGCGTCAGATTTTTGGCGGATTGAGATATGACCGACCGGGACGACCTCTTGAAAATGAGTGATGAGGAGCTTGTCCGTCACTGCCGTCTTGAGTTTTTCAAGGCTACCGGCAACGGCGGACAGAAGCGCAACAAAACATCAAGCGCAGTCAGAGTGTCGCTCGAAGATTACGGTATATCTGCCGAAGACTGTACCGAACGCAGTCAGCACCGCAACCGGGCTGCTGCGCTCTTCAAACTCCGGTGCCGTCTGGCTTACGGAGTGAGGAAAAGTTTTGAGCCGTTTGAGCGTGAGAGCTGCTCTCTTGAGCATCCGGATTATCCGCTCTACCTTGCCAAACTGCTCGATTTGCTTTTTGAGTCAGCTCTCGATTACCGGGCGGCAGCTGAAAAGCGCGGAGTTTCCGCAAGCTCGATGCTGAAAAATATTGCCCGTGACAATGAGCTGTTTGCTTTTTACAACCGTGAACGCAAGGCGGCAGGACTTCCGGCCGTCCACGTCTGAATTTAATATGGGGATCAAACACAGATGTTCAACTACATTCTGCGCCGCACCTGTTACTCGGTGTTGATAATCACCGGAGTTCTGATGCTGACATTTGTGCTTTTTCAGCTTGGTGCAGGCGATCCGGCGGCGGCTGTGCTGGGCAAAGATGCCCGTCCGCAGGAAAT
>JAZQTR010000117.1:0-1528 GCA_045630865.1 Victivallaceae bacterium
TCAAAGGAGATCACTATGATCAAAGCGCACGAAGTACCTGACTACGGCAAATCCTACTGGATCGAAGAGGGACATCGCAGCGGTAATGGTCTGGCAATCGGAGCCCTCTCCACTGCCATCCCGGCCGCTGTAATCAGTCTCGGAAACTTCGCAAAAGAGTGGCTCGCCAACAACGGCGGCAACTCCTCCGGTACCAATGTTGCGGCCCTCTGCGCCGCCATGGCCCCGGTGCTTACCGGAGCTCTCGGACGTACCGTCACTGCTTCCACATGTCTCTCGCCTGCTGAAGTCAAAATCGCTGAACAGGCGGCAAAAATCGCTATGCTCGAAGCAGAAAACTACTCGGACAAAGGAGATGCGGAACTCAACAAGGCTATCATGGCCGGTCAGAAAGACCAGTTTGAATACAGCCTCGGTCTGGAGCGTCGCATCGGTGTCCTTGAAGGCGAAAACAAATGTCTGCAGCAGCGTTTCGCTGACTACAAGGAAAGTCAGGTGGAAAAAGCCAAGCTGGAAAAAGAGGTCATGGAAGGCAAGATCATCCGCGTAGCCGATTCCGTTGCCTGTCTTGCAGGTAAAGTGGACGGCAATGCTCAGGCGATCAATGCCACCAATGCCAGAATCAACGCCATTACCAAAGTTGTGGTCCCCGGAGAAGTCGTCTGCGGCGACCGCTGCAGCAAGTGCAACGGCGGAAATGGCAATCAGCAGTAAGAAAAGGAGGTGCCTATGTCCCTCTGTTGTCCTCTCGTGCTGAATTTGCAGGGAACTCTCGGAACAGTTGACTACCATGCTCCGTGCGGGTGTATTACCATGTGTGAACTCACTCAGTGCAAGTACACCCAACGCGGGCTGCTGGTCAAATTCAACGCTCTCGGAGCAACAGCCGCCAACACCGTCAATATCGTCGCTCCCAAATGCGGCGGTTCTATGGCTCTGGTCAATCAGGCAGGTGCTCTGGTGACGAACTCAACTTTGACTGCCGGAACGGTCTACACCGTCTATCCGCAGTACATCAATGGCATTCTGCGGGGTGTCGTTGCCGGGCTGTAAAAGTCATAAAAAAGAGTTCTCCCGTTCCGGATCATCCCGGGACGGGAGTTATCATTTTAACAAAGGAAGACAAGTATGGATTTGAACAAAGCTCTTGCTCAATTTATTTTGGATGAGGTTCTCCCGATCGAAAAAGATCCGATGAGCCGCGCAGTTCTTGGCGGTATTGCCGCTGCTGCCGGAACCTCTTTTTTTAAACTTAAAGGATTTGAAAATATCAATATCGACACTAATCCGGAAGAACTCCATACGGTTTTAAAAGGAGCCTTCGAGGCTCAGCCGGTCATAACCGTATGTCTGGCTGATTTTCTTCCGGATGATGCCTGGAACAAATATCCGGTCATCCAGATTCCGCGGATAAAAGCCAGCTTGCAAAAACATTATGATATAGATTTGGAAACGGTCGAAAAATTCATGGGTGTCCTCGCTCAAAAATAAGTTCAAGTTTTTTCAGCCACCGCCTGATCAGGCGGTG
>JAZQTR010000118.1:0-2417 GCA_045630865.1 Victivallaceae bacterium
CTGCTGCTCTGGAAGAGTCTGCCGATGAAGGGCAGATCTCCGAGGAACGGGATCTTGTCGTTGATGGTCTGGGACTGAGCCTCGACCATACCGCCGACAACGATGGTGTCACCGTCGTAGATGTTGGTGATGATATCCAGATTGCGCTTGTAGAAGCGGGGCTGGAAGATCGGGTAGACCCAATCGAAGGCCTGACCGTTCTGGGTTCCTCTGACGTGGATGTTCCACTTATCTTCGGGCATATCATCGCTTCCCTCGATAACAGCGTAGCTGCTGGCGTTGACCTTGAGCTGAACCTCAAGAGTCTTGTTGTCGGAAAGCAGACGGGGTTTGACGTCAAATTTCATACCGACGAAGGTGGAGTCGCCGAAGTCGGGCTGCGGAGGAGTGATGTTGACCTGACTCTCGTTTTCGGTGGTCTCGACGTCAACTTCAAGCTCATCCCAGCTCTCGGGGAAGTAGTAGCTCTTACCCATATTGACGACGGCGCGGTTGTCATCGCCCTGTCCGGGAGTAGCCTTGGTGATGATCTTGGGTGCTGAAACAGTTTCAGTACGGTCGCTCTTGGAGATGGCGTTGATGGTCAGGTTGACCGTGAACGGGATATCAGAACCGAAAGGAGTCTGTGTTCCGAAGAGACTGGAGAAGATGTTCCAGTTTTTGACGATCGGACTGCTCAGGCTGCGGGTGATGGGAGCGGCTCCGCTGACCAGAGTGTTGATACCCTGGGCAAGGACCCAGCTGTGATTGCTGCCGTTATTGCCGAGAATTGCATTGGCAGTGTTACCGGCCTGAACATTGGCGATGGACCAGTCGAAGCCGAGCTCCTGATAATCGCTCTCGCTGATTTCGATAGCTTTGATTTCGATCATTACCAGCGGGTCGACGAGACTTGAAATCTGTCCGAGGACAACGTCCAGCAGACGGAGGTTCTCGGGAGTGTTGCGGACGGTGATCTCACCGCGGACCGCATCGTGGAACACTGAAGAACCCTCGGGGAACGGAATCAGCCAGTTCTTGAAGCAGCTGATCCATTTGCTCGCAGGAATAGCGCGACCGGCAGAACCACCGGCGGCGGGAGCAGGGGCGGGAGCAGCTGCAGGAGCTGCCTCGGCATCTCCGCCCTCGGCAGGAGGAGCATCCTCACCACCCTCGGCGGGGGCAGGAGCTTCGACCGGAGCAACAACAGAGCCTTCGCCCTTGACCATACGGTACAGGATATCCGGAACGCTGAAAATGCGCTCTTCCATACCGGTCTGGGCAGCGGCACTGGAAAGGGTGACGCGGCGGCCGTTATCACTGACGGTATATTTGATTCCATCTCTGAAGATCTCGCTCCACTCGCCTGCCTTGAGGCAGAGAACGCGGAGAACGGTGCTCAGAGGAACGTTGCTCAATGACATGGTGACAGTCACCTGATCCGCACCCGGCGGCAGGTTGTTTTCGATGACAACACCGACTCCGTCGGCGTCATACTGCTTGCTGCGGCTCTGCAGAAAGTCGATGACACTCGGAAGGTCACCTTCGTCAAACACAAAGCTCGGGAAAATGATTTTGTCCAGCTTCTCGGCTCCGGAAACGTCAGAGCTGGTGTGGACAACTGCGTCGTCGCTCTTATCCTGTCCGGTAATGTCGAAGACAGGCTCAATCCACTGCCACTCTGAAACAGCCATAGCGCGGGCAGAGGCAACATCGTTGCGTTTGGGGGCATAATCGTAGAGTTTGCGGTACACTCTGCCGGCAAGCTCGATGGCATCCATATTTGTGGGATCAAGCAAATAGATGCTCTCGACTTTACCGATAGCTCCGGTGAAATCCTTCGCCTTGTAGAGAGTGTTGGCCTCGGCAAGCAGACGTTTGATACGATCTGCCTTGGCCTTGATTTCCGCCTCGTACTTCTTGATGCTCTGATCGGCTTCGAGTTTATCGTTGCGGATCATTCCGTGGCAGTACTCGACCAGACGCTCGGAATTTTCCTTGAGCAGCTTGTCTCTGACCGCCGCCTCTGAAGCCAGACGGATCGCATCATTGTAACGTTTTTCGGCAGCAGCGGTACGCGCAAGCTGCATCAGACTGGCACCCCAGGCGCGGCGGGCGTGGAAGATCTCTCCGCTGGCCTGAGCATGACGGGCGCGGGCGATGGAACCGTTGACCGATGAAATTTCAAGTTCAAGAATTGCAAGAACTTCCTCAAAAGTCGCAACCGCCTCGGCGTACTTCTCTTCGTTGAGCAGCTTACGCGCCTTTTCGAGTGTCTTATCCTGTTCGGCGTAGTTCTTTACGCTCTTGCTGCGGTGGATTTCCGAAGGCTGATTGGCACTTGACTTCTTTGCGACCGGAGCCGCTTCAGAAGCATAAGTAACAAACAATCCGGCCGCCAGCAATACCACAAGCGTACTGCGCGGTGTATTTTTCAC
>JAZQTR010000119.1:0-23222 GCA_045630865.1 Victivallaceae bacterium
GTGTCCTCACTCTTGATCACCACACCGATGTCGTTGCGGCATTCCGGGGGAAGGGCAAAGCGGAATACGGTGCGTGGAGCAGCCTTGAACAGGTGGCAGAGGCAGTGAAAACTCTGAAACATGACGAACACATCGACTGGGCGGTTCAGAGCGGACTTATTGAGTCTGCGGCTGTCATCGCTCACGTCAACTCAACTTTGCCTGCGTCAGAGAGAATAAAAGTGATATGTGACGACCGTTTTCCGGAAGAGATCATCCAGCTCAATGATCCGGAGCATTTCCGTCCGCTTGCCGACCGGGTGCTTGAAGATGATTTTCTTGCTCCGCTGTTGGAGGATTTTGACTTTGACGGAGATTTTATTCTCGATATTGATTGTGATAATTTTTTCTCCCGCAGATCGCTTGCCCCGGAGAGCCATACCGTTTTTGACACGCTGATACATAAATGCTGCGGAGTATCGATATCCCGCGAGAGCGATTATGTCAGAATACTGCAGTTTTCCGGAGAAAAACTCACCGGCGGGGAGATAGCTGAATATCTCGTGCGGTATATTCAGACTCTTTTGGCGTAAAAGGTGACGATTTTTTCAGTTTCTCCTGTGACAGCGGCATATTGTCCATTGCGTATGAACGGCAGCCAGACTGCGGAGCCATCAGAGATTCTTACCACGGGAATATTGAGATATGCCGGTATCTTGCGGTCAATACGCAGTTTTTTTATGCCTACGGGGTGTTTTCTGCCGAATGGAGTGAATTTTTCTCCCTGTTCCGGAGTTGAGAGTTCGAGACATTCATCAAGTATATCTGCGTCGAAGCTTGCGGAACAGGCATCCGGACAGTCGGCAGAGGCGGTGTAAGCTCTTGTTAAAATGATATTTCCGTATTGAATGGTCTCCTGCTCTTTCCAATTCCAGAAAATGCTGTCAGGTTCAGGAGCAATAATATCGATTTTTTCGCCCTGAACGATCAGCGTTACGGTGCCGTCGACCGGGATCTTTCGTCCTTCGCCTGAAGATTTTGTTGTTTCGCTCTTGAATCTTGAAAACAGTGCGCCGGAAACGGGTGTGTCACTTCCGCTTTTCTGACAGATGAATTTTCTCAATGCTCTTATTGCTATGGCGTCGTGGAGGGATAGCCAGAAACTACGGCATGAGGGATTTCCGGAATTCCAGATTTTCTCTGTTTCCTGTTCGATAAAATCGGCGTCGCAACCGAGGGCTTCGCAGGAGCGGAACAGCCCCTTTTCTGCAAAAGGAGCCTGATCTACTGCGCCCGGAATAAGCTCATTTCTCAAATAGTTCCGCAAATAGGAGTTGTCGCTGTTGCTCGAGTCTGTGGTCCATCCGGTAATCCCGTTTTCGAGCAGGAATGTTTCAAGTTCGCTGCGCCTGAAGTTGAGCAGGGGGCGCAAAAAAGTGACCCCATTTACAGTATTTACTTCACGCAGACCTGAAAGACCTGATGCGTTTGAGCCGCGGAAAAGCCTGATGAAGAGATTTTCCAGTTTGTCATCTGCGTGGTGACCGAGTACCACTGCGCTTTCAGGGTAGCGTTGAGAGAGTTTTTTCCACTCCGCGAGCCTTGCGGTTCTGGCGGCGTTTTCGATTCCGGAGCCGTCATCTGAAACGTTGAGATCGATTTTGATAAATGGGATATTTTGCGTTTCTGCAAAAATCTTTGCGTTCTGCGCCTCCACGCCGGATTCCGGGCGCAGATGGTGGTCAAAGTGGACGGCAATAAGCTCAAAATCAAGCTCTGATCTGAAACGGCTGGCAGCAAGCAAAGCGGCGGTGCTGTCTGCTCCGCCGGAAAATCCGCAGAGCAGGGTGCGGTACTTCCCGGAAGAAAAAACTTTCCGGCAGAGTTCAATATTCATTTTCTGTTGCTTCCTGCGCTTGCAATTCTTATTACTTTATGATATAATATAGACTTGAATACTCTTATGTCAATAAATATACCGGTAAAACCCGGCAAAAGATAGAAGGAATTTTCAAAAATGGCACATATCGTTGTTGCAAGCTCCAATATGCACAAAGTTGAAGAATACAGCCGTTTGCTGGCTGATCAGGATGTTGAACTCAAAAGTCTGGCTGATTATCCCGGTTTTCCGGAAGTCGAAGAGAGCGGAACTACTTTCGCAGAAAACGCCTCTCTGAAAGCCGCCGCCGCCAGCAGTTACTGCGATGCCGCCGCCTTCGCGGATGACTCCGGATTGGAAGTCGAAGCACTCGATGGACGCCCCGGCGTCTATTCATCGCGTTATGCACCGAGCGATCCCGAGCGCATAGCCAAACTGCTCAAAGAGCTTGAGGGCTGCGAAAACCGCAGGGCACGTTTCGTCTGTGCCATTGCTATCGCATTCAACGGTGAAGTCCTCGAGGTTTTCGAGGGAGAGGTGAAAGGAACTATTACTCTTGAGCCGCGCGGAACAGACGGTTTCGGTTATGATCCGGTGTTTCTGCCCGACGGCTATGACAAGACATTCGGAGAGCTTTCCGGCGAAGAAAAGAACAAAATCAGCCACCGGGCAAATGCCTTCGCCCAGGCTCTGGAGTTTGTCGAAGATACCCTTGCTGCACTTGATTTCTGACAGATTGATATACTTGAAGAGGTGACAAGATGGGAAAGATAATAAAATTTCTACCGGCACTGCTGCTCGCAATGTGCTTTCCGCTTTGCACTTTTGCGGTGGATAAGGACGTTCAGCAGCTCAATGCCCTGCTGAAAAAGGATTGGCAGAAGAGTGAGCTTACTCCGGTGCAGGCTGCTCCGGATGCAGTGTTTCTGCGCCGTGCATATCTTGACGCCGCAGGTGTGCTGCCGCCTGTTTGGGAAGCCAGAGCTTTTCTGAAAGATAAATCTCCGGATAAACGCAAAAAACTGGTGAAAAAACTGATCAACTCTCAGGAGTACGCCGATTATATGGCGATGCGTTACAGCGATATGTTCCGCGTCAAGTCAGAGTTTCCCATCAACCTCTGGCCCAACGCCGTGCAGGCATATCACCGCTATTTTCTGGATAATGCCCGCCGCGACAGGTCTTACTTTGAAGTTGTACGGGAGCTCCTGACCTCAAACGGAAGTAATTTCCGGGTTCCTGCCGCCAACTTTTTCCGCGCCTCCGCCAACCGCACCCCGGCCGGACTTGCCTCAAGTACTGCACTTTCATTGCTCGGTATGCGCTATGAGAATCTTTCGGAGGAGCGTCAGAAAGCCCTCTCCGGATTCTTCTCGCGGATCAAGTACAAGAGTACCAACGAGTGGAAAGAGGAGATCGTCTTCTGCAATCCGGAACCGGCTGTCGTCAATGCCGGAACTCCCGATGGAATAGATTTTGTCATCAACTCCCCTCAGCAGGATCCCCGTCAGGTCTTTGCAGACTGGCTGCTCAATCCCGGAAACAGATACTTCGCCCGCGCCTATGTCAACCGGGTGTGGAGCTGGTTCTTCGGACGGGGTATCGTTGACCCTGTCGATGATATGCCGCTGCCGGAAAGTTTCTGGAACAAGATCGGTATCGGCACCGCTTCCGGAGCCGCCGCATCCAATCCTGAACTGCTCGATTTTCTTGCCGATTACTTTGTCAAAAATAACGGCAGTACCCGGAAACTTGTCAAACTCATAATGTCCAGCAGTGCTTACAATGCGGACTGGAAGACGCTCAAAGCGGAACAGTCTCTTGCTGAACAACGCTTTGCCGTTTATCCTGTGCGGCGTATCGACGCTGAAGTTTTTATAGACATTTTGAGTATAGCGGTGAGAAATCATGAAAGCTACTCCAGCGTGATTCCTGAACCGTTTACTTATCTGCCCCCCGGAACACGGGCTGTGCAGATCGCAGACGGCAGTATTTCCAGCCGTATGCTCGACAGCTTCGGCCGTCCGCCGCGCGACTCCGGACGAGTTTCAGAGCGGAAGCGTCAGATAGATGACTCCCAGCGTCTCTTTCTGATGAACTCCGGCTGGATATACACCAATGCCGAGCGTTCAACACGTCAGCTTTTTCGTAACCGCAAACTCAATACCCGTTCACGGGCAGATGAAATCTATCTCTTGCTGCTTTCCCGTTACCCGACCAAATCAGAGTACAGGACAATAGAGCGGTATATGAGCAGTCTGGGCAGAAAAAAGCAGTGGCGTGTCTGGGGAGAGGTTGTCTGGGCACTGGTAAACTCCAAAGAGTTCATTTATCAGCATTGATAACAAAGAGGTGTATATGGAAAATAAGATAACATTTATTGCCGCGGCACTGTTTGCCTCTTGCGCCGCCTGGTGCGCCGGACACATCGGCTACTGTTATCCCGCCGGAGCACAGCGCGGAACAACAGTCGATGTGCTGATCGGCGGACAGGGTATCGGCGGAAAATATATGGTTGATGCCGGTCCGGGAGTAACCGTGGAAAAGGTCACCTATGTCAACGGCCTTACTGTTCCCAACGGCAGTCAGAGAAAGTATCTTGTCGACTGGATGGATGCCATCGAAAAAGGCAAACCGCAGCCGGTTCTGCCGGAGGATACCCAGTTCTGGCGTTATTCTGTACTGTATGACTCGCTTGACAGGCTCAATAAGCTTGAAATGTCGATCGTGCAGCGTTGGCTGTTTACTCCCCGTAATCCGCTTCAGATGTCGCCGTCAATCAATCAGAAGGTGATTCTGCGTCTCAACATCGCCAAAGATGCTCCGACAGGAAAGCGTGAGCTGCGTATGTGTTCCAACAATGACGTCACCAATCCGTTTCCGTTTTTCATCGGTGCGGAGCCGGAGATCGAAGAGCCGCTCTTTGTCCGTCCCGATCGTAAACCTGCCGAGCGTCCTGAAATGCCTGTTCCCGGCGTTATTAACGGACAGATTTTTCCGGGTGAGTGCGACAGCACCTATTTCTGCGCCAAAAAGGGAGAAGTCATAACCTTCGAAGCCAAAGCCCGTGAGCTGGTTCCTTTCATAGGTGACGGTGTCCCCGGGCACTTTCAGGCGGTGCTTGAAATTTTCGACAGCAAAAACAGAACTCTTGCCTTTGCTGATGACCACCACTTCAATCCGGATCCTGTGCTGGTGTTCAAGGTTCCGGAAACCGGCAGATACCGTCTTGTTGTCCGGGACTCCATCTACCGCGGCAGAGCTGACTTTGTCTACCGGATCAAAGCCACGAGGGGCGTAGGCAAATTTGTTATGCCTCCGGCTCCGGCACGCATAAAAGATTTGGTTCTGTTCGACGGAAAATCAGGTTCTGTTACTGCTCCCGGCCGTCTGCAGGGAGTCATCTCAAAGCCGGGAGATAAACTTGTCTTTGAACTCAACGCATCTCCGGATAAACCGGTCGCGCTTGAGCTGTTCGCCCGCCGGCTCGGTTCTCCGCTGGATGGTTTGATCAGAATCTTTGACCAGAATGGCAAACTCATTGCTGTCAATGACGATCACAACCGCCCCAAAGTCGGAACGATCCTGCAGAACGCCGACAGTTTCATCATTTTCAAGGCTCCTGAAAAGGGACGTTATAAAGTTGAGTTGAGCGACACCACTGGTGCCGGAGGCTGTGATTACTTCTACCATTTGAGAGTGGATAAGCCGCGTCCGGGATTTATCGGATATGTCACGCCGAGCCAGTTGGCTGTTCCCCGTCAGGGCTGCAACAAGTTTTCTGCCATCATCGAGCGTCTTGACGGTTTCGATGGAGAAGTGAAACTGCAGCTGAAGGATGCCAAAGGCTATACGCTTGTCGGAAACACTGCTATTCCGGCAGGCGCGGAGCGGGCGACTCTGACGCTTGCTTCCCCCAAATGGAACAGTAAGCTGGTGAATATCTCCATTTACGGTGAGAACGGCAAAGAGAAGATTTTCTTCACCCCCGGCGATGAGTCGATGCAGGCGTTTGCCTACTATCACGTCATTCCGGCTGCGAAATGGTATATTTCTCCCGCCGGAGGCTTCTATACATCAGCTTTCAACTGGAGTGATGACGCCCAAAAGCCCGTGACAGTTGAGCGGGGCAAGTCATTGCGTCTGCAGATCAATATCGGTAAAATACCTGCGAAAATAAACGCATCTATCGACAGCGTCGAGGCAATCGAGCCGCCGCAGGGTGTGACTGTTACCAAGCCGGTTCTGCTCGACGGAGTGCTTTCTTTTGACTATCAGGTGGCAAAAGATTGCAAAGTCCAGAGTTTCAATCAGCTGTTTCTGGTAAGAGTAAGCTATGATGGAGCACCGAACCGTCAGGGCATTGTCCGCCGCAGTAAAGCTACTGTGACGCTTCCGGTGCGGCGCATAAATATCAAATAATCCATTTTACCGGCAAATAAGAAGGTGTTCAGCGGAATTGAACCGCTGAACACCTTTTTTGTGTATTTGTCTGTACGTCAGTTGTCAAATTTTGAACACTTCTTTGGCGAGAGCCTTGGCGCGTTCAATGTTGCTGACTTTTTTGCTGTCGTTGTCGTTTTTGATTTGTTCCGGAATCAGGACATCGATCATCGGGAAGAACTCCGGCAGCAGTTTTTTCAGGCGGATGATTTCGGCATCAAAAGTTTCCGGCTTGAGCGCGATGCGTCTGCCGGTGGCTCCGAGATCCTGTCCGAGGCGTTCTTCGCATTTCGGCCAGCGGGAAATCATCGTATTGTTGATGTTGGCGACTTCTCTCAAGCGGGAGAATGCTCCGCGCAGACCTGATGCCGGAGCATTCTCATCATCTCTGTCGTAGGTAACAAGGACTTCGCAGCCGGATACAAGGTCAATGGTTCCGCACTTGATGACAAGGTCGGCACTGTTGCCGTCATAACGCCAGGCGATAGGGGCATCTGTTTCCTCGAAATCGTAGCACCACGCGACGTCCGCACCGTTGACTTTAACGTTTTGCGGCGGGACGACACCAGCCAGACGCAGTTCAAAAGTTCTCTCTTTTTCAAATCCGTCGTAGGAGCCGGACTCCAGTTTGATTGCAAAACGTCTGGTTCTGCAGGATTTGGAGTGCTCCATATCGATCCAGGCGCATTGATCATTGATATAGCCGGTGGATTTGCCGTCATCTTCATACAGACGGTATGATCCGGCGGCTCCCGGGTAGACGGTCGCATTGAGATTTTTGCAGCAGAGATAGTTGAGGCGGCGGACTCCGCTCTGTCCCGGAATGATTGAACCGGCCTTGACAAAGATCGGGATCTCATCGAGCATATAGCTGTCGGTGACGACGGAGTTGCCCTGAACCAGAGAGCCGCGCACAGTGTCGAAGAACTCTCCTGAGGGCAGCCAGGTGGATTTACTGCTGAGCAGAGTGGTCTTGTCTGCCGGAGCAACCACCGGGGAGATGATCATGTTTTCTCCGAACTTGAATACTTCGTTCTGCTCGTATGAGCGTTCTTCTTCCGGATTATCATAGTAGAGCGGATAACAGAGGCTCACACCGCTGTCAACGGTTTTGCGGCACTCGGTGTAGATGTACGGAATAAGCTCATAGCGTTTGATGATTGCATCACGCAGATATTCGCTGTACGGACTCGGATATACCCAGAATTCACGGTCGGCATCGAGGTTTTTGGTGGTATGGGTGCGCATTACGGGTGAGAATACACCGTACTGCATCCAGCGGACGTAGAGTTCCGGCTCGATGATACCGGGAACATGGCCGCCGAGGTCATGGCTCCAGTAGCCGTAGAGGACGTTGGCGGCGTTGGCGGTGAAGTATGGCTGGTAAGCGAGACTTTCCCAGGTGGAGTAGGTGTCACCTGAAAAACCCACGCAGTAGCGTCCTGCTCCGATACCGCCGAATCTGCTGAAGATCAAAGGACGGGCGTTATCCGGACGCTTCTGCATATCGTACCAGTGCTGGGCGTTGAGCCATGCCAGAGGATCAAGTCCTTCGATGGCGGTCTCTTTGCCCTGCTGCCAATCCATCCACCAGAAATCGACACCCCGTTTCTCTTCAGGGTGGTGGAGTATCTCAAAATAAGGTTTGACAAACTTCTGGTCGGTGATGTCAAACGGAATACGTTCAGTTTTTTCCGGATCGAGCTGCATGGCACGGCACATGTCGACGAATTGATCCTCGTGTCTGCCTACGCCGTCCGCCGGATGCAGATTGAGTGTGACGTGAAGACCTTTGCGGTGCATGAGTTTGAGAAAACGGTCAGGATCTGAAAAGAAACGCTTATCCCAGGTGTATCCGGTCCAGCCGTCCAGATGCCAATCCATATCGACGACCATGACGTCGATAGGGGTGTCGGAACGGTCGAAACCTCCGACGATCTTTTCGAAATCGGAGTCACTGTACGCCCAGTAACGGCTGTACCAGTATCCGAAAGCATAGCGGGGGGCAAGCGGCTGACTGCCGAAGACGCTTGAGGCATCGCGCAGAGCGTCACGGTAATCGTGACCGTAAGCCAGAAGATAGAAGTCCTGACGTTCAGCTTTTGGACGTGCTGCGACCCACTTGCCGTTGTCGTTTTCTGCCGGAACAAGGATGACGTTGCTGCTGTCATCGACTACGCTCCAACCGGTACGGGAGAGGAAGCCCTTTCCCAGATCGATCTTGTAGTCGCGGTTCGGACCGAATTTGTCGGCGAAGGGAGCGGCTGCATCAGCTTCCATAAAGAAGTGGTCGCCATCGCACTGATCGAGGGTGCGGGTTGTTCCTTTGAGGTTGCCTGGATCATCATCTCCGCAGTGCCAGACGACCTCTTTGCCGTTGAGCATAAAAGAGGCTTCAAGATTGTCGGAATCAAACTTTGAGTCATCTTTTTTTATTTTGACGGCGACCCGTCCGGTATCGACAGTTATCGAGCTGCTGTCTTCGCTCTTTTTGAAAGCAACTGTACCGTTGTCGCGGTTGATGACTGCGAGCGTCTGGTGGTCTTCAAAAGAAGCGTTGCTGCTCCACTCAAAGCGGAACAGACGGTCGGTTATAACTGTTATGCGCTTGTTTCCGCAAACCAGAACGTTATTCTGATTGGGCGGAGCAAGTTGAAATTCTCTTTTTTCCAGCATGATATCACCTTGTACGGAGAAAATTATTTTTCGATACCGAAACGGTAAACCGTTTTGTGAGAGTAGACCTCACCCGGTTTGAGCTGTGCGCTGGGGAAGTTATCGTGATTGACGGCATCGGGCCAAAGTTGGGTTTCCAGGCAGAAGGCACCGAAACGCGGGTAGGCTTTGCCGCTTTTGCCCATGGTGGTTCCATCGAGCCAGTAGCCCATATAGAACTGGACTCCGGGCTGATCGGTATCGACGGCAAGCGTGATGCCGGTGCGGTGAGAGACGACGTTGAAGACATCTTTGCGGAAAGTTCCAGCCTGTTCAGCAATGACAAAGTTGTCATCGAAAGCGATGGCAAGAGCAGGATCATTGTAAATGCTCTCAAAGGTTCTTCCGGAGTTGAGATCATAGGGAGTTCCGGCGCAGGGAAGATTGTTTCCGGTCGGAGTGAGGTTTTCGTTTACTTCAGTGTGGGCAAAGGCGATTGAGCGCACTTCGTGGTCGAGGCAGTTAAGGCTGTCTTCACCATTGAGGTTGAAGTAAGCGTGGTTGGTGAGGCTGACGACGGTAAGTGAATCGCTCACGGCTTTGTATTCGATGGATATGGCATTGTCTTCAGTTACGCGGTAGATGACTTCAACTTTGACTTCACCGGGGAAACCGGCATCACCGTCGGGACTGACGAGAGTGAGTTTCAGCGTGAGATCATCAATGACTTCCGCCTCCCACATTCTTCTGCCGTAGCTCTTGACGCCGTGAAGACTGTTGGGACGGTTGTTGCTGTCGTTGCACTCCAACTGATAAGTTTTGCCGTTGAGGGTGAATTTGCCGTAGCCGATACGGTTGGCGACACGTCCGATGAGGGCACCGAAGAAGTTGGGGTTTGCCTCGTAGGTTTCCGGTTTCTGATAACCGAGGTTGACATCGACCATGTTTCCGTCGCGGTCAGGAGTCAGGATCGACACGATTGATCCGCCCATATCTGTGATTGAAACGGTGAAGCCGTTGGCGTTTTTAAGGGTGTAGAGTTTTGCAGTTCTGCCGCATGAGGCGGTGAAAAAGTCACGGATTTCCATATTTAAATATCCTTATGTTAGAAAAGTTTTTGATTACCATACTTCAAACGCCGCCGGATCATTGGTTACCGCAATGAGGTCGAGAAGAAGCGACTCACGCGGAGCAATGGATACGGTGTGGCGTCCTTTTTTCAAATAAACTCCGGTCGGGCAGGGATCAGGACGTTTGCAGATCTGCCAGTTCCAGACGTTGTTTCTTGCTGTCATGAGGTCAGTGTTATACATTTCTCCGCCGTCAATAGCGGAAAAAATGCTGTTGTGGCTCTTGCGGGGAAAGCCTGATTTCACTCTGACCAGAATGGTGTAGTATCCGTCAGCCGGAGCGTCAAAGGTGTATTTTATTGGCTGTACTATGTAGGCTCCGTCTTTATCTTTTGAACCTGAAAAGTCGAGGCATTTGCCGCCGTCGGCAAGTTTATCGGCAACGGCTGCCGGAAGTTTTCCTGAAACGGGATTTTCCGGCTCGATGAAGTGAACGAATTTATCTTTGGCGACTGACGGACGGGTAATGTTTTCCGTTATGCCGGTGGCATACACCGATACCGGACGGGATAAGCCGTCAGCGGTACGGATGAAAAATACTCCGCGCAGAAAACGGATGTTCCTTGCCGCCTCACGGTCGATGGATACATTGAATGTGATTTTTTCTCCCGGCTTCATGACTCCGGATTCCGGAGTGACTTTCAGCCAGTCGAATGCGCTGTTTATGCGCACTTTGAACGGCAGAGCTTTGGCTTTCTTGTCAAGCGTGGCTGTGACGTTGAGAATTTTGCTGTTGTCATCAAAGTTGATTTCTCCGGTATCTGTGACGAAGGCGAGCGGACGCACCGGGAAAAGACGTTTTTTGCCATCCGGCCTTGCACCGCGGTCAACTTTGCCCTGCGGGGTGAATCCGGGAATGACTTTACCGCTTGCTTTGGATGAGCTGCCGGATGAAACGAAAAGCTGTCCGTCGGAAACGTTTTCAAACACTTTTTCTGTGGAGAAGATGTCGTTTTTACCCTCCACATCCAACTTGGCGGTAAAGGTGTTATTTTCACTTGAACCCTTGCCGCCGGGGAGCTTGGCAAGTGCGGAAACTCCGGCGTGGATATTGTTTGCCGCAAAGACCGGCCATGAAGATTGAAGTTTGAATTCGGTTTCTTCAGGGGAGTATATACTATTGTTGAAGACGTAGCTTGCCGCATATTTTCCCGCCCGGCCGGAATTTGTTTTGATCGCCTGATTTCCGCAGCCCTGAACGTCGGATATATATGTGAAAACATTTTCGAAGACATATCCCGGGCCGGTCATACAGCCCTGTACGCTCACGCCGCAGAAGACCTGCTCGAATTTGTTGTGGAAACAGCGGACATTCGCCTGTCCGCCGTCAAGCTCGATTCCGTCATCGTTGGCGAATGCCATATAGTTGCCGTAAACATCGGCATCAAAACCGAGTCCACCTGCCGGATGAAAGTTCCCGGGACCCTCGACGGCGTCGTTCCAACGGTGTTTGTCGCTTCCGGCAAAATCGTTGTAGCGGATGACCACTCTCTTGCATTTAGAAACGGTCATCGCGCACGGACCTGTCGGATGGCTGTAAAACCAGCTGTTCGCCTGACAAACCGGATCATGAATATAGCACTTTTCAACAGTTACGGTGTTGCACCATTTGACTTCGATGGCAGAGTCGTAATTGAAGCAATCCTTATATGGAGTCTGCGGACCGTAGTTGCTGTAAAACTTGCCGTCGATATCAAATCTCTGGACACCGAGACGGCCCCAACCAGATATTTCACAGTTCGAAATGTGGATGTTTTTGCTGTTGTAGACGGTCACAGCGTGACTGTTTCCGCCCTGCATCACCAAATTTTCAAGAATGACGAACTGTGCTTTTTCCAGTTCGATCAGCGGTTTGCTGCCATCATTTTTCAGGATGAAGCCGGGGGCGCAGGTGTAACGGATATATCCATCCGGACGTCCGACATCACTGATTTTGAGGTTTCCGGTGAAGTTTTTTTCATCCAGTACGATGGTTTTTGCTGTTTTGAGTTTGCTGCTGCGGGTGCGGAAGATCTTGCTTTTGCTCTTTCCGTCACGGCAGACTGCCCGGAGTTCATACTTGGTGTTTTCCCCCAAATGGACAAGGCTGCCACGGTACTCTTTTTTATCCGCGTCATATATGGGCGGAAAAACCTGTTGAAACTCTTTTCCGTTGAACTTACGGTACTGAAGGGAGGTGATTTCTCCCTCCTGCGCCTTGATATAGAAACTTGACGTGTTGAATCCCGGAACTGTTCTGATTTCAACAGCTCCGCAAAGCCAGACGCCAAGCAGCAGACAAACGGAAAAGAGTTTCTTCATTTTGGAACCTGTCTTTACTTGATTTCCAGCTCGATGGCGGCGACGCCGGCGGCAGGAAGGGTGTAGACTGCAGGATCGATCGTGCGTTTGACCGGGAGGAAGCACTCGGTGTCGAGCTGATTGATCTCTTTCCACGGATTGGCAGCGATCTCCCAGGCTTCGGCTTTGACGATGGTTTTGCCTTCGACTTCCAGCGGAATGTTTGCCGCAGAGTGGGCACTGGTATTGACGATGTGCAGATAGACTTTGTTTCCGGTGATGGAGGCGGTGATATCGACATCTTTGTCGGCACATTCAGCCTTGACAACGGATTTTCCGCAGTGGGCGGAGTAAAGTCCCATGACTTCTCCGACGGGCATCAGATATGCCTTGCCGGCGTAGACAGGAGTCGGGAGCATCATGGCATTGACCTGCCAGCGGTTGCCGAAGAAGTCGGCGCAGGTGGCGATATCAAGAACGTCGCTGTGACGGGCGATGGTGTTGAGGTTTTTGGCGTAGGCAACACCGGCTGCCCAGGTGGAAAGAACATCACCGCGGTCGCGTCCGTCCATGATGCAGAAGTGGCCTTCGGTCATGGCAAGGCGTTTGTTGTAGGGTTTGACCTGCTCTTTCATGCTGCGGATCTTCTCGTCGAGTTCCTTTGAGGTGCTGAGCATGACTTCCCAGATGCTGTCCGGATTCTGGCGGGTGTACTGCTCGGCAAGAACGATACCACGGTTGTCCTTGTGGAGAACCCAGTGGCTGTGGAACGCGATAAGGTCGATCTGATCACCCAGCTCTTCACAGATGAGTTTGGCGTAATCATCATCTCCCCAGGCGAGGAGCTTGAGGCTGCTGTCGGCTTTGCGCATGGCAGTTGCAAAGCGTTTTGCAGCTTCGCAGTTCTGGCGGGCATCGTATCCGTCATGGACCCACTTGCGGTCGCCGTTGGCTTCGGGATAACGGTAGCTGGTTTCGTTTCCGATCTGCCAGTAGCGGATGGTGAGCGGATCTGCGTATCCGTGTTGACGGCGCAGTTTGTTGTCGGGGTTGTTGCAGTAGTCGACCCATTCGGCGGCTTCATCGGCGGTGCCGAGGCGGTTCATTCCGGGGGCGGGATATGCCCAGGTCTTGCGTCCGTCGGATTCCATGTTGACGCACATGAGGGGTTCAGCGTTGTTGGCGATACGGCAGAGTTCGACAAACTCGGCAGTACCGATCTGGTTGGAGAATACACCATCCCAGGAAAGGTTCAGCATCGGAACGCGCTCATTGCGGGGACCTACGGCCTCTTTCCAGTGGTAGTAGCTGGCGAAGCATCCGCCCCAGCGGATCATCGGCGGAGAAAGACGCTGAAGGAGCTTGACAAAGTTTTTCTCCCAGCAGTTGTCAACGTAGTTCCATGCGGCATCAACGGAAATGTCAGCGTTGGAAAGCGGTTCGGCAAACTGCATATGCAGATAGGGAGAAAGAGAATGCAGTTCTGCCGGATTGATTTTGATTTTACTCATGTTTTTGTTTCCTTATATAAGTGTTGATTGTTGTCGTATATTTTAGTAGTCGAGCAGAGATTTTCCGTTCAACTCATTGATAATACCAATGGAAATAGGGGCGTTGGTCCATCCGGTGTAGATGCTTCCTGCTCCGCCCTCTAGGGTGTCTCCGCCGCCCCACTTGCGGCTGTCGAAGTCGTAAAGTCCGCGCCAGCATCCGTAAAGGTGGGGTTCGGGAGTTGTATCCTGAATGTCGATCAGCAGACCGAGCAGCTTGAGGAAGGCGTTACGGTAGGCGGGATCATTTGTCTGCGCCGAAAGATTCTGGAGTGCAAGCAGGGACCAGTTGAGAGTGTAGATCGTGTCGGCAAGTTTGCCGCCGATGGGAGTTTCATAGTGTTCAGCCGGGATGTTTCCGGTTTCCTGATCCATCTTGCCGAGAATCATTTTTCCGAAAGTATCTCTGACGAGCTTGCTCTTGTCATCCTTGAATACCTGATAGCTTTTGGTTGCGCCGAGAACAGCGTAGGCGAATTCGCTTGAGGTGAAGGTATCCGCTTTTTTCAGCACGAAGTCGTGATAGCGGTCGATGATCCGGAAGAAACGGTCATCCTGAAACTCCTGTGCCGCTCTCGAGAGGGCGAAGACGAACATTGAGCCCCAGTGCGGCTGGTGGAGTCTGCCCATGAAAGCTCCCTCATCTTCCTGCGGCAGGCAGGGATTTCCGTCTGCCCAACGCTTGTCAAACGCCGGAATAAAGGCATCAAGGCAGAGTTTTGTCCACTTTTTCATCTCGTATTTTTTGTCGAGATCGCTTCTCAAATCTGCGACAGCCAGCTGAAGTATGCACATCCAGCTGTTGTCATCGAAAAAGTAGTTGCGGAAGTGCGAAGTGTGGCTCCAGTACCAGGCTCCGATCTCGTTTTCATCAAATTTGGGATCCTGAAATCTGCGGAGCATACCGCTGCGGCAGTAGAGATAATTGACGATATTTTCTGCGGTTGTCTGGTCGCCGGCGAGCAGGAAGAGAAAGGCGGTTTCCATACAGCAGTCAGCTCTGCGCTGTTCGATAATGCTGTACTTTCCATCATGGTCGGTCCATGCGGGAAAATCGATTCTGATCTTGTCGAGAGCAGAGTTGTTTTCGGTCAGAAGTACGCGCTCTGCGACTCCCCATGAACCGTCTTCCGGAAGCATGACTCCGGATTTGCGGAACCAGTTCAGATTCAATTCAAGACTTTTTTCAAGACGTGCTTTCATAGTTTATTGCTCCATTATGTTCCGGTTGGAACTTGACAGACTCCATATGATCTCATCCGGCAAATTTTTATCTTCTGCCGTATGGTGCATTTTCCGGGCAGATTCAGGGCGTAATCGCCTTTTTTTCTGCTGAAACCGGCGGCAAACAATTCCGGATTGACTCCGGGCAGATTGATGCGCTTTGCCGCTCTCAATTTCAAATCTGTAAATTCGATAACCGCCGAAGAATCCGCAAGCGGATCGGCAAGAAGTTTATTGTCACTGCCGTAGTTGTATTTGATGACTTGAACGAGTATCTGCGCCCGGAGCTTACGGCATCCCGGATCAAGTTTTCCGTGCTGACGCAGCTCCATCGTCTTATTTTTCGGCAGCTGCATACCGGGAAATCCGGGGGCTATCGCTTCGGATATGAGAACTCTGCCTCTGGCGTCAAGTTGTGCAAATGATATGCTGGCATAGACCGGAAGTTTGGCTTTGGATATCAGATTTCCGGAAAAAACCAGTGCTGTCAAAAGCAAAAAGTATGCGGCTTTGTTCATTGCCATATCCCGGTTTGTTGGTGACAAATTTCCCTAAACTGTTTTCGGCTGGAAAAAGTTCTGTCAAAGAAACTGTTTCCTATATAATCTACATCTCAGGTGCCTTCAGTGCAAGGGCAAATCTTTTATACAATTTTACGATTTTTTGGACAAAATGATTATTTTGTCTCTTTTTCGGCAAAAAACACTTATTCAGCAATGATTGCAAGCCTCGGCGCGAGCGCATCGGCGATTTTGGTCATGCCGAGATCGTTGGGATGGATCAGGTCAACAAAACACTCTTCCAGAGTTCCGTCGAGCATTTTTCTGCCGTCGATAAAGTGGACTCTGGCGTCGCCGGATTTGAGGCGTCTTTCCATATTGGCAGTGTGTATTTCAGTGCGTCTTGCACGGGCGCGGATGATCTCCTCGTCGTAGCCGTTGACAGGAGTTTCCTCCGGATACTGCAAACGGGATATCGTAACAACAGGGGCCGTCCGGTGACGGTTTCTCAATATGTCGGTAAAGCCGGGCAGAGTTGCCGCAAGTTCATCCGGTGAAACATTGGAGTCATACCAGAGAACGTAGGCTCCGGGATTGGGAATATCTGCCAGAAGTCTTGCCATAAACTCTTCGCCTTTGCCGTTGCCGGCAAATCCGAGATTGATCACTTCGCGGTTGAGGCGTCTTGAGAGCTGATTGCAGTATGCCATTCCGGGACGAGAGGCACAGCAACCCTGTTCAATCGAGGTTCCGTAGATGATGATCGGACGGGGATTTTTCCGGGGTGTCGGCGGAAGAATTACGGCATCATGATCCAAGCCGACTTCAAACTCAAGGACTTCGGAATAAAGCGGAAAATTGATTTCAAACTCATTGACGACCTTCTGCGGATTCGGACGGTTGAATATCCGGGTGCTGATAGTGTGTTCCGGATGTGTCAACTCATCGAAATTCAAAATCGACACACCGGCGCAGAAACTCTTTTGCGGTTCTCCGCAGTAGACATCAAAGCCGATCCTGCCGTAGGACATGATGTCACCGGTATGGTGATACATACGGACTTTTGCTCTCACCCGGATTTCCGAACAGTCAGAAGAAAACCTCAACTTTATTCCGGCAGAGTGATTGGCAAGAAGATCGACCATTTCCGAGTATGGAAAGAGCTCCGTCTTTTCCGGCAATCTCCGGAATGAGCCGCCTTTGACTCTGAACGGTGCGCCTTCAAGCACAAAGTTTTCTGAATCATCAACTGTATAATAGCGGATATGTTCATCAGATGTACTGACGATTTTCATATTTTCATCCAATGTTTCTTTCTTCATGGCAACTTTCCTGTTTTTACAGATAGTTTTCAGCTCTTTCTACTGTTTCCTGCAGGAGCTGTTTCTGGCTGTCGGTCATAAAAAAGAACTCCTGCATGGTTTTTCCGTGAGCGTAGGCGAGCTGTGCTGAAACGGATTGATCATCTTTGCAGAGTTCGCGGGCGAAATTGAGGGCAACGCCTTTGACATAAACCTTATCTGAGTGTTTTGCAAGCATGGCAAGGGTCTGTTTCAAGGCTTCATCATTATTACCGGATGCCATCAGCAGTTTGATTTTGTATTCGTCGACGCCGTAATCATCCGGCAGAATCTGGGAGGCGACGGCAAGATAATAGAGCTGTTCAGATATATCATTGGTGCGGATGAACTTTATGCCGCAGATGGCAGCTGCTGCAAATCTTTCTTCAGGTGCAAGCTGAAAACTGTTTCCGGGAGTGATTTTTGCGGCGGTACTGCTGTGTTCTGACAGAAAATTATTGCGGATGCGGTCGTATTCACCGGCAAAGAGTTCTCCTTTGCTTTTGGTTTCCTGTCCGGGATGTATGCGGTAAAATCCTCTTATTTCATTTCTGAAATGCATCTCTTTTTGGGCGCAAAGACAGCTCCACATGCAGACATCATCTGCCACGCGGCAGCTGGTTCCGTCTGAAAGCAGATAGCCGCGGCATCCGTCGAACTCTGTTTTGCGGATCAGCATGCCGATATGCGTCATTCTCGGATCGAGAAGCAGAGCAAAGGTGCTGTAATTTCCGCCGTGGCTTATTCCGGTAAATCCGTCACGTCCGGAAAAAAGCAGTTTCTTTCCGTAGCTCGCACACCATTGGGGATGTTCATCAAGCTCTTTGATGGCTGTGCTGACATCAAAAGGAACGAATATATCATCACTGTCAAACGGCATGATATATCTGCCGCGTGCTTCAGATACAAGTTTCTGGTATGATCTTGATACGCCGAGGTTGCTTTCATTTCTTATGCACCGGATAAAGTCCGGGTATTTTTCTGCATATTCTCTTGCGGTATCTCCATCTCCGCCGGATGGGCTTGCGTCATCGCAGATTACAAGTTCTGCATTGCCGAATATTTCCCGGCAGGAGATGATGCTGTCGAGAGTCTCCCTGAAGAACGGTGTTCTGCTGTGACAGGATATAATGATACTCAACTCTGTGTTATCCGGCATGACTCTGATTCTCCCAGGACGTTTTGATTATTTCGCTGATCGTTTTTCCGCTCTGGCGGAATACAGTTATGGTTTCTTTAAGCTGAATAGCCAGCATTGCTGGCAGAGCGGTCAAAATAAAGATTTGATTGATGTTTCCCGGCAGCTGCCACGGCATAAAGATCAGAATATAGCCAACTGCATAAAAAATGTCGTTTTTGCTGTATTCTTTTATTATCCTGTTCATGAAAATAAGAAATGGCGGAAAAAGATAAAGTTGAGTATATTGCGCAGCTCCGATCGGACACATGGTTATCACGGCTGCAATGGAAAGTATCAATTTTTCTCTGTTTTTACTGAAAAAACTGCAGATCATTGTGCTTATTGCAAGTATATCCACTGCTTTTATCCATATCCAAACTATGCTGTCCGGAGATGCAATGCCGCATTTCCCAATCAACACTGATATTCCCCGTGCGGCTGGTGAATTTTTATACACAATCCGGTATTTTTCAAGGTTGCGGAACAGTTGCGGAATATTACCGAAACCATTTTCAAAAAAGAGCAGAGGAAGGAATCCCAGAGCCGATGTCAGGATGATACAGAAAAATATTCCTTTGAAATCGCGTTTTTTCAGCAGAATCAATCCAAACAGAGCCGGATATATTTTGAGTGCCGCTGCAAGGGAGAGCAGTACGAGAGAAAAAATCTGTTTTTTTCTGCATGGTGATTGGTAGAAATGGAGAAAACCTGCGATACATCCGGCAGTGAAAATGACCATCGTTCCGCGCTCGATGGAAAACAGATTTACTCCGGAAAAAAACAGCAGAACCAGAATGGCAGTCTGTTTTTTATTATTCAGCAGTTTCCCCAGCATCGTAAAGAGGAATATTTCAGAAAACACAAGAAATGCGACAGCCGCTGCCATAGCTGCTTTGTTTTGATACATTTCTTTCAGTGTGTCAGGAAAAGTTATTACCGTGCGCAATATATATGCCAGCATATAGTGTAATGGCGGCAATATTCTATCTGGAGTCGGTTTACCCGGGTCAAAGTAAGGATCTCTGTTGCACATGTAGCGTATATGGTTGAAAAAATCAGCCAGCAGATCATCAAAGTTTTTGAAGAACAGATTTTGCTGGGTTCCCAAAGGATCAAACAGCAGACCGGCGGCAAAGAGAATTACACTCACTCCGAGTGCGATCTGCACAACATTATAGAGTGAAATTCGTGTCTTTTTGACTGATGATGCTCCGGACATATCGTTTACTCCACTGTTTCTCCGCAGAAAAGAGCAAGGTTTTCTTTAGTGGCTTTTACTTTGACTATTTTTCCTGACGGAAAAATCCCATCAGGGACGGCGACACCGAGGTAATTCCCGCTCCAACCGGTCATTTTGCCATTGTGCGACTGCTCAAAGATCACTTCGAGTTCTTTGTTCAGCTGCGATTCCGCAAAGTTCAGGGCTGATTTTGCGGCGATTTTACGCAGAATAGAGCTGCGCTCTTTTTTTACTGCCGACGGTATCTGACCCGGCATATCTGCAGCCGGAGTTCCCGGACGGCGGCTGTAAGTGAAAATATGAGTATTGGCGAACTGCATCTTCTCTATAAAATTGCAGCTGATTTCAAAATCCTCGCAAGTTTCTCCCGGGAAACCTGCGATGACATCGGTTCCGATGTGGATATCCGGCATCTTTTCTCTTGCCAGTTCCACGAAGCGGGCAAAATCATCGGTGGTATAGTGACGGTTCATTTCCCGGAGTACGCGGTCGCATCCGTGTTGAAGTGAAATATGCAGAAAACGGCATACTTTGGGGGTGTCTGCCATTACATCGAGCAGTCCGAGATTTTTGAAGTTGGGTTCAGTTGAGCTTAATCTGATTCTGAAATCGCCATCGATATTTGAAACGGCGCGGATGAGATCTCCGAGCGTTCTGCCGTTGTCAAAATAGGCGCAGGTATTGACACCGGTGAGGATTATTTCCGGAAAACCTGCCTCTACGGCACAGCGGCAGTCTGCGACCGCCTCTTCGAAGGAACGGGAGCGTTCTCTGCCTCTTACGTGCGGAACTATGCAGTAGGTGCAGAAGTTGTTGCACCCTTCCTGAATCTTGATGAATGCGCGGCTGCGGAATGGAAAACTGGATGTGGCGTTTTCTGAAAATACATCCTGATAAACCGTATTTTCCAGATGTGAGGGATCAGCCAGAAAATCTTCGAGTTCGCGTTTGCCGGGATTGCCGAAGACGATATCTGCTCCGTCGAGCTTCATGTCTCCGGTGGCGACCTGCGCCGCACATCCGGAAACAATGATCTGCGCTCCCGGATGTTTTTTGCGGAAGTGGCGCAGAGCCTGTCTGCTTTTGCGGACAGCCTCCGCTGTTACCGCACAGCTGTTGATAATAACAAGATCGAGCTGTTCCGGAAAATCAGCCGGAACCAAGTCGTATCCTGCTCTCTCAAGCCGCCGTGTCAGCAGCGCAGTATCTGCGTGGTTGAGACGGCAGCCGAGAGTGATGATGGCAGCGTGCTTTGCCATTGTTGTGATCCGGCGTTTCCGCCGTTATTTTTTGTTTCTCCAGCCAAGAGCACCGGTGGGACAGGCGTTGACGCACTCTCCGCAATCGGCGCAGCTTGAGGGGAATCCCTGTTCAAAAGCGGTTCCGATGACAGTATAGAATCCGCGTTTTTTCTGGCTGAGCAGGTTTTTGTTGACGACTTCCTTGCAGATCTTGACGCAGACGCCGCACTTGATGCACTTGCCGCGATCCTGAATGATAAGAGGATGACGGACATCGTAGCTTGCAACCTGACGCTCACCTTTGATCGCTTCGGGATCGCAGCCGTATTCATCAGCGTACTGACGGAGTTTGCAGCTGGTCTTGTCGGTGCAGCTGCACTCGATGCAGCGTTTGCCTTCGGACATAACCCGCTCTTTTTCCATTGTAAAGGTAGTCTCTTTAAAAGTGGTCTTGCGCTCTTCGATTGAGAGCATTTTCAGCTCCTCGCGGGGAGCGTCTGATAGATTGTCTCTCAAAACCACGATTTCATCTGCAGAGAGATCCTGCCATTTTCCTCTGGAAACATTGACTGAAATCTCTTCTTCGATCTCCTTGCCGAGAACATCCTGCATGACCAGCAGTGCTGCGTTGCGTCCGGTAGCGACAGCCTCGACCACGGTGGCCGCGCCGGAAAGACAATCTCCGGCAGAATAGAGTTTATCACCCATCGAGGCGGCCTCGAGATAACCGAAACGGTTGACAGGAAGTCCCTCCGGGGCTTCAGTTTTCTGACCGATGGCGGCAATGACGGTATCGGCTTCGACTTCGTAGTCGCTTCCGGCAACTTCAACCGGCTTGCGGCGTCCGGAGGCATCGGGCTCACCGAGTTCCATCTTGCGGAAAGTCATAACAAGTTTGCCGTCGCGCTTTTCAAGTTTGACCGGAGCGGCAAGATAATGGAAGTTGACGCCTTCCTCTTTCGCCTCTTCGATCTCAAGTTTCTCTGCGGGCATTTCCGCTTCAGTGCGGCGGTAGTAGCAGTTGACGTCGCTGCTGCCGAGGCGGACAGAGGTGCGCAGACAGTCCATGGCGGTGTTTCCGCCACCGACAACAATGACTTTACCGGGATTGGGGGCAACGTTGCCGTTGAGGGCGACGTTTCTCAAAAAGTCGATACCGGAAACAGCCAGCTCTTCACCCTCGCAGCTGATTCCGGAGCTTTTCCAGCATCCGATGGCGATAATGACGGCATCAAAATCTCTCTTGAGGTCTTCGATGTTGAGATTGCTTCCGAGCTTTTTGCCGAACTCAAACTTGACACCGAGCTTTTCAAAGTGGGCAAGCTCACGGTCGAGAATATCTTTCTTGGGCAGACGGTATTCAGGAATTCCGTAACGGGTCATGCCGCCGGCTTTTTCCATCATTTCAAAGATGGTGACATCGACGCCTTCGAGCCGGAGATAGTAGGCGGCTGAAAGTCCGGCAGGACCGCCGCCGACGATGGCGACACGTTTGCCGGTTTCCGGAGCGAGATCTTCCATGTAGGTGTCGTAATAAAGGTCAGCCGCAAGGCGTTTGAACTCATTGATGGCGACAGGCTTTCCGCCGATGTTGCGGCGGCACTGTTTCTCGCAGAAACGCGGACAGACTCTGCCGATGCTCATCGGCATGGGGATACGCTGTTTGATGAGTTTCAGGGCGCCGAGAAAATCTCCGTTGCGTCCGGCTCTCACATACTCTTCGACGGGGGCGTGGGCAGGGCAGGCAACGGTGCAGGGAGCTTCGCAGTCTCCGTTATGTTCGCTCAGCAGCAGATTGAGGGCGGTGCGGCGCATATCGCGGACATCCTCACTGGAAGCGTCGATCTCCTGACCGGGAGCAGGGCAGGCGGAGCAGGAGGGGAGGAAACGTCCGGTTTTCATGTCGCGTACCACGCAGACAAAGCAACTGGTGGTCTTGCTGATGCGCGGTTCTCCGCACAGACCGGGAATATTTATGCCGTTTTTCCGGGCGACCTGCATTATGGTTTCGCCGGGTTCGGCAGTGACGGTACGTCCGTCAATAATAAATTCTATACTCATAATTAAGGTATCCTTTTTCTTCACTCGGATATACGGCTGATCGCCTTCTTCGGACAGACATCCATGCAGCTGTTGCAGCGGGTGCATTTATCTGCATCGATAACGAAGTCGTCGCTGGTGGCGTTGACCGGGCAGTTTTTGATACACATTCTGCATTTGACGCACTTGGATTGATCCAGCTTCAGCTAGACCAGCGCGTTGCACTGCAGAGCTTCGCAGACGTGATCTTTGACGTGAGCCTCGTACTCGTGGCGGTAGTAACGCAGAGTGGCAAGCACCGGATTGGGAGCGGTCTGACCGAGTCCGCAAAGGGAGCCGGCTTTGATTTTCTTGCCGAGATCTTCGAGGAAATCGAGGTCTTCAGGTTTGCCTTTGCCGGCAACGATGCGCTCGAGAGTTTCGAACATGCGGGTCGTGCCGATACGGCAGAAGGTGCATTTTCCGCAGCTTTCACGGTGGGTGAAGTCGAGGAAGTAGCGGGCGGTTTCGACCATACAGCGGTTCTTGCCGATGACGATCA
>JAZQTR010000120.1:0-6261 GCA_045630865.1 Victivallaceae bacterium
TTTTACATCTTCCGGTTTGACACCATTTTCATCCATCCGTTTGCGGAAAAATTCAACGTTGTTGTATGCATGAGCAACAATATTCTGCAAGCGTGAAAGCTGAACATCACGCAATTCATCAACCGGCATGAAATCTGCCGCACAAACACCGTTTTTGATATTCAAATCCATTTTATTTCCCCGTTACGGTTTCAGAATTAATTATATTTGGATTAATGTAGCACAAATTACCGTTTTTTGCAAGTTATTCTGCCGGCAAACGCTTTGATTCTGAAAGATATTTCCGGTAATTTTTCATTATTGTTTTCACATAGTTGCAAGTCACCGGAAAATCTATGCGGCTGATAACATCGCCATCCGGCACATCGGGTTTCCAGCGGGAACTGTTTTTCGATCCGGCATTGTATTCCGCCAACGCCAACTCGGTACCGCAACGGTAATTTTTCCACTTATCCAATGCTCTGCCCAGATACCAGCAGCCGATTTCCAGATTCAACTTCACATCATAAAGCTGTGATCCGGAAGGCACTTTTTTCTGATTCACTCTCGCCCAGTCGGCAACTGCCCCCGATGGAAGTATCTGCATCAATCCGATTTCTCCGGCTTTGCCTTTGGCATAAGGGTCGAAACCACTTTCTTTTCTAATCAATGCCCGTACCAATTCCGGCGGAAGCCCGTGTTTTTCCGCCGCCTGTTTGATTTCGATGGCAAACTTCGTGTCATCAATGAAACTGTTACGTAATCCCTGCCGCACATCTCCATCACTGAAAATAAATGCTGCGGCAATCAATAATGCCGAAATCAGCAGCCAATACCGCAAGTTTACGGAAGATTTTTTACTTGAATGTTTCATCTGACACACTCCGGAGAAAAAATCACCCCTGCCGTCTCAGACAGACAGCCGGGGCAATTATCAATTCCGGATTTTACGGAAAACACCATCAGGCATTTTCCTGGGATTTTTCCGGTTTCTTGGGAAGTTTGACTTCGATATGCAGTTCGCGGAGCTGTTTCAGAGTGACTTCGCTGGGGGCATTCATCATCAGGTCTTCCGCCTGCTGGTTGAACGGGAAAGCGATGACTTCGCGGATGTTGGGCTCATCGGCGAGCAGCATAACCATACGGTCGACTCCCGGAGCGATTCCGCCGTGCGGAGGCGCGCCGAGTTTGAAAGCGTTGATCATACCGCCGAACTTGGTGTCGACCACGGAGCGGTCATAGCCTGCGATCTCAAACGCTTTGTACATGACTTCGGGCTGGTGGTTGCGGATTGCACCGCTGGAAAGCTCGATTCCGTTGCAGACGATGTCGTACTGCCAGGCGAGAATGTCGAGCGGATTCTTGGTCATCAGGGCTTCCATTCCGCCCTGCGGCATTGAGAAGGGATTGTGACTGAAGATAGTCGCGCCGGTTTCCTCATCCTGTTCGAACATCGGGAAGTCAACGATCCAGCAGAACTTGAAGACGTTGGAATCGATAAGCTCAAGCTGGCGTCCCAGTTCAGGAATGACAGCTCCGCCGATCTTTTCGACCAGCTTCTCTTTGTCGGCGAGGAAGAAGAGGGCATCGCCGTCCTCGACTTTTCCGGCAGCCTTGAGGCCATCAATGACTTCGCGGCTGAGGAATTTGACGATAGGGCTCTTTTCAGTGCCTTCGGTCCAGATGATGTACGCCATACCTTTTGCGCCATTTTCCTGGGCGAACTTGATCATGTCGTCAAAGAATTTGCGCGGTTTTCCGGCGACCTGCGGAGCTTTGATCGCGCGGACAACGCCACCGGAAGCAACGGTTCCGGCAAAGGCTTTGAACTCACTGTCTTTGAAGTACTCGGAAACGTCGATCATCTCCAGAGGATTGCGGAGATCCGGTTTATCGGAACCGAAGCGGCGCATCGCCTCGCGGTAAGGAATTCTCGGGAAGGGGGGCTGGTCGAATTTCTTGTTGCCGAACTTACCGAAGACATCGGCGAGCAAACCTTCGATTACAGCAAAGATATCATCCTGCTCGACAAAGCTCATTTCGACGTCGAGCTGATAGAACTCTCCGGGGCTGCGGTCGGCGCGGGCATCCTCATCGCGGAAACAGGGGGCGATCTGGAAGTAACGGTCGAAACCGGAGACCATCAGCAGCTGTTTGAACTGCTGCGGAGCCTGCGGCAGAGCATAGAACTTGCCGGGATGCAGACGGGAGGGAACCAGATAGTCACGGGCACCCTCGGGTGTGCTGGCAGTAAGGATCGGAGTCTGGAACTCATTGAATCCCTGCTCGGTCATATAGCGGCGGATCTCGCTGATGACTTTGCTGCGGAGCATGATGTTGTTGTGCAGTTTTTCCTTGCGCAGGTCAAGGAAACGGTACTTGAGACGCATGGCTTCAGGAGCCTGATCGTCTTTCGCAACCTGGAAGGGGATGACTTCGGCTTCACCGAGCATTTCCATTCCGGTGGCCTGAAGCTCGATCTCTCCGGTGGAAAGACGGGGGTTGACGGTTTCCGCAGAGCGGGCGACAACAACACCGTCGAAGCGGACAACGGATTCGACACGCCACTTGTCGAGTGCACGATAGAAATCGCGTTCCGGATCAATGACTACCTGGGTAAGACCGTAGTGGTCGCGCAGGTCGATGAAGATGACGCCGCCGTGGTCGCGGACACTGTGAATCCAGCCGCTGAGACGAACCTCTTTGTCCACGTCGCTCTTACGCAGCTCACCGCAGTTGTGTGTACGATACATAATTTATTCCTGTCGTTGTAGTTACGATTGTTTTTATCTCTGAAAATGGCAAAATACTTCACCATTATACAACATACACTATGAAATATAGCACGTTAACGTTGAATTTGCCAATAATTTTCCATATTTCCACAACAGTTTTCTACAGTTTTTCCATTTTGTCACACAGGAGCATTTTCTTTGTTAATGTCCTGAATTTTATGAAACAGGCATACAAAACGTAGTTGTCATACTTGATACTGCGCATCAGAATATACCATACAGCTGATGTTTTGCGGCGAATACGCAATGGAGTGTACGATTGTACACGACTGAAGCAACGGAGCCGCAAGGCGCGAGATTGACCATGATGCGCCAACGACGGTCTGATTTCTTCACAACAGTTGAGACAATATCTTTTCTTTTTTTATCAAGACAAAAAACTTGAAAGACTTTGCGGAACAAAGAACTTTCAAGTTTTGGTTTACCCGGTAATATTTCCGGATCGTTTTTTGTACCTTAGCGGCGGTGGCCGTGATGATGATGGCGCGGTTCAGGTCTGTGATGATGGTGATGGCGCGGCGGCGGAGGAGGCGGCGGGGGCGCGTGGTAAACCGGCGTCGTAACGATATGAGTCGTTGTCCCGATGATCGCCGGAGCAACCACTGCCGGTGCAGTAACTATTGCCGGACGCGGTGCTGCAAGATTCAGGCTGGCCCCGACCAGATTGACTATGTCGGCAGCAAGGCGCACTCCGCTGGTATGTTTGTGGTGATGGTGATGGTGATGAGGCGCGGCCATAACACCTGCGCATGTGGCGATGACGATAACAGTCAAAACAGTTTTGATTTCTTTAGTCATATTTTCCTCCCTTTCCCCCATTATATGGGATGTTGATTTTTGCCAGATTTCATAACGTGTTCTGAAATCCTGTCTGCCTATATAACGTATGGAAAACTTGATTTATTGTCAACTAATCTAATTTTTTGAAAAATTTTTCTGTTATCTCTAAATGAGGGCAATGGAGAATACAATAGCGCAGGGAAAAAGAAGCTGCATGCGTACAAATAAAAAAAGTGCACCGGCTTATTCAACCGGCGCACTTCAAAGCTGCTTCTTTACGTCAAAGACCGATAAGTTTTGCGGCATTTGCGTAAGTGACTTTGTGGAGTTCCTCCTCGGAGAAGATCTCGAGTGACTCAAGGAACCTTGCGCAGTCTGCCATTGAAGCAGAAGAGCCGACCAGACAACCCTTTTCAGGATTGTGGAACTTGCCGTTCTCTTCAAGGATGGCATCATTGTTGAGCATATGATATTTGCCCGGAGGAAGTCCGGCAACAGGAGCGGCATCACTGGTGACGATGATTTTGTCTGCACCCTTGATGCGGGCCATGCATTTGACCAGGTCCCCCGGCAGATGGTGGCCGTCGGTGATGATCATTGCGGTAAGGTCATCGCAGGCAAGACCGGCCCAGACCGGATTACGGTGGCGATCCATTGAGTTGGGGCATCCGTTTCCGAGGTGGGTAAGGGTCTTTGCTCCGGCATTGGCGCATTTGACCACATCTTCACTGGTTGCCAGATGGTGGCCGAGTGAAACCGTGATGTTCTCGTTTACCGCACACTTGATAAGATCGGTCACTCCCTCGAGTTCGGCAGCAACGGTGAGCATTTTGATGTAGTTGCCGCTGATTTTGACCAGTTCAAGAAGCCATTCGGGATCGCAATCACGGACAAAGTCCGGATTGTGACATCCGACAGCACCGGGCAGACGGGAAATGAACGGTCCTTCAAGGTGGACTCCCGGGATATTTTTGAGAAGTGAGTTCTTTTCTGCCGCTTCTCTGATGATACCGATATTCCGGGCATAAAGCGGAATATCGCTGGTCACGATAGTGGGCAGAAAGGTCACTGTTCCGGTTGCAAAGATCGCTTCGGCAGCTTTCATGAAGCTGTCGTAGGTCAGTTCGGTGGTCGAAAAATCAACGCCGACAAAACCGTTGACCTGAAGATCAATGTACTCGCGTTTCATTATAGAAATACTCCGGGATCAGCGGTTTTCCAGAAGTGAAGCGGAGTTCACGTCGAGGAAAGTGTGGCAATCCGCATGGGTGCGCAGAATGGAAGCAGGGCAGGTGTTGGTGAGGGGACCCTCGATTGCACCCTTGACGGCCTTGGCTTTGCGCTCATCGGGAACGGTGTTGATGATGGCTTTGCTCTTGAGAATCTGCTTGACGCCCATGGAGATCGCCTGCTTGGGAACATCATCAAAAGTCGGGAACCATCCCTCGCCGAGCTGCTGTTTGCGGCAGGCTTCGTCAAGGGTGATCACCAGATATGCTCTCTCGGTCTCGAAATCGGCCGGGGGATCGTTGAAGGCGATGTGTCCGTTCTCACCGATACCGATGAAGGCGACGTCGATGGGGAACTGGCTGATGCGCTCTTCAAGCTCGCGGCAGACCTTTTCCGGATCCGGATCGCTGCCGTTCACAGGAGTGAAGGACATCGGGGGGACGGGAAGCAGATTGATAAAACGCTCACGCAGATATTTGCGGAAACCGGCGGGATGATCTTCGGGCAGTCCGATGTACTCATCGAGGTGGAAGAAGTTGACCTTGCTCCAGTCGATATCCTTCTCGTCCTTGAGGTGAGAGAGCATTTCGAACTGGCTGGCACCGGTTGCGATGATGACGTTGGCGATGCCTTTCTCGCTGAGAGCTTTGCGGATGTACGCGGCACCGCAGGAAGCTGCCTTGCTGCCGAGTTCATCTTTGGTTGCACAAATTGTGACCTGATTCATTTTTGTTTTCCTTTTCTGTTTTATATAAAGGTTTGATAAATTATTTTTTGTGTTACTTCATCATTTCAAGCATGAACTGCATGGTGAAATCCGCGCTTTCGGGCAGGTTTTCGTGTCCGAAGTCGTGATAAAGAATGACCTCTTTTTCGGACTTTATAGCATTGTATGCGGCGAACTGGGTTGACGGCGGACAGATGGTATCCATGAGTCCGGTATACATTTTGACTTTACCCTTGATTCTTGGAGTGAGGAAGTGGATATCGATATATCCCAGCCGGGTGAAGAATTCATCTTCGCGCTCGTGGCGGGGGTCGAAGCGGCGGAAATACTCCTTGAGTTCAACGTAAGCATCTTTAGCGAGATCCATTTCCCAGACTCTTCTGTAATCAGAGAGGAACGGGAAGCTGGGAGCAAGACGGTTGACCTGGGGGCAGAGTGAACCGGCTGCGAGAGTAAGACCTCCGCCCTGGCTGCCTCCGCAAAGACCGATTCTGGTTTCATCTACATCGGGGAAAGCAGAAACGATGTCGATCAGCTGGGCGCAATCGAGGAATATTTCACGGAAGAGCAGTTTTTCCGGAGAATCCTCATCCACTCCGCGGATGATGTGACCGTGGAGTGTATTGCCGGTGACCGGAGTGAGATCCTGTGATTTTCCGCCCTGTCCGCGGCAGTCGAGTGCAGCGACCGTGAATCCGGCTGCGACGTAACCGAGTTTGTCAGACCAGCAGCCGGCGTCGCCGGAGTAGC
>JAZQTR010000121.1:0-12017 GCA_045630865.1 Victivallaceae bacterium
CGACATGGCTACGACCCGACTTCCCTCTCCCGGCGAAAGATGGTACGATGCCTGCGCCGGTGCCGGAGGAAAAACTCTCCATCTGGCAGCCCTTATGCAGGGAAAAGGTGTGATACACGCAGGCGACATCCGCACAGCAGCTCTCGAGGCATTGAAAAAACGTGCCCGCCGCGCAGGATGGTCAAATATATCAGCAAGGGTTCACGATGGAAAAGTCTGGAAAGGACGCAACGCTTACGACGGAGTCCTGACCGATGCCCCCTGCTCCGGAGCCGGAGTGTGGCGGAGAAATCCCGGAATGCAGTGGAAAATCTCCGGCAAAGATATTGAAGACTTTGCTGCAAAACAGCTTGAGATACTTGAAAATAACGCTCCGGCTGTCAAAACCGGCGGAGTGCTTGTCTACGCCACCTGCTCGATATTTGAAACAGAAAATGAGTCTGTCGCCCGCAAGTTCCTTGAACGCCATCCGGAGTTTGCTGCGGAAGAATTCATCCACCCTCTTTCAGGAGAAAAATGTTGCGGAGCTATGCGTGCAGGCAACGGCGGTGCCGACTGTGATGAACTCTTCGCATTCAAAATGAGAAAGATAAAGTAACCATGACCAACTTCAATATAACTCTCTTTGAACCGGAGATCCCGCAGAACACCGGCTCTATCGGCAGACTCTGTGTTTCCACCGGATGCCGTCTGCACCTGATCGAACCCCTTGGTTTTTCTCTTGAAGACAAGTATCTCAAGCGTGCAGGTATGGACTACTGGAACAAACTTGACTACGCGGTTTATCCTGACTGGCAGAAATTTCTCGACTCCAATCCGGAAGCTGTACTGCACTTTTTTTCCACCCATGGCGACACAAGTTTTTACGATGTCAAATACGCTCCGGGAGATTATCTTGTATTCGGCAAAGAGTCAGCCGGACTTCCTGAAGAGTTCTACGAAAAATACCGTGACCGCATGCGGATAATCCCCATGCCGGGCAAATTCTTCCGCAGTCTCAACCTCGCAAACAGTGTGTCAATAGCACTTTATGAGGCAATGCGTCAAAATCGGGATTGCTGGGAGAACAACGATTCAAAATAAACCGTAAATATCATATCACTTGCCGAGACAGAAGCGGTGGAACACTTCGTCCAGCAAGTCACAGCTTGCGGTTTTTCCAGTTGTTTCACCGACGCTGTAAGCTGCGTCGGCAAGGTCACAGGCAGCAAGTTCAAAATCTTCCATTTCCAGCTGAACATCTGCACGTTCGAGAGCACTGTATGCACGCTCGAGAGCATCTGCCATGCGGGCGTTTACTGCACTTTCAGGAAGAATGGCCTGTTCTCCGTTTCCGCTGATGATGTTTTTGAAACACTCAAGCAGAGAATCTATGCCCTCGCCTTTCACTGCTGAAATACGGCAGGAGGGAAGTTTTGTTTGCGGCAGCTCCCGGTCAGGAACAAGATCACATTTATTCCAGACAGCTATGGTATTTATGCCCGAACTTTTTTCAAGTTCTGCCAGTTCATCTGCAAGATCATCGTTTGAAGCATCCAGAAGCCAGAATGTCACCTGTGCAGAAGCAATTGAACGGCGTGAGCGCTCTATACCTTGTGCCTCGATCGGATCATCACTGTCACGCAATCCGGCAGTATCGGTCAACCTTACCGGAATTCCGCAAAGCACGCACTCCTGTTCGACGGTATCCCGGGTGGTTCCCGGAATCGAACTTACGATGGCACGATCGAAACCGGCAAGCTGATTGAGCAGACTGGATTTTCCGGCATTGGGACGTCCGGCAAGAACGACATCGACTCCGTCGCGCAATCTTGCTCCAGCTTCTCTGGTGGATATAAGCGCAGCGATCTTCTCTTTCAGAAAAGCTATCTGATCAGAGAGATCATTATCAAAATCCAACTCCTCATCCGGAAAATCAAGTCTTGCCTCACACTCTGAACGCAGATGATTTATCTTATCCCAGATATCATTGAGTTTGGCACTCAAAGTACCTGCCAGCTGACGCTCGGCAAGAAGCATTGCACTTTTACTGCCGGAATTTATAAGATCGGCAACAGCTTCCGCCTGTGCAAGATCCATTTTTCCATTGACAAATGCTCTGAAAGTAAACTCTCCCGGTTCAGCCATACGGCAACCGGCATCGAGCAGAGCGCGCAGAACAGAATCAGCGGCAACAGCTCCGCCGTGACACTGGAGCTCTACGACATCATCTCCGGTGTAACTTGCCGGAGCTTTCATATAAACGGCAAGCGTTGGATCGCCGCCGACTTTCCCCAGATACATCTGGCGGGGACGGGCATTTTCAAGCTGTATTCTTCCCTTCCAGACCTTTCCGGCACAGGCGAGAGCCTCCTTGCCGGAAACTCTGATTATAGTGACTGCTCCGCCGATTCCGGTCGCCGGAGCTGTAATTGTATCGCTGGTATTCAAAGCAGATCCGCCAATTCAACCCGGCGTCCGAGTTTTGCGGATTCATAGACGGCAAGAACCATAAGTGAACTCTTGCAGGCTTCTTCGAGCGTGACAAACGGTGCGCGCTTTTCGGCTACAGCGTTTACAATGTCTGCGAGCTGTCCGGTATGCCCGCTGCCGTAGTAGCTCTTGCCGGAAACGGTGGCTTTTTCGCGTTCATCTGCGAGTGCGTTTTCGATTTCGGCAGCAAGTTCTTTGGTTTCTGCCTCAACGGAGGTGCATTTTTCATTCTCGTAGAAGAGGCTCGCTTTTTCACCTTCGACCATCAGACGGCTGTTCCACCCTCTGACACTTGAGTTTGTCGCCATAACAACAGCATTAAGTCCGCTGGTAAATTCGATCATAAAGAATGCGGTATCTTCAACTTCGATAACGCCCTGATGGGTCAGGTTCGCGACTTTGGCAGTGATTGCGGCAATATCTCCAAAAAGAAAACGCAGCTGATCCAGATGATGGATTGCCTGATTGATCAAAATTCCGCCACCCTCACCTGCCTGCGTTCCGCGCCAGACGTCTTTGGTATAGTAGTCTGCGGTACGGCGGCAGCAGAAGTTGAGGTTTACAGCGAGCAGTTTTCCGAATTTTCCGGAGTTCAACATATCTCTCAACACCAGATTGTGGGTTTCGAAACGGTGCTGAAAAATTCCGGAAGCAACCAGTTCCGGATGAGCTTTTGCCGCATTGAGCATAACAGGAATATCATCAATGACTCTTGCAGCGGATTTTTCACAAACAACGTGTTTACCTGCGTTCAAAACATCGCGGACTATCTCTGCATGGCTGGCATGGTCAGTGCAGACACTGACCAGTTCAACTTCAGGATCGGCAAGCAAATCATGATAATTCTGACTTCTTTTGGCGATGCCGTATTTATCACCGAGAGCATTCATACGCTCCGGAATGAGATCGCAAAGATGGACAACGCAGGCATTATCCAGTCTCTGATAACCCTCGATATGAGTCGGTGCGATAACTCCGCAGCCAATGATTCCACACTTAACCATAATAAAAATCCTTTAATTTATCTACTCTTTCCAATCCTGAAGTTCAAATTCCGGATAACGGAGAAGTTTATTGAGATAAACACCGGCACCTGTCGTTATCGACAGGTTGAAAATCGTTGCCGCACTGTTATATTCGCCGACAGCTTTTTCCACATCATCTGAGGAAAACTCTTCTGATCCTTTTTCCAATTCGCCTTTTTTATGGAGCATGACGGCACGCAAATGGATGGCGCGATTTTTTTGAAGGTTTATCGAATTTACCATAAAAATAAAAGCCGCTATAATAACGACAATGATGATTCCCGGCAACTGCTGAACCATAATTTATATCCACTTTCTCTGTACGGCGGAACTTCCGCCGCTGTTCATTTACTATCCGGGATAAAAAATATCATCATTTATTGGCAAAATCAAGCATCAAACTGCAAAAAAGCACGTTTTAGCGATTGACAAATCAGTACAAATCCGGTAAATTATATCCTGAACAGTTTTTGTGTCTAAAAATACGGAGATAAATATGAAATACGAAGCAGTTATCGGATTGGAAACCCACGTCCAGGTACGCAGTGCCAGCAAGATGTTCTGCGGTTGCGGAAATGAATTCGGAGCAGACCCCAACACCAACGTCTGTCCGGTCTGCATGGGTTATCCGGGAGTTCTTCCCGTCCCCAATAAAGAGGCGATCATGAAGACCGTCCGCGCCGGACTTCTCACCAACTGCAAAATCGCAAAATTCAGCAAATTTGACCGCAAGAGCTATTTCTACCCCGATATGCCAAAGAACTACCAGATCTCCCAGTACGATCTGCCTTTCTGCGAAGCGGGATACATTCATATTTCCGGAACCGGATTTTCCGGAGAGGCTCTGCCGGATAAAGACATCCGCCTCACCCGCATCCACCTTGAAGAGGATGTCGCCAAACTCACCCACTTCGGCGGAACCAGCGGTGTCGATTACAACCGAGCAGGTGTCCCCCTGATGGAGGTCGTTACCGAGCCGGATATGCGCAGTGCCGACGAGGCATACGCCTACCTCACCTGCCTGAAAGAGATAATGCAGTACGGTGGAATCGGCGACTGCGATATGGAAAAAGGTCAGATGCGCTGTGACGTCAATATCTCTCTGCGTCCGGTTGGACAGAAAGAATTCGGCGTCAAAATCGAGCTTAAAAACCTCAACAGTTTCCGTGCCGTCCACCGCGCCATCGACTACGAGATCTGGCGTCAGGCGGAGGCACTCGACAATGGCGTAACTCTGCGTCAGGAAACCCGCGGCTGGAACGATGATCTGGGCGAAAGCTATCTTATGCGCACCAAAGAGTCAGCCCACGACTACCGCTATTTTCCGGATCCGGATCTTATGCCGGTAACCTTCACTGATGAAGATATTGAAAAAATAAAGAGCGAACTGCCGGAGCTTCCAGGAGCAATGCGCAGCCGCTTTGTTGAGTCCTATGGAGTTTCCGAGTACGATGCTCAAGTTATGACCTCCGACCGTACACTTGCCGCCTGGTTTGATGCTGCGGCAAAATGTGCAAAGACTCCGAAGCTTGTCGCCAACTGGATCAGCTCCGAGCTGCTCCGTCTGCTCGGCGAGGATAAGATTGCCATTGATGAGTGCCGTATTGCACCGGAACAACTGGCAGCTCTCACTGACCTGATCTCTTCCGGAGCTATCAACGGCAAGATCGGTAAAGATGTCTTTGCCGAGATGTACGCCACCGGTAAGAGTCCGGCTGATATCGTCAAAGAAAAGGGATTGAGCCAGGTGAGCGACTCCGGAGCTATTGCCGAGTTTGTCAAGGCCGCCATCGAGGCTAACGCCAAGCAGGTCGCCGAGTACAAAGCCGGAAATCCAAAAGTTCTGCAGTACTTTGTTGGACAGGTGATGAAGCTTTCAAAAGGCAAAGCCAATCCGCAGTTGGTTGTCACCGAACTTAAAAAAGCTCTCGACGCCTGAAACACTAACTGATTCCGGTGCTGCAGACATGGTATCGACTCAGACATTGGTTCTCGACAAACGTCCGTACAAGGAAAATGCTCTTCTGGTGTACGGAATAAGTCCTGATTGCGGCAGGCTCTCCCTTGTAGTAAACAAGGCGCAGCGGATTTCCCGCAACGGAGAGTTTGCCGGAGTGGATCTCTACCGGGAGTTCGATGTGAGTTTTTCCGATTCCGGCGCAGGAACGCTGTTTACTGCAACAGAACTTGAACTTACAGGAGCATTTGATGCCATTGCGGAAAATCCGCGCAACTTCAAAATGGCCGGACGTATAGCACACTTTCTGCTGAAGAATATTCCGGAAGGTGTTCCGATGCCGTTCTGCTACGATGCACTGCGCAACGTATTTGCCCATCTTGCGGGAATAACGCCTGACACCTGGACACTGGAACAGTGTGCAGTCGTTATCAAAATGGTGTTTCTTTATGAAAACGGAATGCTTCCTGAACAGCAGGGCAGGCAGCAGGATTTCATCGAGGCTCTGATATCTTCAGGCATAGAATGTCTTCCGCTGCCGGAGTGTAAACCGGAATACTATCAGCAGCTCAACAACTGGCTCAACACTTTGATCGAGTACAACCATCTGGAGAAATAATATGAAAAAGGTTTTACTGTTTTTTGTTTCTGCCCTGTTTATTTCCGCCGTTATCTGTGGATGCGGCACTCCGAAAGTTGTTGTGAACGGAGTTGAATATGATGCGTTGAAGCAGGAAGAGATCAAAGAGATGTGCGCGCTTGCGGAACTCTATCTCAACAGCAATATTCCCAATGTAATATCAAGACAGGAGGCCGGACTTATCCGCCGCCTTGAACCGACGTGCAAGATCAAATACTACGGAGACCGTACCGGAAAAGCGGTCATTCGCTGGAGCCTGCCCAAACGCAAAATAGAGGTAGTGTTTGACGGTCTGCTTCTCGATCCGTCAGCAAAGTGCTGGGTACAGACCGAGGACGTTGCACCGGAAGTGATAGATTTCACCAAGAAGCGTCCTGTAGAGCAGCCTGCCAATCGCCCTGCTCCGAAGCGCAACAAAAGACGCTCTTCAAGACGCTGAACAAAAACTCAATTTGCCGTCCGTCCCATATCCCAGTTTATGACCGGCAGCCACGGAACGTATGATTTGGGGTTGTAATTGAGCAAGCCGATTTGAAATGCCGCTCCGGGACTGAGATTGAGTACCCCTATCTGGATTTTATTGGAAATATTTACCAAACCGAGATAGACGGTATCTGCAATATTTGCTCCAAAAATCTGGACACGTTTACGATTTTCCTCTATCGGTTCGCCCGCCCAGCTGTTATTGAGTATCCCGATTTGTATACCGTAACAGTTTTTGCAGTAATTCTGCCAACCGAAAGATATTCCGTAATTGTTGTCCGTCAGAGATCCGAGTATCAGCGGCGGAAGCTGGACTCCGTAATTATTCTGCAGGACATTGGCAATACAGGAGTAAGACACAACAGCGGATTTCTGCTGCAGCAGAAAAACTCCGAGAGATAAAAAAGTATCGGTATTTTCATCGACAAGTTTTTTATCATTGATCAATCCGGCATCAACCTGCAGCGGAAAAAATTTCCAACCTGAAACCACCCCCTTGCCGTCAAAATCTCCGGAAAAGGCAGCGAAAACGGTCACCGCCGACACAAGTATCAATAAAACTCTTTTCATTTTTCCTGAATTCTGGATAAAAAGCTCCGGCTTTGCCGCAAGCCGCTGCAACTTCAATGCGTATAATACAAAAAAGCACGGAGTCCTGGAACTTCGTGCTATATTTTTTTGTTGGAGCCGACTGTCGGACTCGAACCGACGACCTGCTGATTACAAGTCAACTGCTCTACCAACTGAGCTAAGTCGGCATTTTATAGAATATATCTTCAATATGCTTTTTTTTCAAGCATTTTTGGCATATTCCTGCAACTTTTTCACCTCTTCAAGCCACAAACTCTCATCTATGGTTTCAAGAATCAGCGGAATACGGTCAAATCGTTCATCCTGAGCGATCCTTTTGAAAGCATCCCAGCCGAGATTGCCTGCGCCCAGACTGTGGTGGCGGTCAAGACGGCTGCCGAGAACACCTTTGGCATCATTCAGGTGCATTCCTTTGAGATAACGGAATCCGATTCTGCGCTCAAACTCTTCAAAGACCTTTTCAAAACCCTCCGGCGTCGACAGATCGTATCCTGCGGCAAACGCATGGCAGGTGTCGATACAGACGCCTACGCGGTCGGGACGGTCTGTTTCCTCAAGCATCATCGCCAGCTGCTCAAAAGTGTAACCGAGGTTGCTCCCCTGCCCCGCAGTGTTTTCAAATACTGCCGTAACTCCGTCTACTTCATCAAGCGCAGTACGGACACTTTCGGCAATCAGTTTGATACACTCGCTTTCACTGATCAACTTCAAATGACTTCCCGGATGAAAATTCAGCCGGTCAAGTCCGAGCTGCTGACAGCGCGTCAACTCATCAATAAAAGCCTTGAGGCTCTGTTGGCGTTTTTCCGGATCAGGCTGTCCGAGGTTGATAAGGTAGCTGTCGTGCGGCAGGATCATATCCGGAGTATAACCATACTTGCGGCAATTTGTCTTGAACGCCTCAATACTCTCTGCCTTGAGTGCCGGAGCAACCCACTGACGCTGATTTTTGGTAAAAAGAGCAAATGCAGTCGCATTGAGTGCATGTGCATTCAAAGGAGCGTTTTCAACTCCGCCCTGGGTGCTGACATGTGCGCCGATATACTTCACAATAAAACCCCGTTAAAGAATTGCTGTTGTCGCATCCTCTGCGATCGTGAAACCATCTTTCCAAATCTCTGAAATCGCCCGGAAAGACTCTTCGTACTCATTTAAAATACGTCTGCCGCTGTGGACATAGAAAAGATGTCCTATCGAATAAGCTCTCTCTTTCAGAACGGCGGCAACGTCTGCCGGATGGTGGTGTCCGGTTTCGATCAGCAGGGCATCACAGCCATCGGCAAGGAAAAAATCGATATCGTCAATTCCCTTGATGTCGCCGGAAAGAACAACAGTTTTTCCCTCACAGGTCACCCGGTAAGAGTAGCTCTTCCAGCAGCCGTCTTCCGGAATGCCGAGGTGCCTGTTGTGAAGAGCTTCGACTTTGATATTTTCATCGGAGTAAACAACTCCGTCAGTGCAGCTGTTTACATTGTAATGGATATTCTTTCCGAAAACCGATTTTCCATCATATGCGCCGAGCTTGTATGCAGCATCCCAGACGCTTTTGTCGCTGATGACAACGTTGATCGGATCAAATCCCGGATCACACTGCCGAACCACATTAAGCTTGGCTATGGTGTACAGCAAATGCGGCAATCCGCCATAGTGATCGATGTGCGGATGAGTAAAAAACATCGCCCGCATTTTGAGCAGATCAAGTTTCATCACAGCATAAGCCGTGTAAGCACAACTCTCACCGGCATCGAACTGATAGAGTGCATCAGCTGTTTCGATTATGAACGCCGTGTGATGACGTCCGGGCATCGGTTCAGTTCCGGCACAGGTACCGAGAAAATGGATCTTCATTTTAACCGCAGATTACCTGGTAAACTTCTTGAACAGTTTTTCTGCCGCACCGGAAACACCTTTGCCGATATCTTTGGCGGAGTCACCGATAACAGCACCGGCATCCTTGAGAGAATTGCCGATGGCGGATCCGGCTCCGGAACAGGCATCAAAGACAGAAGTGATGATTTTGGCGAAGATGTCGTTGACAGTTTCTCCGATGGACTGACCCTTGCCGACATCGGTCATGGAAATCGGCACAAGCGGAATCTTTGCAGAGAAATGCAACGCCGCATTGGAAAATGAAATCAAGTTGTTGTTGATGTTAAGTTTTCCAATCACCAACTGCTTCTGCGCTTTTTCGTCAACCGGATCGCTCTCCTCTTCCGGAGCCTTGCCGCTCTGTGCAGGAATCAAACGTTCAACGTTCTTCTGCAGCTCTCCGAGGTTGGTACGGTTGAGCTTTGCTTCAAGATCGATCTGCATACCGGTCACCAGAATCTCGTTGACAACGATCTCATCAGTCAGAAGCGACGGAATGGAAAGATCAACATAAACGTGTTCCAGAGAGAACGCATACGGATTATGATATCCGGCGGGGTTGGCGACGGTCAAGCCCTGAATATCAACTTTACCGGTGAGAGAACTGGAAAACTTCTTGAGTTTCACCTCTGTTCCCAACGCGAAGGAACCGATATTGGAAACAGCTACCGGAATGAAAAGATCGCGGAAAATAATTGTCAACGCAAGCAGAACAGCAATGCCCCCTGCAATCCAGAGAAGGACTTTTCTGACTTTTTTGCAGCAGCACTTCTTTTTGCAACACTCCTGCGCGGCAGAGTTGTTCTCATCACCAATTACTTTGGAATCACAAACTTCTTTAGTATTTTCTTCACTCATTTTTCACTTGCTCCATATTTGGTTGCCAGTTTGCTCAATGCAGATATCTGTTTGGGAGAAAGGACTTTTCCTCCATCAAACTGCTTTTTGACTGACTGGAAAAACTTTTTATCATCGAACGAAAAACGTCCGCGCTTAACCGGTTCCTCCCAGGTGGTAACTTTGCTCAAGGCTGCAATCAGCTCTTCTGCTGAAACATCGGGGGCTGCAGGAGCCTCTTCTTTCTTCTCAACTTTATCCGCAGTTCCTGATGACTCCGGATCAAGATTCAGAATTCCGAAGACAAGAGCAACGTCTTTCAACTGCCCCTGGTAACGCTTTGCAATCTTTGCCAACGCCGCATTCTGGCGGTCGCTGAGAAGCTTTCCTGAAAGAGCCTGCTTTTTGAGGGAATCAAAAAACTTTTTGTCGTCATAAGTGACACGTCCGCGTTTCACAGGCTCATCCCACTTGACGTTATCAAACGAAGCAAAAAGTCCGGAGTAATCAATGGCTTTGGCCTGCTCCGCAGCAACTTCCTGCGCCGCAGTACGCTCTTTAAGCTTATCAGCCTCACTTGCGATCATATCACGCATGGCGTCCGGCAGAGCAAGCAGGCTTTTGTCACTCAAACGCTCAAAATAACGGGCTGCAAGGTTCATCAGTGCGCTGTACTGTCTGGCACTGATTTTTCCGTCTGCCGCAAATTTTTCACGCACGGACTTCACAAAATCGGCATCATCATAGGTACGTCTGCCAACCTTACGGGCAGGAGCATACTCCACATTGTCAAAGAGGTCGATGAGAGCCTTGGCGTCTGAAGCCGGAGGAGCATCTGCGGTACGGGCCTCCTGCACCCAACCGACAAACTTACCGTAAAAATCCTGCATCATATCGACCCACGGCTGTTTGCCTTCCTCGACCTGATCGAGCTTCTCTTCCATCTGGGCGGTAAAACCGATATTGAAAAGCTCCGGAAGTCTTGCCACCAGAAAGTCGTTGACCCGGAAACCGAGCTCTGTCGGAATCAATCTTCCGGCGTCACGCTTGACATACTCTCTATCCTGAATGGTTCTCATGATAGTCGCATAGGTCGAGGGACGTCCGATACCGTTATCCTCGAGGGCTTTGATGAGCGATGCTTCGTTGAAGCGCGGCGGCGGCTCGGTAAACTTCTGAACCGTGTCAAGCCGGGCTATTTCAAGCGGCATGCCGCAGGAAAGTTTTGCCAGAACCGGAGATTCATCTTTCTCTTTGGTCTCCTTCTCGGCATACTCATAAAGTTTGGTGAATCCCGGGAACGTCACAACAGAGCCAACAGCCCGGAATGTATAGTTGCGTTTATCTGCTCCGCAGATCACGCTGTCAACTGTAGTCTGATCGATACGCGCCGGAGTCATTTGGCTGGCGACAAAACGCTTCCAGATAAGCGTGTAAAGCTTCAACTGCGCAGGATCAAGATACTGCGCCACACTTTCCGGAGTACGCCGGACATCTGTCGGACGGATGGCTTCGTGCGCCTCCTGGGCTGCGGCTTTATTTTTGTAAACGTTGAATTTTTCCGGAGCGAATGCCGCTCCGTAATTCTCTGTAATAAATTCACGGGCAGCAAACTGCGCCTCTTTGGCGATCGTTACAGAGTCAGTTCTCATATAGGTAATAAGACCGACTGCGCCTCCCTGCCCGAGCTCGACGCCTTCGTAGAGCTGCTGGGCGTAACGCATGGTATTGGTGGCAGTCAAACGCAAATGGGAACTTGCCGCCTGCTGAAGGGTACTGGTAGTAAACGGCGGAGCCGCAAATCTGCGGCGTTCCTGACGGTTGATATCATCGACCTGCGGCTTGGTTCCGGCAAGCACGTTATCCCGGAGAGCGGCGGCATCCTTTTCATTATCGACTTTGAAATCTCTGCCGTCTATCTTGAAGAGTCTTGCGTGATACTTGCCGGCGGTCTGTGCAGAAAACTCAACTCCGAAGTTCCAGTATTCTTCAGGAACAAACGCCGCTATTTCACGCTCTCTTTCAACAACGAGACGAAGTGCCGCCGACTGGACACGACCGGCACTGCTGCCTTTTTCCAGCTGACGCCAGAGCAAGGGACTGGTCTTGTATCCGACGATACGGTCAAGAATACGTCTTGCCT
>JAZQTR010000122.1:0-7247 GCA_045630865.1 Victivallaceae bacterium
GCTTTCGCGCTCAAACTGCGCGGATTTTCCAAAGATGAAATCAAAAAGAGAGTTCTCGAAGCAGCAGAGATCCTCGGAATAACTGAATATCTTGAACGCCGCCCCAAAGCTCTTTCCGGAGGTCAGCGGCAGCGCGTTGCGGTCGGACGGGCGATTGTGAGAAAGCCTGCGGCATTTCTTTTCGACGAGCCGCTCTCCAACCTCGACGCCAAAATGAGAGTTCAGATGCGTACCGAAATCGCAAAACTCCATACCCGACTCAACACCACGATGATCTACGTCACCCACGACCAGATCGAAGCGATGACCATGGGAACCCGGATCTGCGTAATGAAAGATGGTATCATCCAGCAGCTGGCAACTCCGCTTGAGATATACGACAATCCGGCAAACGTCTTTGTCGCCGGATTTATCGGCACGCCTCCTGCCAACCTGATTGAGGGAGAAATAACCGTTGAGCAGGATAAACTCCTGTTCAAAAGCGACAAGTGCAGTTTCCCCCTCCCCGACGCATGGAAAGCGCAGGTCGAAAAGCTTGACCTCAAGCGGCGCATGGTATTCGGAATACGTCCGGAATCCCTCGGTTCTCCTGAAGCTGAGCGCAATCCCGACGCTCCGAAAATACGCTCAAAAATAGACGTTGCAGAGCCGATGGGAGCTGAAACCTACCTCTATCTCGACAAAGGTTTCATCGCCCGGATCGATCCCCACCGCGCCTGCGCTCCCGGAGATGAGATCGAGCTTGCGATGGATCAATCAAAAGCCCACCTCTTCGACGCGGAGTCCGGAGTCAGAGTCATCTGACACCCCTGACCGGCATATCAAGGCACCTGCTCCATTCGCAGGTGCTTTTTTTGTATCCGTTATACATAAGTCAAAACCGCGGATTTATTGAAAAAACACCTTTGAGGCTGTATATTATGAGGTATGATTGAACAAGGCTGATGCATTGCCGGGCAAAGCACAGATGCCGATTGAACTCTTACAACCATTACTACCAAAACAGATATGACAGACAACGAGAAAAAATTCACCGGCTACTGGAGCGTCTTCTGCATGAATTTCTGCAGCTCCTTCAATCCGGTCTACTTCTGTACGATAGTCGCCCTGCTGCTGTATCATGATGTGAAGCTGTTTGAGCAACAGGCCCTCAACGTACTTCTGATATCAGGCTTTTATACCGTACCGTGGCTGTGCAGCAGCGCGGCTTCACACGCTTTTCTGGTGCGCTTCTCATCACGCAACGTGATATTTTACAGCCGTGTGGTCGAAGTGATCATCTCTATCGCCGCGACCTGCCTGATAGCATCCACTGATAAAACCGGATACATTCCGCTTTTTGTTATCGCAGTTCTTATGGGATTGACGCTGTCGATCTACCGTCCGGCACTCAAAGTCTACACCTCGAAGACGGTTTCGCGCCCGCGGCTGGCAAAAATCTGCGCGGCCACCGAGTGCGCGACTTTGCTCGGAATCACTGCCGGAACTGTTGCCGGAGTCGTCTCCATTCACTGGCACGCATCCAATGTACTTGCAGTTGCGCTCACCATCGCGGTTGCGGTTATTGCGCTTATATGTTCTTCGCTTTTGAAATCGATTCCTGCCCCCAAGAGCGAAAAGAGTGAAATGAAACTTCAGCTTCAAATCCAGATTCCCAAAGGATTTGTCAAAATGCAGCGTTACCGGGAGCTGGTTATGACCGGAGTCGGTGAGTGCTATGTGTTCGCCGCTCTCATTCTCATATCATCCATTGCCATCCAGTACCTCGGGCAGCAGTCGAAAGGAGTTACCCCCAACGTATATCTGCAGTACTTTATGATGGGGACTCCAATTATCGGAGCTGCGCTCGGCGTTCTCTCCTCCGGCTACCGTTCCCGCGACAAAATCGAGATCGGATTTGTTCCGACCGGAATATTGCTGATGACTTTTTCAGCTCTTGCCATCGGCGGACTGCCTTACGCCGGAAATATCTATACCGAAGGCAGCATGCTCGCGATACTGCTCTTTATCTTCGGTTTTGCTTCCGGCAGCATACTGGTTCCGCTGCAGTGCTACCAGGCATACTTCGTCAAGCGGGAGTTTGCTCCACGCTTTTTCAGCTGGTTCTACCTGCCGTTTTCCGGAGGTTTGCTGCTGGCTATCATCCTTGCATTTCTGATGTACTTTTTCAACGTGAGCATATTCACGGTGTCGCTTGTGGTTGCGCTGCTCACGCTTGCACTGTCGGTGGTGAGCTTTATTCTGATGCCGCAGTTCCTGCTCCGCATGCTCAACCGCATCATGCTGGATACTCTCTACAGACTCAACATCTTCAATGCCGAAAGACTGCCTGAAAACGGTCCGGCACTTCTGGTGGCGAACCGGGCATCTTTTGTGGATATCCTGTTTATATCCGCCTGCACCAGCCGTCCGATACGTTTCATGATGCACGAGCATTATTACCGGGTCCCGATACTGCACACGCTCTACAGATCGATCGGATTTCTTGAAGTTCCGAGCAAGCGGGTGCAGAAACACAAAGAGTTGATACAGACGACACGGGAACTGCTCAAAAGCGGAGAGCTTATCTGCGTTTTTCCTGAAGATGACATCACCCGCAACGGAACCATGTCCAGTTTCCGCAACGGCATAGGCAACTGGCTGCCGGAAGACATGGATATTCCGGTCATTCCCATGCGTATAGGTATGACCTGGGGCAGCATTTTTTCCTGCAGTCAGGAGGGAAGGTTCAAGCTCCGTCTGCCCGGATGGAGAAGGCATCCGGCATCTGTCACCATCGGCAATCCCATACCTAAAGAGACCAACGCCTACGAAATGCGTATAATCATGGCGGAGCTTGCCGCAGAAACGGAACTTGTTCCGGACAGTTCAGCAAAGCCTCTGCACACTCTGTTCTGCCGTCAGGCGAAAAAGCATCCGTTCAAAAGAATTTTCTCCGAATGTACCACTCCGGCATGGCAGAAGCCCTGCAACTTTGCTCTCTTTATGCGTGCGCTTTTCCTCAGCCGCTGGATAAGACGTAAAACCAGAAACGACAGCGGAGAATATGTCGGAATAATGCTGCCGAACTCCCTCAACTTTGCCGCAGCGATGCTCGCAGTACAGATGGCAGACAAGGCTCCGGCAATCATGAACTACACTGCAGGCATCGAAGCCAACCGCATTGCAAAAGAGAAAGCCGGTTTGAAACTAATCATCACTTCGCGCAGTGTACTGGAAAAATCCCGCCTGCCGCAAACACCTGAAATGGTCTTCATTGAAGATATACACACCTGCACGCTCTGGAGCAAATTCTGCTGGCTGATTGCCGCGTTGATCTTCCCCGCCGATGAGCTTATGAAACAGCTTTCACCGGAAAACTGGAGTGATGTCAACCGGGTTGGCGTACTGATTTTTTCCAGCGGTTCCACCGGTATTCCCAAGGGCATAATGCTCACCCATCACAACGTGATCGCCGATGTGCTTTCGATAAGCAGCTCGATAAGCTACCGCAAAAATGACGGCGTGGTCGGAAACCTGCCGCTCTTCCACTCATTCGGCATGGCTGTATGCTTCTGGATGCCGATCGTCACCGGAACCAGAACAGTTCTCATTCCAAACGCCCTCGATGCGGCAAGCGTCGCAGACTCGATGAAAAACGGCGGACTGACAGTATTGAGTGCAACCCCGGGATTCCTGCAGCTCTATATGCGCCGCTGTGTTCCGGAAGATTTCAAAAATATCCGAATGGTGATTACCGGAGCAGAAAAACTGCGCGATGATGTGGCGGAAAAATTCCGCAATATGACCGGTATCGTGATAACCGAGGCTTACGGATGCACTGAATTGTCACCCGTGGTATCAATCAACCTTGCTGCCTCGGTCAACGAGATGGGCAGTCACGTCATCGAACCCGGCAGTATCGGTCCGCCGCTGATCGGAGTCTGCGCCAAAGTGGTCGATCCCTCCACGTTTGAACTGCGCGATGAAAACACCGACGGACTGCTCATCGTCAAGGGAGCTATCGTTATGAAAGGCTACCTCGGAGAACCGGAAAAAACCAAAGAGGTCATCCGCGACGGCTGGTATATCACCGGAGATATCGCCCGGATGTCCAGACGCGGATTCATCACCATCACCGGACGTCTTTCACGTTTCAGCAAAATCGCCGGAGAGATGGTTCCCCACGAGCTGGTCGAAAGAGAGATGAATAATATCCTCTGTCCGGAAGACCGTCTGCTGGCTGTCTGCGGTGCGCCGGACTCCTCAAAAGGTGAAAAGCTCATCGTCTTTTACTGCGACCGCGAGCGGCTGGCTCCGGAGCAATTGGTGAAACGTCTGCGTGAACGCGGTATCCCCAATTTGTGGATACCCAAACCGGAAAACTTCATATATCTGCCTGAACTGCCCACCCTCGGCAACGGTAAACTCGACCTCGCCGGTCTGCGCGAAAAGGCAGAGGAATATGCCGGCGCATGATTTATCCGTCAAAAAAACATATAACAGGAGCTGTAATATGATCAAAATTGGCCAAGAGCAATACTGCTGCAGAAGAGTCTTCTGCATCGGCAGAAACTATGTCGAGCATATTGAAGAATTGGGAAACGAGCGTCCGGAAAGCCCGGTGATTTTTTCCAAGCCCCCGACTTCGCTTGTTGCCCCGGGAAACAACATACGTTTTCCCCGCTGCGGAGAAACTCCGCACTTTGAAACTGAACTTGTGGTGCTGATCGGCAAAAAGGGTGTTCCGGCAAACCTCTCTGACGCAGTTTCATACGTCGCCGGACTTGCCGTCGGATACGACCTCACGCTCCGTGAAACCCAGAACAATCTGCTCAACAAGGCTCTGCCGTGGGAAATATGCAAGGGGTTCGATGACAGCGCACCGCTGGGAGAATTCACCGCATTTTCAGGCAGTGCCGAAGATCTTGCCAACATCAGATTTTCCGGCTCGGTCAATGGAGTTTTGCGGCAGTCCGGTGATACATCCAAGATGATTTTTCCGATTCCGGAGCTGCTTATGGCCATCTCACGCTACTGGGAGCTTCTGCCCGGAGATCTGATTTACACCGGAACTCCTCCGGGAGTCGGCGCACTTTCTGCCGGAGATACCATTTCTGCAACTGACCATACCGGACGCACTTTCACATGGCAGTTGGATATGCAGTGACTTTTCTTTACTCAACACCTTAAACAAAACAAAAAGGATAGCTCTATGAAAACCAAATTCTTTATGCTGATCATTGCCGCTGCAGCAATGGTATCCGCCAACGCACAGGAAATCAAGGCCGCCAATGCACAGGAAATCAAGGCCGCCAATGCACAGAAAATCAAGGTTGCCCTCGCCTGCAGCTCTGCTTGTGAAGCGTTCCACGAAAACACTCCCAAGATGAGCAACGATCCCCGCAGGCTCTGGGGTTGGGGAGAAGTTCTGGAACTTTATTTTGACAAGAATGTAAAGATTCTCAACTTCGCCAAATCCGGCAGAAGCACCGTCACTTTCCGCTCCCAGGGATACTGGAAACAGCTGCTTGACTCCAAGCCGGACTACGTCATTATGGCTCTGGGAGCCAATGACAGCAAAAAAGGTCCGAAGTACACAGAGCCGCAGACCTCTTACAAAGAGAATCTCCGCCGCTTCTACAATGAAGCCAAAGCAATCGGAGCCAAAACGATTTTTGTGACCCTCAACCAGTCTATGTCCAGAGGAGCAGATGACCGCCCGACGTTCAACAAAGAAGGCAAGATCATGCGCAAAGACAGGGCTCCGTACTCACAGGCTATGCGCGAAGTTGCCAAAGAGTTCAATGCTCCCTGCCTCGAACTCTTCGACAACCAGAAAAAAGAGATGGAAAAAGTTGGTGTTGATGAGTGCAGAAAAATGTACCGCATCTACGAAGATACCAACCGCTATGATCCCAGCCACACCAACCTCTATGGAGCGCATTTCATCGCCAACATCATCGCAAGAGAACTTTCCAACGCCGACACTCCGCTTGCCAAACACGTTATGAAGTCCCGCCTGTGGGAAAGCAAGCTGATTCCGGTCGTCAAAGAAGTCAAAAAGAACGGAAAAGCTCCGGAAACCAATGCAGTCAAAAATGACAGAAAAGCTCCCGGAGCCAAAGAAGTAAAAAAGAACAAGTAATTTAAAATTACTCTTTCACCAGCCGTTCCAAATCAAAATTGACGGCTTCGATGTTCCGGCGGGGAATGAAAAATCCTCCGCATTTGAATTCGCCGCCGGCCTTGATAAACTCCGCCGCCTTACGCTGCAAGGTGGTGGGTTTTTCTATTTTTTGCGGATCAGCTGAACCGAAAATACGGAAAATTGCCCCATCCGACTCATTTAGATCATAATGGTATCCCAAAGAGATGAACTTGCGGATATTGGAGTTTTCCGGCAGCATGGACTTCAACTGGGTATCGAGCAGCCAGCTCTCACAGATAAAACCCTTCCAGGCATAATCCGGACGGTATTCAGCAAAGAAATTGCTCATTCTCTGCATGGATATTCCACAGCTTTTCATATCCATTCTGCCGTCTTCGGGAATATGCAGATTGATCACAGGATCGCCTTCAGTCAGGATAACGTTTCCTGACTCATCGATCAGATCGCTGTGCTGATAGAAGTGGTTGGTGTTGCACTCAAGTCTGCCGTGACGGGTGACGAGTCCGCGGTATATGCTCACCTGCCAGCCGCGAGCCTGAACCAGTCCGTAATAACCGTAATTGCGCTTGCAGTTGCGTATCCAGATACCGAGATCACTCATTGACTCGAGAAGTGTTTCCTGCGGAATTCCCAGCTTCTCATAGTGTTTTGCCGCCGCCTCTGCGCCGAGATAAGCAGCGGCGAACCAGGCCTTGGACAGCATTTCACTTTCAGGGTACTCCGGGGATTCCTGCTTTTCGTCAGGAATAAAACATTTTCCGGCAATATCCTGCGCCATTTTCATAATTTCTGGATCTGCAAGTATTTCCTGCAGAGCGGAAACCTCTTCGGCAGTAAACCGGGAACGGCTGGCAAACTCTTCGACAGACATACTCATCTGATATCTCTCCGTGGATAGGCTCTTTTACTTGACTGCACTGATCTGCCAGTGGAAATTATCCAGCACACTGCGGTAAGCCTTTATGGTCGGCTGCCCCATCAGCGCAAACGGACGGTACTCGTTGATTCCGAAAACGATGCTGCTGCCCAGAGTCGCAGTCATAAAACGGTGCGGACGGCTGTATGCAAAGTCGGAGGCCAAGCGGTCTTAGGAAGA
>JAZQTR010000123.1:0-8490 GCA_045630865.1 Victivallaceae bacterium
CAGGCAGACAACAGCGATGATACGGCAGCAATCTGGAGTGAGTCAGACAATATTGTTTCCGGCTGGCTCGGCGCAGGGAACGGTGTTGATTGCACCGATACTGCCGACTACATCAGATTCACGGCAGGAAAAGACGGCGTACTTGAGTTTGAAAGTTCCTACTGGGGAGACTCCGACATTATTGAAGTCAACGGCATTACTCTCGATGTCATCGCAGGCAATGCACAATTCACAATAACTGCCGGAACAGATTACTTGATCAAACTCGAAAAGAACACAGAAAACTCAGCAAGTTATCAATTGACGATAGCCTGACGTTTCTGCAAACAACAAAAAGCTGCTGCCAAGACAGATGTTTTGCAGCAGCTTTTTTCGTATATAGGATTCAAATGATCTCTTTTGTATTATTGACAAATCACTCGGTTAGGTGCAGATAAACAGATAAGCGGCTTTTACAGGATAATGAATTCCTGCAGGCTGTGTAAATGGGAGATATTTTGGGATTTGAGGCTGAATTTTCAGTTTTTTCAAGAAAAACAGCGTGAAGACACTTGAAAAAAGATGGCTGAAATGTTATCTTTACTCCAGAAAGCGGGTCATTCTCGGAACAAGAATCACATCGGGCTCTCTTTTGAGCTTATTGTACATCTGTATTGCCGCGAGATTTCAAGCCCGCTTTCTTTATATCTTCGAATATATTGAACCGGAGGGAGGCAGGTCAATGAAAAACATCTTTGCTGTTGTTGCCGCAGGAGTTTTTGCGGCGGCATTGTTTGTCTGGTACGGATGCCGGATAGAGCCGGGTAACGGCGAAATTGCAGTACTTATACGCAAATCAGGTGAGACACTTCCTGCCGGAGAAATCATAGCCCGGAAGCCCGGACAGCAGGGCATTCAGCTCGAAGTTCTTGGCGAAGGACGTTATTTCCGCAATCCTTATGTCTGGGACTGGGAAATTTTTCCGGTCACCGATGTCCCTGCCGGTAAATTTGCGGTTCTTGTCCGCCGCTATGGAAAAGATTCCGAAAACGGTTCGATCATCGCCAAAGATGATACCTGCCGCGGCGTAGTCAAAGAGGTTCTGGGAACCGGACGCCACCGTGTCAATCCCTACGCTTATCAGGTCAAAATGTTCGATGATATCAAGATCATGCCCGGAACCATCGGCGTTGTTACCAGCCTTACCGGTGCGGATATTTTTTCCGGTATTGCCAATGATTACAAAGATGAAAACGGTTTTCTGGTTTCCGGAAACCGCAAAGGTGTGGTTAAAGAAGTTCTCAAAGAGGGAACTCACCGCATTAATCCCTTTATCTACGGTGTCACTGTTGTCAATACCCGGCGTCAGCGGCATGAGTTCAGCGGAAAAGAGGCTATCACTTTCCTGACAATGGATGGTTTCCCTGTATCCATCGAGGGAACTGTCGAGTTCAATATCGATGAGAATCTCGCCCCCCGCCTGACCCAGGTTGTCGGCGACATGCACGACATTCTCAATAAAATCATTCTTCCCTCTGTCCGCGGATTTGCCCGCATTGAGGGCAGCAAGAAGCAGGCGACCGAGTTCATCGTAGGCGAAAGCCGCCGCCTCTTTCAGGAAAAACTTGATGACTTCCTGCGCGCCAACTGCCGCAAGTGGGGTATCGAAATCAATTCTGTGCTGATCCGGGATATCATCGCTCCTCAGACTGTTGCCGGAATTATCCGCAACCGTGAGCTTGCCCATCAGGAGGCGAAGAAGTACGAGCAGGAAATCGAGCGCGCACGTTCCGAGGCTGAGCTTGCCCGTCAGAAAATGCTCGCAGAACAGAACCTGCAGAAAGTAGCCGCTGAAACAGAAAAACTGACCGCCAAAATCTCCGCCACCCAGCGGCAGGCTGAAGCGGTCGTCGCCGCTGAAACCGAATTGAAGGTTGCGGAAACCAACTATAATACCGCTGTTGCCGATGCGCAGGCAAAAGTCCGGACTGCAACCGCAGAACAGCAGGTCATCGCCCGGCGCAACGAGAGCGAGGCTGATGTTCTGCGCCGCGAAGTCGAGGCGTACGGCGGCGGAGTGTCATACGTCCGCTCCAGATTGTGGGGTAAGATCATGCCCGGTGTCAAGCGTATTATCAGCAACGGCAGTCAAAACGGCTCTTTCGGTCTGCCGGAGATTAAAGCCGTCGGAGGTGCAAAATGAGCAAGAAAAATATCATGTCTACCGTGAAGATAGTCCTCTCGGGAGCTGTCGCTGCCGTTGTGGTGATCGCCGCCGGAGTTTTCGCTTACTACTGGTTCCTCTGCCGCATCTACGTCCAGCCCGGACACATGGCAGTTGTTACTGCCAAAACCGGAAAAACTCCTGCCGCCGGAACTATTCTGGTCGAAAAGGGCGAGAAAGGTATTTGGAAAGAAGTTCTTCCCGAAGGAAGGCATTTTCTTGATCCGGTCAAGTACGAGGTCAAAATCTGCAAGGCGGTCAATATTCCGCTGGGCAAAGTAGGAATCGTCACGTCAAAAATCGGCCGTGAGCTTGCTCCGGGTGAAGTCATCGCTCCTGACCGCAACAGCAAAGGTATCTGGCGCGATGTGCTTGGCCCCGGCGTCTACCGCCTCAATCCCGAGGGTTACAGTGTCGAGATCGTCGATGCCATCAACATTCCTGTTGGATTTGTCGGCGTAGTTACCAGCCAGACCGGAAAATCTCCCAAGCCGGGTGAGTTTGCCAAAGCCGGAGAAAAGGGCGTTATGCGCGATATGCTCCAGCCCGGACTCTACTACATCAACCGTTACGCCTATCAGGTCAATATCATTGAGATCGGTATGAATCAGGTTTCCATGACCGGACTGGATAACAACGTGCAGAACATCCAGTTCCGCCGTCAGCTTACCAATGCGACCAATGCTCTCTCTGAACTTACCAACAACACAATGAATTTTCAGGCTGAACTGCGCAAGCAGAACATCGTTCCGAAGAAAGCTGCGCCGCGTCCCATGCCGGTAAAGGCTCGTGCCATGAGACGCGACCGCCGCAACAGCGCGCAGGCAGACGCCAAAATCATGCTGACAAAAGTTGATGCCGCATCCGCCGGATCTGTGGCACAGGCCGGATATGAAGACAAAAAGGCGGTTGAGTTTCCCAGCCGTGACGGTTTCAAAGTGTCGCTTGATATGACTGTCGAATTTGAACTTATGCCGGAAAACATCTCCCGTATCTACCTGCTTTACGGAGACCTTCCGCAGGTGGTCGAAAAGATCATTCTGCCGCAGGTGCTTTCAATCTCGCGTATCAAAGGCTCAAATTACAAGGCGCAGGATTTCATTATGGGCGACGGACGGGAGAAGTTCCAGAACGATCTGCGCGATGAGCTTAAGGCAACTCTTGCCGGAAAACATATCGTCGTTCACAATGCGATCATCCGCAATGTTGAGATCCCGCAGGATATCCTCAAGCCGATTCAGGCCGTAAGCCTTGCCCGCGAGCAGAACCTCACCAACCTTGCGATGCAGACTACCGCCAAAAAACTGGCTGAACTCAATACCGAAACCGAGCTTATTGAACAGCGCAGACGTGAAGTAAGTCAGGAAACCCGCAAGATAGTAGCCTTGATAAACGCCGAAGCCAACCGTGAAGTTGCCTCCATTGACGCAGCAACCCGGCTTCAGGTCGCCAACATAAATTTGAAACGGGCCGAAATCATTGCCCGTACCAATCAGGTTGCGGGAGAAGCTCTTGTCAAAGCTAAATTTCTGGTGGAAAACGAAGCCGCCAAAGGTGAACTGCTCAAGGCGAAAGCTCTAGGAGATGCTTCACTTATGGGACAGCTTCATATGATCGACAAGCTCTCACCCAATGTGGAAACCCAGGTGATTTACGCCGGTGAGGGAACTCTCTGGACAGATCTTAAAAATCCGGCAATTTCTGTTCCTGCGCAGAATCTGAAAAAATAATTCAGGATATATCAGTCTGAATTATGCTCCCTGCCGCGGCCGCAACTGGCTGCGGCAGAGGATTGCCCGTCTTACATCACAGCCGCAATCGGGACCATCCTGCGAAATATTGCAGTCGAGATGTCCCGGCTGGATGGCTATCTGCAGAAAGTTTATCAGCGGCAGGTCAACTGAATTGAACATGCCGAGGGCAGTTCCGAGCCGGATAAGCGACAGCGCGTTGAAAGCCTCGTCAAGAGAGATGCTGTAGCAGTATTTCAGGGTTCCGTAGGCTCTTCCTATACGGTCGAACAGAGTGGTTCGGTTTGACTCCATAAGGCGTGCACGGGCGGCTTTTTCTGCTTCAATAATTCTGGTTATGGCATTTGACAGCAGTTCGACGGATTCGTTTTCATCTATTCCGAGTGTGAACTGATTGGAAATTTGAAAGAAACTGCCGCTGTTTTTGCTGCCTTCTCCACGCAATCCTCTGACTGCCAGATGAAGTTTTGAAGCTCCTTCTATGGTGGGAAGAATCTCCTCTGTCATCGTCAGCGCGGGCAGATGAAGCATGACCGAGGCACGCAGACCGGTTCCAGTGTTGCTTGGACACGCAGTGAGGTATCCCAGACGGCTGTCGAAAGCGAAGTCGAGCAATCCGGAAAGTTTGTCATCTATCCTGTTTATGCCGCAGAGCAGCTGGGGCAGTGTGAATCCCGGGGCTATGCACTGGATTCGCAGCTGATCCTCTTCGTTCACCATGATCCCGGATCTCTCGTCGGCGGAAACGATAAGCATACTGCCTTCGCCGTTGGCGAGCAGTTCCCTGCTGGCAAGTCTGCGCTCAAGCAGAATCGCTTTCTGCTGTTCATCGAGCGTCTGCAGATCGAAGAACATCGCCCCTTTCTTCGGAGAGAACACCGGAAGTTTTTTTGCGGCGGCAAGAACTGTACTGCATATCTCTTTCTTCATTCCGACCGGGCAGTGCAGCGGAAAAGGATAACCGTTCAGGTTGCGTGCCAGACGGATGCGGCTTGAAATGGCGATTCCTGATCCGGAAACGGTGCTGTCTGAAAGAAAACCGACCGGATGATTTCTGAAGAACTCAAAATACTCATTCATCGCAGTTATCCTCCGCAGCGGTCCGGAAATTTTCCTTGAGATCGCGGATGGCATCTCTCACTTTTGCGGCATCTTCATATTCTTCGCTTGCTATGTGACCGGCGAGGAGCTTTTCAAGTGTGGCAAGTTTATAGTTGTAAACATTTTTGTCACAGTTTTCTGCAGTGTTGAGCCGTTTGCCGGTGTGGACAGTGCCTTTCTGAATGTCAGACAGCACTTGAAGCAGAACGGTTGAGAATGTTTTGTAGCAGGCAGGACATCCCAGTTTGCCGTTATTTTTCCGGATATCCTCCTGACTCCAGTTGCAGACCGGGCAGTGGAACAGCTGCTCTTGGTTCGCGTTTTCCGGGGCAGGGGGAGCCTGCGGCTTCTTTGCCGGACTCTTTTTCTTTGCCGCTTTGGTTATATTGAGCAGCATATTGGTTATATCCAGGCCGGGAACTCCGGAATCAGCCTCAAACATCTTGGCACATTCAGCGCAGAGATTGATACTCTTCCACTGGTTGTTGTGCATCTCTTTTATATGTATTGTCGCTTCGTTTTTTTTGCAGTGATCGCAAAGCATAGCGTCTTGCTCCATAGTTTTACTCTGTTATTACTATACACCTTTTTGCTCTTGTTTACAACTTTTTGCCGTTGCAATTTTATTCTTTATTGCCGGTATTCAGCAGAAGAGAGGATAAGACAGACTCCGGAGTTGTTTTTGAAAATTTCCGGGTTTGCATTTATCATTACCGGCTTGTATATTATGAAAATAATATTACATTCAGTAAAAGTAAGACGGTGAGGAATTTTTATGGAAAATAACGGTGGCAATCCGGAAAACCGGAATTTGAAGTTTGTACGCATCGGAGGCAGTTTTCAGCCGGTGATTTCCGGAAGTTCAGATTTCAAGAAACTTCTTGAGCTTGATGATGCCCATTGGCAGGTTACCAGTCTTACGACGACTTCGCTCCGTACAGATAAACGCTTTCTTGATTTTCTCGATACCGACCGCAACGGACTTATCAGAACCGATGAGGTGCGGGCGGCATTGAAGTTCATGTCCGGTGTGTTCAGCGACTTTTCAGGAACTGATGCCGGAAGCGATGTTTTGAAACTTGACGCCGTCAACCGCGACACTCCGGATGGCAGTGCAGTGTATGCTGCGGCGAAAACCATCCTGCAGGCACTCGGTAAAGAGGGAGCATCTGAAATCTCTCTCGGTGAGGTCAGCAACGATTCCGGTGTACGCGGATGTTCCACCCGCAACGGCGACGGTATCATTACTGCCGATCCGGAAAACGATCCGGAAATAGCAGCTCTTATTTCTGCCGTTGCCGGCAACGTCGGTTCTGCACAGGATCTTTCAGGCAGCTCCGGTATGAATGCCGCTGCACTTGACGCTTTTCTTTCGCTGGTGCAGGCGTATTTTGCCTGGCTCGATGACGGCAAGGCAAGAGAGAGTGAACTTTCGCCTTTCGGAGCAAATACTTCGGCTATGGTGCAGATCGCGGGGGAACTTCAGGAGCCGGTCAGGCAGTTCTTCCTTTCATCTTCTGCTCTTGCGTTCCTCGAAGATGATCCGGAGCGTCTTGCCAAAAAAGGTATCGTCGCCGATGTCCGTTCCGCTTCTGAAGTCGATGAGCTGCTCAAAAATGTTGCCATCGCGGCTCCCGAAAAGGATGGCAGACTGCGCTGTGATGCGCCTCTCAACCCCAAATGGAAAGCCAAGTTCCTTGCACTCTGCGCTTTCTCTGAATTTGCCCGTTTCCTTGAAGACAACGCGCTTACTGCGGAAAAGTGGCAGGAGTTCACCTCTCTGCTTGCTCCCTGTTCCGCCTACCTTGCTGCGAATCCGGCTGCCGGAAAGTTTGCCGGTCTGACGAAAGATGATCTTATCCGTATCACTTCTGCTGAAACCGTAGCCCGCGCCCGGGAGCTTATCCAGTGCGACATCGATGCCGGAAATGCCCTTGCCGGAAGCGATAAACTGCTTAAGGCCGCCCTTTACCAGCGTTATATTCTTGAGTTCCTCAATAACTTTGCCAACCTGACCGATCTCTTCAAAACCGATTGTTTCAGTATGCTTCAGACCGGAACTCTGGTCATGGATGGACGCCACTTCACCCTTGCTGTTCCGGTGACCAATATAGCGGAACACAAAAAGATCGTCACCACCAGCAATATCTGTGTTGCATACGTTGAAATAAGCAGCGGAAATCCCGGGGCGGTTCAGAAGAGTACTCTTGCTGTCGGTGTTACAAGCGGCAGTATGCGCAATCTCTTTGTCGGTAAACGCGGAATATTTTTCTCCGCTGACGGAACTGTTTGCGATGCCAAAGTTACGGACTTTATCGAACAGCCGGTATCCATTTCTGACGCAATAAAAAAACCGTTTTTGAGTTTCGGTTCATTTGTCGGCAAGCAGTTCGATAAACTTATCGCAACTCACGCCTCCAGTGTTCAGAAAGATCTCGGAACCCAGATCTCTTCAGGAAAAGTTCCCGCAGTTCCGGCGGCTCCTGCTGCCGGACAGGTCAACGGATCAATGCTCCTGATGGGAGGCGGAATCGGACTTGCCGCTCTGGGAAGTTCTGTCGCTTTTATAGCCAAATCTCTGCAGAATGTCTCCCTGCTTACCGTCATCGGCGTTCTGCTGGGTATCATGGTTGTGTTCGGAGGTCCGTGTGTGGTGATCTCTCTCACCAAGCTTTACCGGCGTGATCTTGCCCGTTTCCTTGAGGCGGCCGGATGTGCTTTGAACCACTCCATGCGTCTCACTTTCATTCTCGGACTCTTTTTCACCTTTTCTCCCCGCCGACCGGGAGCTATCGGGCCGGAGATGCTTGAGGATAAAGTGACCAAACGCTCGTTTTCCTGCCCTGTGGTTCTTCTGCTTATTTTGATTTCAATGCTCATCGGCGGTTCCGCCGGAATCTGGCTGGGTGGCAGGATGTTGGATCTGCAGGCGAAGTGCAGAGCGAAAAAGGCGGCAAGTCAGGAGTGTGTTGTCAAATGTGAAAAAACTTCTCCCGCGGACTGCAAAAAGATTTCTGCTCCGGTGAAAAATGCTGCCGAAGTCAAAAATAAGTGAAGTTTTTTCAATAAAGACGTGCAAAAACTGCGTTTGCAGGCTATATTATATAAACGTTTGATATCCGGGATATACGGGTGAAAGAAATTTTGCTCGACCCGGAGCAGATTAAAACATAAAAATTGAGGAGATTTAGGATTATGCAGGTTCCGTTGCTCGACCTTCGCGGCCAGTACGCCCCCCTGAAAGAAGAGATCATGAAAGCCGTTGAGGAAGTCTGTGACTCCCAGCGTTTTATTCTTGGTCCCGCAGTTGAATCCTTTGAGAAGGATCTTGCCGCTTACTGCCGCAGCGTCGGTGCAGTTGGTGTCACCAGCGGTTCTGATGCGCTCATCATCGCTCTGATGGCTGAAGGCGTCGGAGCCGGAGATGAAGTCATC
>JAZQTR010000124.1:0-1893 GCA_045630865.1 Victivallaceae bacterium
ATCCCGTTTCCTTGGCCTTGGCCACCAGTTCCTTGCAGTTCAGGGCTTCGCCTGTATCGGCGAGGATCTTGGCGGCGAGGTCAAGGAGCGACTTTTTCTTTTCCGGTTTTACCGTTGCACATTCCGGTGCAGGGTTCGGGGGTTCAACCTCTGCGTTGGTTTCAACTTCGGCGATGGGGTTGTTGTCTTCGGGCATAATTGTTTCCTCCATTTGATTATTGTTGATTTTTTCCAGCCGGGAGGTGAAAAACTCCCGTCCGCTGGAAATGCTTTTTACTTTATAATTTCCTTCGCCGCAATCTTCGATGATTTCCACTTCCACAAGATTGCGGCCGACCTTTGCGTTGGCGATTTCGCCAGTAAAAAATTCACTCATTTGTAACCTCCAAGTTGTTGGTGTTGAATCTATTTCGCTTGCGCTGGACATACATAAGCGTTCCTGTGAAACTAAATCCAGTCAACTTTTGAAAATAAAGGAAAAATATATGGATAATTCGTTGAAACTCACCGCATTACCGATAGAAATGCTCGTGAGAATCCTCAAACAGGCAGGCTCCCGGCTGATTACCGAAGACAGCGTTGCAGAAGACATTGCGGCAGGTGCGCCGCAGAATGAAGACGGCACGATCAATCTGATCGAGTACGCCGCTTGGCTCGTGAAAGGAGATGATACCGATGTCCCTGACTCCAACTAATATGCGCGTGGTGGATGTTGCCCGCTTACTGAACTCAACCTCACAGGGATTTGTTCTGGCACAGGCTCGGCTTTACCGCCAGTTTAACCGGGTAGGCTTCCGCATTGCCGCAACAGAGAACACCCGGAACATCAACCTTATTAAATATATTGCATGGCTCTGCGATGAACGGCACACTCCGGCAGAAGAATTTGTCTCCACCGCCCGGAGTTATGAAGAACGCAAAGAAGCCGAGCGGCAACGGAACGCCGCACTCTCTGCTGCAGGTCGAGATATTGCCCCTTTGCCGGAGGTCGTTAACCCGGAACGGAAAAAGGCGTGTGAACGGAACTTTCAGCTGTTTTGTGAAAGCTACTTTCCCGAAACTTATTCTTTGGGGTGGTCGCCTGATCACATCAAAGCCATTGAAAAAATTGAAACCGCCGTTCTGACTGGAGGACTCTTTGCCTTGGCAATGCCTCGCGGCAGTGGTAAATCGACTCTTGCAGAAACAGCGGCGATCTGGTCAATGCTTTATGGTCATCGGGAATTTGTCACCCTGATCGGAGCAACGGAGTCGGCCGCATTGGAAATGCTGGACTCCATCAAGACGGAATTGGAAGTCAACGAAAATCTCGCCGCCGACTTCCCGGAGGTGTGTTACCCCATTGAGCAGTTGGACGGCATCGCCAATAGATGTGCCGGACAGCATTGCAGCGGAGAGCGAACCCGAATCACCTGGACTTCCAATGAAATCGTGTTGCCCACCATCAAAGACAGTAAGGCTTCCGGAATCATCGTCCGGGTAGCAGGAATAACCGGTCGAGTGCGAGGCATGAAATACAAGCGGTCAGACGGAAGAAGTGTGCGCCCGACACTTGTAATCATTGATGACCCGCAGACTTCAGAATCTGCAGGCTCTCTTGAGCAGACCCGGAAACGGGTGCGAGTGCTTGCCGGTGACATTCTCGGTCTTGCCGGACCCGGACAGAAGATTTCAGGCATCATGCCCTGTACAATAATCCGCCCCGGAGATATGGCAGATATTATTTTGAACCGGAATACACACCCTGATTGGAACGGAGAAAAAACAAAGATGCTGTACGAGTTTCCGAAAAACATGAAACTTTGGGACGAATACGCCGAAATCCGTGCCGAAGCTCTGCGTACAGACGGCAATTTTCAAGCGGCAACAGATTTTTATCTGGCTCACCGGGAG
>JAZQTR010000125.1:0-7678 GCA_045630865.1 Victivallaceae bacterium
AGAGTGCGGATGTAGGTTCCCTTTGAACACTCAACGGTAAAATCGTAATCCGGATTGGCGCACCGGGTAATATCGATGCGGCTGATCTCGATCTGACGGGGTTCGCGCTCGATCTCGATACCCTTGCGGGCAAGCTCATAGAGTTTTTTGCCGCCGACTTTGACTGCGGAAACCATGGGCGGAAGCTGCTGCTGAACTCCGGTAAAACTCATGATCGCATTGCGGACACTTTCCTCATCGAGTTGTGAAGCGTCGCAGGTTGAGGTGACTTCTCCCTCAAGATCGTAGCTGTCGGTGGTCATTCCGAGGCGCAGTGTAGCTTCGTACACTTTATCCTCTCCTGCGAAGCGGCTGCTGAAACTGGTGAATTTGCCCAGCGTCAGCACCAGCAGTCCGGTGGCGGCGGGGTCGAGGGTCCCGCAATGTCCGACTTTGGGAACATTGAAACGGGCGCGGACAAAGTTGACCACATCGAAACTTGTCCACTCTGCCGGTTTATCAACCAGCAGGATGCCGTAAGCGTTGCACACCTCAAGACGGTGGCGGCGCGGATTGTATCTCATAATCTATCTCCGGAAAAAAGGCACAAAAAGCCCCGTTTATACTAAACCATTATATAATATAGCACGATTTGGGTGTATCTGTCAACACACATTTGCCATGTAAAGCGTGATTTACACTTGTAAAAACGCACAAAATGTATTATATTTCACTCAAGTAAACCCCACAGGAGTACTGTATAATGAGCGAAAAATACAATTCCATACGCTGGTTTCTGCGGGAGCTCCCCTCACTTCAGGAGTCCGGAGTGATCGAAAAAGAGACCATGCTGAAACTGCGTGAACACTACATTGACCGCCTGTCCCACCGTCCGGCAAAACACAACTACTTCGTCCTGATGATGGGCATCATCGGAGCATTCATGGTTGCCGGCGGAGCCATCCTTGCCGTCAACTACAACTGGGATATGCTCACCAACCTCAACCGCATCATCATCTGCGCAGTTCCGCTTTTCTGCGGCTTCATCTGGGGAGTTGCCGCCCTCTGCCGCAACAACAACCGTGCCGAGCGTGAAGGAGCAGCCGCCCTCTGCGCCGCAGGTATCGTCACCCTGACGGCAATGCTTTCGCAGATATATCACACCGGCGGAAGTTTTCAGGATTTCATGATCTATGTCCTCGCGCTCAGCCTTCCTCTCGTTTACATCTTCAATGCGATGGGGCTCGCCACGGTTTATGTCGCCGGATTGTTCCTGATCATCAACTACAAAACCGATCCGCTCTGGTATGCCTTCGGTATCGTCGCATTCCTGCCCTATCTGCTCTACCACCTCTTCACCGCCACCAGCTACCGTCCGTGGGCGCGCTACCTCACCTGCATACTCGCTGTTTTCGGAATGGTGTCGTGCAGTGAACTCAACGTTATGTTCTCCTGCTTCTCTGTTGCCACTCTCGGACTGCTTGCGGGCCGCGAACTCTACGAAAAACGCATCAAAACCCGTCGCAATCCGTGGATGATTCCGAGCTTCTTCTTTATGCTCGCTCTGCTCTGCATTATGTCTGTCGAAGGCAGCGAACTCTACCGGGCAAAAACCTCCTGCAGCGGCAAAGAGATCGCAGCTTACTGGATATTCAACGGAATAACTTTGCTGATGATGCTGGTATCCTATATGCGCCGCCGCCTTGACATTGAACGCTTTATGTCGGGATTGTGGCTGCTGTTCCTGGTTCCCGGATTCTTCTTTTTCGGAAGAAAGATTTCAGGTTACGTCGACTCCATCGCCCTCGTATATGCAGTGATCTTCGGTATTCTTCTGCTCTGCAGAGGATTCAGGCGCAACCACATATCCATCTTCAACGGCGGACTCCTGCTGATCACCAGCCAGTTCGCCACCCACTTCTTCACCACTGACATCGGTCTGCTCTACCGGGCAGCCGGATTCATCATCATCGGCTTGGGCTTTATCGCCGCCAACATATTTTTCTCACGCAAAGCGGCAAAGGGAGGTATTCAATGAACCGTTTCAAACTTTTCAAAATATTCTGTCTTGTCATCAGCATCGCCGCCGCCTGTTACTATCCGGTGAAGAAAGTTATGCAGTATGAGTTTGCTCCCGCAGTCGAGTTCGATTTCAAAGCCGAGGGATATGATCCCTACGACCCCGGACGCGGACACTTCCTCTCCCTCAAAATCTATCCCGACAAAATCGACAATGCTATTGCGGAAAAATACGCCCCCGGAAAAACTCCGTACGTCCTGGTCGGCAAAGATCAAAACGGTCTTGCGACCATCACCGGCTTTGCCGCAGCTCCCGGAAACACCCCCTGTTTCAAGGCAAATCAGGCTCTCGTTTTCGGCGGAAGAATAGAGCGGCTGTATCCATTCAACCGCTTCTACATCAACGAGAAGATGGCGCGTGATGCGGAGCGTGTTTTACAGGATGCCGTGAACGATAGAAAGCTGTGCGTCCTGCGGGTGAAACTCTACCACGACGGAGCAAGTGCCGTTTCATCCCTGCTTGTCGACGGCAAAGATATCCGGGATCTGGTGCGCGCCAAACAAGCTGAAAAGTGAGAAAATTCCTGTCGAAATTTTCCATCTTTTTCCTGACAGCGGCAGGTATCTACATCATCATCTGCGCGCTGCTTGCCAACGTCACGCTCCTGCACGAAATGCCGGACACCGATCTGGTTCCGGAGCTTGAACAGCTGGTATCACGGAAGAAATATGCCGATGCTGTACAGCTGGGCAAAGACCTGAAACGCAGCCGCTGGCAGTGCGAAAAAGCCAAACTCGACTCCCTGCTGCTTTGCGCGGAAGACAGAGAGTCGAAAACAGCGGAAAAACTCCTGAAGTTCATCAGGGGATTTCTGACCGGACATCCCGAATCAGCCGCCGACGCCTCGGGAGCAATAATCGCAGACCTCGTCATCTATGGCGACCTGCGCGATCTGATCATACAGAGCGGAAATTACATCACCGGCAACGCCACCGACCCCATCATCACAGGTTCATCCAGTGCCGGACTTATGACCGAAGCTCTGCCGTTTGCCAGCTGGTTTCCGGCGGCACTGAAACTCCTGCGCAAAAGCGATGCGTTCTCTCCGGAATTCGCCGACCATCTGCAGAGAAGCCTCAAGTTTTTCAAAGGTCAGGGCACTTTCTCCAAAGAGGATAGGGCTCTGATGTCCGACCTCTACACTCTGATCGGAAACATCGGCATAAGACGCTCACTTGCCGTCGTGCGCCATATCCACTCTCCGGCGCAGCTCAAACGGGCGGTACTGCTTTCAGAACACTCTCCGGAAGAGCTTCATCTGACCGTCCGCGCCACCGGTGGGCGGGTGCTTTGCTCCACCAGCCAGGCAAGCCCGTGGCTGCTCTTCAAAGCCGGACGCAAGGGCCGTGCAGGTCTTGAAACGCTCCAATGGAAAAAGCTTCAGGCAGTCACCCGGATTTTCTCTGCCGGAGCCCCCGGATACCTCATCCGCTCGCACTCAAGATCATCTGCGCTCTGCCAGATGATTTTTGCCCTGACAGGAGTTCTTATGTGCTTTTCAGGTCCGCTGGCAAAACGGTTGAAAACAAGACGATAACCGGGCGTAAAAAGTACAATTAAACTCGTTATAAAACGACACTGTATTGAACGTTTATCCACGCAGATATTATCCTGCATTTTTCCGCTGTTACAGTGGGATTCAGCCTGAATCAAATGATATTTTAACAAAATCTTAACAACACAAAAACAGTAACACCTGCCTGTTCTGAACTTAAAGAGAAAAAACCGTATATATTTGAGTTCATTTTTACCTTATATAAGCGCGGAGAGCAGTATTTTCCCCTTGATATTTTTATATTGGTGGTGTATAGTATTATTATGTATGTATAGCCAAATAAAAAACAAGGAGTGTTACTGTGGCAAACGGAAATGAAATTCGCACGGCCATCGATGCCGGAAAATTGAACACCAAGTTGTCAATTCTCGGTTGGATACTCTCAGCAATCATGCTGGTAGTGTGCATCATAATGTCTTCGGTTCGCGGAGGCAGTCTTTTCATGCTCAACACAGTGCCTTTCGCACTGGCATTGCTCTTCGGTCTGGGCAGTATGGTCTACGCCATGCTCTTCACCAGCGCATCGCAGGAGAATGAGGAAAAAGAGCTGCTCATGCGCCGCAGAACCGAGAGCCGCGCACTGGATGTCGATGAAGATGTCCGCTTTACCGCCGGACGCTCATTTGAAAACTACAAACGCTTCGCCCCCTACGTTCTCAGCGTGATGGGCGCGATTCTGCTGGCGGTGATTCTCTTCTTCTGCCAGAGAACATGGAACCAGATCGGCGGAATCCCCGCCATCTCCGGAAATCCGGTCGACTACGCGCTCATCGCCGCTGTGATGATGCTGGTCGCAGTCTTCGCCGGAGCGTTCTTCATCGGTCAGAGCCGCACTCCCAATTTCCGCTGGCTCCGTCCGGTCGGAGCATGGCTCGTGGTCGGTTTCGCCTCTCTTGCCTGCACCGCGATCGCCGCGATCTGCTACAAGAACAACCTGCTGAAAGTCGATTACACCATCGCCAAGGTGTTTTTCTGGCTCTTTGCCATTCTGGGTGCGGAGTTCATCAGCAACTTCATCATCGAATTCTACCGTCCGAGAACCATCATCGAGACCCGTCCAGTCTTCGAGAGCAGGATTCTTGCCCTCTTCACCGAACCCGGCGGCGTGATGCGCAACATCGCCTCGGCTCTGGATTACCAGTTCGGATTCAAAGTTTCAAGCACCACTCTCTACGCCTTTGTCGAAAAGGCCTTCTTCCCGCTGCTGCTGCTCTGGGCGGCGATCTTCTGGCTCTCAACCACCATCTGCGAAGTCGGCCCGAGCGAACTCGGAATCCGTGAGAGCTTCGGCAAAGTCACCTCAAAAGAGCTGCTCAAACCGGGCATCTACTTCACTCTTCCCCGTCCTTTCGGAACCATCCGCACCATCAGCTGCACCCAGATCCACCGCGTAGTCGTCGGTGAGTTTGAGGATCACGGCAAGCAGGCGGCACAGCCGGAAACTCCGGATGACGGTCACGGCCACAGCAAACCCAAGGCCGATCCCAACGCCGGAAAACCCAAACAGGTTCTATCCTGGACCGACAGCCACGGCAGTGACGAAGACAACTTCATCGTGGCGGTTCCCACCGGCAAAGGCAAGAGCGCAAGTCCGGAAGAGGAGGCAGCATCCATCTCTTTCCTGCGTCTTTCCATTCCCATCCAGTACAAAGTCCGTCCTGACGGAGTCATGAATTACCTCTACGGCAACGCCGACTCCAAAGCGATGCTGGTCTGCATCGGTGAGCGCGTCGCCACCAGATACCTCGCCAGCAGCTCGATGATGGAGATCATCGCCACCGGCAGAAGCAAAGCCGAAGGCGATATGAAAAAAGAGATCCAGAAGCTCGCCGACGAGGCCGCCCTCGGAATCGAAATCACTGCAGTCAGCATCCTCGGAGCCCATCCGCCGGTAGGCGATGTTGCAACCGCCTTCCAGAACGTCATCTCCGCCATGGAAGAGAAAGAGACTGCCATCCTCGGAGCCAAGAGCTACAAAACCACCACTCTTCCTGAATCTGAAGCCATGGCAGCGGAACTTATCGCCGGTGCCAACAGCTACAAATACCGTACTTCCACCGTCGCCCGCGCCGAGAACAAACGTTTCGGCAACCAGCTGATCGCTTTCAGGGCGATGCCGGAGATGTTCGTGCTGCGCAGTTATCTCGACTTCCTGCGCGACGACTGCAGCCACATCAGAAAATATGTGACTTCTCCCAACTTCGAGTCCGGGGTCTACCAGATCAACCTCGAGCAGAAAGAGCGGCTCGATCTCACCGATGCAGACATCGCCTCGGTACCGTCAAAGTGAAAAAGGTAAACAATTATTTATATATATAAAGAAAATTGGAGGTTTTTACAAAATGGCAAGCGGTAACTTTTTCAAACATACGCCGACACTTCTGCTTGGAATCGCAGTAGCGGCAATCCTGCTGGTCGCAGTGTTCTCATTTCAGCTCAACCAGACTGAAACAGCTGTGGTGACCACTTTCGGCAAACCTGCACAGGTAACGGAACCCGGACTTCATTTCCGCTGGCCGTTCCCGTTCCAGAAGATCTACCGTTTCGACAAGCGCGTCCGCAGCTTCGAAGGCGGAGCCGGCAAGCTTGAGGAGACCACCACCCGTGACGGACACAACATCCTCGTCGGCATCTACGTCGATTTCAAGATCGGCAACGTCGAAAAGTTCTTCGTCACCTTTGAAAACATCACCAACGCCGAAGATCAGCTCAACAGCTGGATGCGCAGTGCCAAAAACGCAGCTTTCGGTCAGTACCGTTTCAACCAGATCGTCAACACCGATCCCGCCCAGATGAAACTGGCGGAGATCCAGGATATGATCAAATCTGAACTGGTCAGCAAGACCTCCGGCTACGGTATCGACATCCTGCGCGTCGGAATCAACACCATCAACGTTCCCAAGACCGTCAGCGAAAAGGTCTTCGCCCGCATGATCGCCGAGCGCAAACTGGTCGCAGACAAATACATCGCCGAAGGAAGCAGCGAAGCGCGCAAGATCCGCATCGAAGCCGACAGTGCCCGCACCATCCGTCTGGCTGATGCCGAAGCCAAAGCCAAAGAGATCCGCGCCGAGGGTGACGTCGAAGCTGCCAAGAGCTACGAGATCTTCCAGAAGAACCCTGAACTCGCCAAGTTCCTGCGCAAACTGGACAGCCTGCGCGAAATCATGCGCGGACGCACCACTATCGTCGTCGATACCAACACCGTTCCGTTCGACCTGCTCAAACCCGGTGCTGAAAAACTCGGTGTCAAATAAGAGATCAAGAGGAAAATACTCAAATGGATATTCAAACTCCTGACAAAAACGCATACGACCGTTCCGGCCGTTACGAGTCGGGACTGGCAAGTCTGGTGAAAAGCCTCAAGTGGGCTTTCGCTCTGCTGCTGGTCGCGATAATCGGTATGCTCGTATATTTCTTCACCTGGGGCGGATACTTCTCCGTCGAACCCCAGCAGGCAGTCGTCGTGGTGCGCTTCGGCAAAGTACTTGAGCCGTGCTACACTTCAGGCGGCCACTGGTTCATGCCCTATCCTGTCCACCGTTTTGTCCGCATCCAGACCAACCAGCAGTTCTTCAAGGTCGATTTCATCGCCCCCTCCGCCAGAGAGGGAGAGTTCGCTCCGGCTCTCACTCCCGGACTTGAGGACTACCTGCTGACCGGCGATGCCAACATCGTCCACACCAGCTGGACAGTCGGCTACCGTATCGCCAATCCGGTCAAATACTACACCACTCTCGCCACTCCCGCCAAACCGGTCGATGCCGGCAGAGTCACTCCCGATCCCACCGTCACAGATGCCGACGGTTTTACAGGAACCCGCGGTCCGCAGACCATGCTCAAAAACAGCTTCCGCAGCGCAGTCATCCGCGCTACCGGAATGTTCAAGGTCGATGAGCTGCTCTCTTCCGGACAGGGTCGTTACAGCGAGCAGGTGCAGCGTATCTTCACCTCCCTCGTCGACGCCGCCGACTGCGGTATCGTAGTGGAGAACGTCACGCTCAACCGCATCTATCCTCCGGGTCCCACCCGCGCCGCGTTTGAAGCCGTGACCGCCGCCAGTA
>JAZQTR010000126.1:0-4050 GCA_045630865.1 Victivallaceae bacterium
TTCATCGATCAGGAAGGCAATCCTGTCACCCCCGCAGAACCCAACGGAGTCAAACTTGAGTCATTCATCTTCGACGCCCTTCCGCTCGCCGCCAAAACCATGGTGCTTGAGTGCGACCGCACCGAAGTCTTTGCTCCGACCAAGAACCCGACCGGAGTTGACTCGGTAGAAAGCTGCCGCGCCATGCTGATTGAACGCGACGCAAGAAGACTTGAAAAAGCAGGTGTTGCGATTCCGCGCAAAGCCGACGGTTCAGTCGATGCCGAACTTGAGATCTCCCCTGCCCTGATCCTCGACGAAGAGGATGCGGCAGAGTATGTCAAAAACTCCGGACTCAAAGCTGTTGAGGCGGGAAGCAAACTCGTCATAGGCTGAATACAATGAAATTCCGCTCTGCCAGACCATCCGCATACGGCCGAAATATCGAAAGCGACCAGCAGAACAATCAAATTCTGCACGCCGTGATAAATCTGGTGACAGTCGTCACCATTCTGGTCGCATCCGGTTTGGTCATGCTCTACTCGGCAAGCTACGGCAGAGCCGGAATGAAATTCTTCAGCAATCAGCTCATCTGGGTCGGACTCGGACTCGCCGGTGCCGCCACCGTATTTGTCATCGGTTACCGGAAAATGGCAGAGTTGAGTCTGATCTGGATAATCCTCTCCTTTCTTGCGCTGGTGAGCTGCCTGTTCTTCAAGCCGATCAACGGAGCACACCGCTGGATACAATTGGGCAGTTTTTCCATTCAGCCATCGGAGTTCGCCAAAGTGGCAGTTGCCCTCTTTGTCGCAAAATACTGCAGTGATCACGCCTGGACATTCGCAAAACTGAAAGCAAAAAACGGTTTATTGAAGCTGGGAACAGTACTCTTTCTGGTAATTGCCGCCATTCTTGCCGGCAGGGATCTGGGAACAAGTGTCCTTGTCTCGTGGACAGCGTTTCTCACATTGCTGGTCGCAGGATTATATTTCAGATATCTGATAATTCCGGCAATCGGTGCGGGAATCGTATCTCTTTATGTCTACTTCTGCGATGCAGAACGCCTTGCCCGGGCAACCTCGTTTGTGAATCCGGAACAGGTTCAGCAGGGCGAGGGATATCAGCTGTGGAACTCACTGCTTGCACTCGGCTCGGGCAACTGGCTGGGAATCGGATTTATGGAAAGCCGGATGAAGGCAAGGTATCTGCCCGAAGCACACACCGACTTCATCATTGCCATCATAGGTGAGGAGCTGGGATATATCGCAATCCTGCTTATCCTCATTCTTTATACAGCATTTTGCGTCAACGCCATCAGGATCTCCCTCAAGGCCTACTCACGGCTCGGCACTCTGCTCGGCTTTGCGCTGTGCTGCGGAATAACTTTTCAGGCGGCAATCAACCTGCTGGTGGTTTCCGGAACAGCTCCGACCAAAGGAATGCCTGCCCCGTTTATAAGTTACGGAGGCAGCAATATGATCGCCTGCCTTACAGCCGTGGGACTACTGGTGTCGATCGCTTCGGAAGCGTACGATCCGGAGGGTGATAAATACATCAGAGAGAGTATTACCGGCAAACTGTTTTTCCTGTTCAGAAGAAAGAAAAAATCCAACTGACAGAAGAGAAAATATCTGTTTCGTATGGAAGATGTATTAAAAAAGAATCTCCGTAAATCCGGTCTGTTCATACTGATTGCGGCAATTACCGGTCTGCTTATGATCCCCGCCGTGAAAATAACCGGATATCTTCCCAAAGCACCTGCGGTACTTATAGTCATCTATACCCTTTGGAATATCCTTACTTTTGTATGGAGCAGTTTCCTGATAATCCCCAAACTGCCGACAAAAGAGTCATGGAAAACCATCCTGTTTTTCCTTTGGCTGGTATTTTATCCAGTTTTATGCGTACTGTATATTGCAATATGCAGTTTCCTTGCAATATATGTTTTCAATATTCATTAACCTTATATGAAACTGTAATTTTCAGAGCTGACACTTGACAAAACCTGCCTGACAATGTAAATTAGACCCCGTTGTGTCTTCAACTTAAGTAAAAACTTTGAAAACAGGGAAAAACATTATGAACAAAATCCTCTTATCCGGTATCGCTATTTTCGCACTTGGTTCAGTTGCGTTTGCCGCAGATTACAGCAGCTACTCCGAAGCCGCCGAAGCAGGTGCCGCCGCCTACAAAGCAAAAAAATTCGAAGATATGCGCTCCGCTTATGCGCAGGCGAAAAAATTCGCCACGTCAGACCATCAGAAGTGGCACAGCGCAACTTTTGAAATCCGCGCCTGCCGCGAAATGAAAAAATGGGACGACGCCCTTAAACTTGCCGATGAATATCTGGCCGGAAATCCTCCGGAAAACCTGAAGGCTGCCACAATTTTCGTCAAGGGTCTCATTTTCAACTCCAAAGGAGATCACGATAAAGGAACTCTCCTGCTGGAAGAAGCTCTCGCCTGCAGCGATCTCTTCGGCTACATCAAAGAACAGGCAATGTTTATCGTTATGCAGCATTACTATACCAAACAGGAATTCGATAAATGTATTGACCGTGCAACAAAGATCATTGCTGATAAAGCCAGTCCGAAATCAAGTGTTGAATATGCAAGATTTTATATCGCACAGTGCAAGCTCGATCAGAAAAAATATGAAGAGTGCGAAAAAGTCGTAAAGGAGTATGCTCCGCTTGTAGAAATGCCTTCGATAAAAGCGCGCATGACGTATATCCAGGCCTTTCTTCACCTGCAGAAAGGTGAGAATGAAGAGGCAGTCAAATGCTTTGAAGAGTGCATCAAAAACGAACCCAACGGATGGCGCGCCACCAATGCCAAAAAGCAAATCACCAGAATCAAGTCTCTGTAATTTGCGTTTCTGTTAATCAAGCCGTTTTCCGACTCCGGAAAGCGGCTTTTTTGTTACCAGGAGAGAGTGTAAGATATACGCTCTGCCGATTTGAAAACAAAACACTCTGCCGCAGTGCTTTTTCCGTAAATCGAAGCGGCACACACTTTTTCCCGCACATCATCAGGAGTGCGATTGAAAACGGCTTTAAAGCGGTTGATACCGTAAAAGAGGTGGATCAACAGCTCCGAATCCTCCGGCACTGCTCCGGAAAAATCAAAATCAAATATGATCTCTTTTGCTCTGCACTCAATGGAACTGGAAAATTTGAGTCCGCAGCAGGGTAAATACTCTGCGGCAGGACAGAACTCAAAAACTCTGCGGACGGTGTTGTTTTCGATCGTGTAATCAGGATCTGTATTGCGCGGAACAAGCAAAGTTCCATCTGAAAGTTTCAACATGGGAAGAAACGGGATTTCCGGCCCGGAATAAGGTGCAGGGAAACGGCGTCCGAAATACGGCAGAGGCATAAACTTTGCACTCACATCCACAAAAACGTCATTTTCTCCAGTTATGCGGTTGTGCCAGAAAAACATATTTTTAGTCAAACGGTTCGCGGCTGGCAAAACGTAATGGACAGCATCTTCACAATCATTTCCGCAAATGATGTCCGGCCCCGGAAGATGTACCGCGTAACTGCTCGCCTGCGACGGAAGCCCGGATGAGCCATCGCTGTCAGATGCAAAACGCAGAGCCATTGCCAACCCGTAAATTCCATATCCCTGCGCCTGAACACAGGTGGTATATTCATCCCAGATGCCGTTATCGAATGCTTTATCACGTCCTACTCTGCCGTCAGGATACATACCGGTACGCAGAAAAAAGCTGAAAAGCCGTTCTGAAACTGCACCTGCGGACGAACTGATGTTTTCTTTTTGGGCAAACTCCCACAGAAAGACCTTCTTCACCTCTGCTTCTCCCCGCAGGGAGCGTCCCCACTTGGCAAATTCGCCATCCTGATCGACCAGAAGCAAAGTGGAATTACAGAAATCTTTCAGGATGTTCATGATCTCCGCGTGCCGGGGAGAATTCCAATCACATATTTCATCATAATGGAGCAGAAGTCCGATAATCTCTGCGCTGTAAGCATCTATGCGCCGGTCGCGGTTGTCGCCACGGGAGTCATCATCGTTGAAAAAGCCGTCTCCGAGATATCCGGCAAGC
>JAZQTR010000127.1:0-5861 GCA_045630865.1 Victivallaceae bacterium
GACCGCTTGGCCTCCGACTTATGTGTTCAGACTGTCGCATCTCTCACACATCACCCCGAGATTGGATTTCAGGGCACAGTTCCACTGGACAAGCGACTACTATTTCACCAAGGATTTCTTCTCATCCATCTACAGTGCCGATCCCCAGCCGTCGACATTTATTTCGCTTGAACATCAGTTTGACAACTTCAGTGCGGCGATGATGTTCCGTCCCAGAGTCAACGAGTTCTATACCACCATTGAAAAACTGCCGGAAGTCCGTGTGGATGTTCCGCGCCAGCAGCTCTTCGGTTTGCCGATTTACTATCAGGGCGATGCCGTTGCAGCATATATGCAGAACAAATGGCTGCACTTCACTGAACCCTTCAACAGAAAATCCCTGCCGGCCAATCCGCCGCCGGGATATGACAACCGGCTTCACGACTATTCCGCATTGAGATTTGACACCACCCACTTCCTCTACCTGCCGATCAACCTCGGCTGGCTGAACTTTGTTCCGCGGGCCGGATTCAAGTTCACCGCCTACAGCGACACCAGCAAAGAGAAGGTGAGTACCAACGAGCTGCTCGCCATGTTCACATCTGCCAATCCGCAGAATATGACTCCGCGCAATCTCGTGCGTTACGACAAAAAAGGCGGGCCGGATATCAGACTTGCAAGCGAACTCGGATTTGAACTTTCAACCAAGATCCACAACACCTGGTCGAATGTACGCAACAGCGTGATAGGCATAGACGGACTCCGCCACATCATACGTCCTTACATGAACTACACCTATCTGCATGTTTCCGGTGTCCACAAGGATCACATCTACTACTTCGATGACATTGACCGTATCGATGATCAGAATTTCTTCCGCTTCGGCTTGGAAAACCGTCTGCAGACACGCAGCGGAAGCGGCATCAGAGATATCCTTACCATGGAAAACTTTCTGGATATCCACATGAAGACAGCTGACGGATTCGGCTACGTCGAAGAGTTCGGCAGAGTCGGCGACTTCGGTACGATCATCTCGATATCGCCCCTGAAAGATCTCACCATCAGCACCAGTTTCCTTGTCGCTCTTGAGAATGACAACGGTGAAACTCCCGACACCTACCGCCATGGCAAAAACGTCGGCAAAAAAGGTCTTGACGCCGATTGGCTCAACCGCTGGAACATTTCCATCACCTACGAGCCGATTGAAGATGTATCGCTGCGTTTCAGCTACAATTACAACCGTCCGTACTCCAGCCGCGCGGCATATTCGATGGGATCAACGCTCACCCAAATTCAGGCAGGCGGATATTTTGACCGTTATTACAGCAACCGCAACGAAACCTTTGATTTCACTGTCAAAGCACCGCTCACCCCCGACCGCAGAACCTTCGGAGCCGCAACGTTCTCCTACGATATTCAGGATGGAGGATTCAGCAATATCGTATTTATGCTTACCAGACAGTTCCACTGTATCGAACTTATCGCAACTCTGGCTTTCGAGGAGGCGGACAAAAGGGAACACAACAGCGGATGGGAAACCGAGTTTTCTGTCCAGGCACGCCTGCTCGCGCTCGAAGCTCCGCTGGCAAAGAATGCCAATGAGATACTCAATGTGACCGCTGAACGCGAAACCAAAGCTAAATTCAGCGGATTTTAAGGAGTCTGAAATATGTTTATCGTCACTGGCGGTGCCGGTCTTATCGGCAGCTCTCTTGTCTGGAAACTCAACAACTGCGGCATCACCGATATCCTGATCGTCGATCACCTCGGAAACCTGACCGACAAGTGGAAAAACCTTGCCCCGCTGCGTTACAGCGACTATCTCGAGCGCGATGAATTTTATCCCATGCTTGAAAACGGATATTTCAACGGCAAAAAAATAGACGGCGTTTTCCACCTCGGAGCCTGTTCCGCCACCACCGAGCGTGATGCGAGCTATCTTGCGATCAACAACTTCAGGCTCACCGTCAAACTGGCGGAGTTCTGTATCGAACGCAAGATCAGAATGGTCTATGCCTCCAGCTGCGCCACCTACGGCGACGGCAGTCGCGGATACAAAGATGACGAGAGTTCCATCGAAGAGCTGCGTCCGATGAACATGTACGGATACAGCAAGCAGATGTTCGACCTCTACGCCAAACAGCGCGGTTACCTCAAGAGCCTTACCGGATGCAAGTTCAGCAATATCTACGGTCCCAACGAGCGGCACAAACGGGATATGCGCAGCGTTGTTCTGCGCTGCTTCGAGCAGATAACTGCCAACGGCAAAATGCAGCTTTTCCGCTCCTACAAGCCGGAGTATGCCGACGGCGAACAGCTGCGCGACTTTCTCTACGTCAAAGACGCTGTGGATATGATCTATTTCCTCTTCTGCCACGCTTCCGGTGCCGGACTCTACAACATCGGCAGCGGCAAGGCAGAGAGCTGGAACGCCCTCGCCAAAGCGGCTTTTGACGCGCTGGGCAAACCCTGCAACATCGAATATATCGAAATGCCCGAACACCTGCGCGACCGCTACCAGTATTACACCTGTGCGGAGATGGATAAACTCCGCGGACTCGGCTATGACAAAGAGCCGATGTCACTCGAAGATGCTGTCAGAGATTACATCTGCAACTATCTGATGACTGACAAATATCTGGGCGACGAATGAGCAGATTTTCCGGCGTCGAAGAAGAGATACTCACTCTGGCATCCCGGGCGTTCATCCTGATCGAAAAACAGGAGTGTACGCTCGACGATCTGCTTGAACGCCGGGAGTTCAGCCACCTGCGCCGCACGCTGTCACATCTGCTGCTCAACTGCTGCAAGTACAGAAAAGCCATTGAGAGCGAACTTAAAAAATACATCCGCAACACTCCGCGTCCGGAAATCCGCGCTCTGCTTGCTGTCGCTCTCACACAGGCGATGGTGCAGAAGAGGATCTCTCCTGAAGCAGTTATAAATGTCGCAGTCGAAGCGGCAAAAAAATACCGGACAAGCGGTTTTGTCAATGCCGTTCTGCGCAAAGCCCTTGCCGGACTGCGCAAGAGCGGACTGCCGTCAGATTACCGGCAAATACTTCCCGATGAGATCATCCGCCGTTGGGAAAAACGCTTCTCTCCACAGGAAATCCAGCAGCTTGCCGACGCCTTTGTCTCACAGCCGGAGTTCACTTTCAGAATGGAGCACAGGACTGTTCCGGAATCCTTCCCGTTCACTCCGGCAGAGGGTATCACTCCTGACTTTCCCTTCGGCAAAGCTTCTCCCTCTGATGTCCTTGAGTCTGAAGAGTTCAAGGCCGGAAAACTGTACATTCAGGATCCGGCGGCAAGTCTTGCCGTGTCGATCGCTCCGGATAAAAAATTCGACTCCATCCTCGACCTCTGCTCCGCTCCGGGCGGCAAGGCACTTATGCTTCTGGAAAAATATCCCGATGTCGGACGTTTCATCTCATTCGACCGCAGCGCAGCACGCCAGAAGCTCACTCAAAAGAACTTCGATTTGCGCCAAATAAAGCACACTGTAAGCAGTGACCCCAAAGTCCTCTCCGGAAAATTCGACCTGATAATGATCGATGCCCCGTGTTCCAACACCGGAGTCTTCCGCCGCCGTCCGGATGCCCTGTGGCGTTTCTCGGATCAGAGCCTTGCCGACACCGTAAAAATACAGCGCGAACTGCTGGAAAAAGCCTGTCGCATGCTGAATCCCGGCGGCTGTATCCTCTACAGCACCTGCAGTATAGAGCCGGAAGAAAACTCAATTATGGTCGAAAAATTTACCGCAGATCATCCGCAATTTTCCATCGGCACCAGCTGCCAGCTGATTCCGGATAACTCCCGCGACGGAGCTTTTGCCGCATTGCTTTATTATTCCGCTCCGGAACTCTGACCGCATCCGGAATGAAAATTCAGCGTCTGTACCGGAAATATACGCTTTTTTTGAGTTTTTTTGCGTTGTAAACACTTTTTTTTCCCGATTCTGCGTTATATTATATGAACTATTATTTTCGGATATATTTATTAAAGGAAATTAAACAAAATGAAGAAAATCATCAATATCATCATTCTTCTTGTCGTACTGGCCGCTCTCGGCTTCGGCGGTAAATTCGCCTGGGACCGCTATGGTGCCAAAAAAGGAGCTGACATTATTTTCCAGACCGAGGAAGTCAAGCGCGATGATCTTATGAGCGTGATCAACGCCAGCGGAACCGTCGAGCCCGAAGAACTGGTCAACGTCGGTGCGCAGGTTTCCGGAAAAATCATGTCTTTCGGACTTGATGTCAACGGCAAACAGGTCGATTACGGCTCAAAGGTGAGCAAAGGCATGGTCCTTGCCAAAATCGACGAAGTTCTCTACGAAGCCGCCCTCAAGGAGTCAAATGCGTCACTTCTTCAGGCCAAAGCAGGTATCCTGCGCGCCGAAGCCAACCACAAGCAGGCCAAAGCCAAGCTTGCCCTCGCCCGCCGCAACTGGGAGCGTGCCAGAGAGCTGTACCCCAAAGGAGCGATGGCCAAGAGCGATTATGACTCTTGCGAATCCGCTTTTCTCACCTGCACCGCCGACATCGCCGTCACCGAGGCCGAGCAGGAGCAGGCCAAGGCACAGCTTGCCATCGCCGAAGCCAGCCTGATCAAAGCAGAGCGCAACTTGAGCTACTGCGTCATCAACAGTCCTGTCGACGGAGTCATCATCGACCGCAGAGTGAGCGTCGGTCAGACTCTGGTATCCAATATGAGCGCATCCAGCATCTTCCTCATTGCAACCGACCTCAAAAAGATGCAGGTCTGGGCGAGCGTCAACGAAGCCGACATCGGCTCGATCAAAAAGGGCATGCCGGTCATCTTCACCGTGGATACTTTCCCGGGCAGGGAGTTTGAGGGCGTCGTCCACAAAGTGCGCCTCAACGCCACCATGTCCCAGAACGTCGTCACCTACGTTGTCGAGATCAGCACCGAAAACAGCGACGGAACCCTGCTGCCCTACCTCACTGCCAACGTGAGATTCATCCGTGAGCGCAGAAACAATGTATTGAGTGTTTCCAATGCAGCCCTGCGCTATATGCCCGATGATCCCGCACTGGTGATTCCGACGCAGAGAAACGAATTCATCAACGGAATCAAGCGCGAAAAAGGCGAGCGTATCCTCTGGGTAAAGGAGGGCAAACTGCTCAAATATGTCAAAGTGAAAGCAGGACTTGCCACCGGCAACGCTTCTGAAATCATTTCCGACAGCATCAAAGAGGGCGATTCTGTCATCACCGGTCAGATCGAAAAAGCTCTCCGGAAGGATGCAAATTCAGCGAAAAGCGGCGGACGCAGTCCGTTCATGCCCAAGATGCCGTCACGCAACCGCAACAGCGCGAAGGGCAGATAATTATGGCTCTCATAGAACTTGAAAACATCACCAAGACCTATTTTCTCGGTGAGATAGATGTTCCGGTACTCAAAGGAATATCGCTCAAGATCGAAAACGGCGAGTACGTCGCTCTGATGGGAGCATCCGGATCGGGAAAAAGTACGCTCATGAACATTCTCGGATGCCTTGACCGTCAGACTTCAGGAAGATATCTGTTTGAGGGCGAAGAGCTGGGCATGGCTTCAGGAGACCGCCGCGCCATGGTACGCAACCAGAAGATCGGCTTCGTCTTCCAGAGCTTCAACCTGCTCGCCCGCACCAGCGCACTTGAAAACGTCATCATGCCGCTCGCCTACACCGCCGGAAACCTCAGCCACGCAGAACGCCGCCGCAGAGGTGAAGCCGCTCTCGCCAAAGTAGGTCTTGCCGAGCGTATGCATCATCATCCGTCACAGCTTTCCGGAGGTCAGCAGCAGCGTGTTGCCATCGCCCGCGCCCTCATCAACCATCCGCCGGTGCTGTTCGCCGATGAGCCGACAGGAAAC
>JAZQTR010000128.1:0-4540 GCA_045630865.1 Victivallaceae bacterium
CACTGGCGTATTCGCGGAAGGGATACTCACTGCCGAAACACAACCGCTCCGGACACCCATCTCTGAACAATATATCAGGAGCATATTCGCCATCCGAAAGTCTTGAACACTCCATTTTGCAGTTTTCCGGCAGAACCCTGCTCAATTCCACATCAGGCGGACACCCCTGAAAAGTGAAACGGCAAGCCGGAGCTTCTGAAATAAATGCGATCATCTCTTCGACAGAAACAACCCTCGTCTGCAGTCTGGCATCCCGGAAACGGTCGTCGCTGAGCGCAGTATTTATCCAGACCGGAATATCTTTTTTACTGCACAAATCAAAGAATCCGGCATAACTGCTGTAATCCAGACGGTAGTTGTGAAGATAGGGGGAAATCAGCACTCCGGCAAATCCGTCAAGAGACTCCAGCTGCGCCATCGCCTCATCCGTATTGCCGGGATCCGCAACGGCAAGAGCCTTGATCTGCGGATACTTTGCACAGGACTCCAAATGCCGCAGGTTTGCTGATATTTTGCAGGTAGAGGTAAGGGCATCAAGACTTGCCGCATACAGAGTGCTGACGCCGCGTTTTTCAGCTGCGGAAACAAGATCGGCAGGGGTAACAGAGTGATCCCAATACGGGGAGCTGCCGGTAAAACAGAAATTATCCGCTTCCGGCACGGGAATTTCCCATCTCTGCGGCACGCCTTCCGGAACCGGCTCTGCCGGAGAAATCCCGAATACCCGCATACTGTTGCGGCACAGTATATCCTGCAGCTCCTCATCATTCAAGCCGCAGCCGCGCACTTTGCTCAACTGGGAGCCGAAAGAGCGTCCGTAGGCATCGGAGCCGTAGAGTATTCTCCGGCTGCCGAAGGTATCCACCAGACGGCGGACCATGGTTCGCTCCGGATAGCCGCCTGATATATCGAAGACCACATTTTCGGGGATTTGCGCGGCAAATGATATGGCATTGCGCCAGTTTCCGCCGGAATGGGCGGCAACTATGCGGCAGTCAGGAACAGCGTTGGCAAGTTCGATAATTTCCGCCATACCGATTTGTCCGCCCGGTCGGGGAACAGTCAGGTCAAAAGTGTGTATCAGCACCGCCTTGTTGTGCTTTGCAGCAAGACGCAGGACGTCTTTGGTGCGTTCAAGACCATGTTCTGCGGTGCGCAGGGATATCCAGAGTTTAACGCCGCAGGAGTCTCCGGCAAAGCGGTGAAATATCTCTTCCCATCCCGGATTCTGCGGATTTATGTAGACGAGATACTCCAATCTGCCTCCGGAGTTGAGCGATTCACGGCGCAGCCGTTCATTGGCGGCGTTCAGGGTATCATTATCAGGAAAAGCTTTCCAGCCGTCACCGAGATCTGAAATCACTGCCTTGCCGATGTTGTGTTTCATCATGCGCCGGACAAGGTCGGAAAGGCCGGCGTGATAATCCCCGGTCGTTTGAGGATGTATATGGCAGTCTATTATAGTCACAGTTGTTCTCCGGCGTAAAAAGTTTTACTTAATATACCCCTGAAAAATATGCTTTTCAACAGTTGATCTGCTAAAAGTTCTGCACGGATGTTGAAAAGAGACATACAGAGTGTTATATTCTTCACCTGACGCAAAATGTGAGAACAATCTATGATCTGCCGTGTTATAACCGATGTATCCCTCGACAGGGAGTTTGACTACCTCGTACCTGAAAGCATGAGGTCAACTCTTGCTGTCGGCATGGCGGTCGAAGTTCCGTTCGGCAGATCGGTAAGAAACGGTTATGTGGTTTCGCTCGACGTTGAGGGCAGTGTTGAACACTCAAGACTCAAAGAGATCAGAGCCATAAAATCCAACGGCGGACACATTCCTGAAAACCTCATCCGCCTCGGTCAGTGGATGGCGCACTACTACTGCTGCAGCTATGAACACGCCATCCGCACTCTGCTTCCGGCGGCGGTACGCAACGGCAAGGTACGTCCCAAAACAAGAAAAGTCTACCATATTGCCGACAAAGCCAAAGCGGATGAACTGCTCACCCGGGAGCAGACCGGAAGAAACAAGTCAAGGATCTCCATCATCCGCGCCATAAGCTCTGCCGCCAACGGTCTGGATATAGGACAACTCCGGCTGCTCGATGACTTCAGCGAGTCGAGCTTGAAAACGCTGGTGAAAAATCTGGTCATCATTCCGCAGGAAGAAGCGGTAAGCCGCCGCAAAGCTCCGGCGGAAATCGTCAGGAGTGCTCCGCTTAAAGTAACAGACGAGCAGAAACACGCCCTGTCTGTCTTCGATGATATGCTTTCCGGAAAAGAATCGCGCCGCACCATGCTGCTCCACGGAGTCACCAACAGCGGCAAGACAGAAGTCTACATGCAGATGATCGAAAAGGTACTCGAACAGGGCAAGTGTGCCATTGTACTGGTTCCTGAAATATCGCTCACTCCGCAGACCGTCCGCCGTTTCCGCTCCCGCTTCGGTGATGACTTGAGTATTCTGCACAGTCAGCTGACCGATACTGAACGCTTTGAAGAGTGGAACAGAATCAACTCCGGCGAAGTCAGAATAGCCGTCGGAGCCAGAAGTGCGCTCTTCGCCCCGTTCAGAAATCTGGGAGTCATCATTGTCGATGAGGAGCATGAATCAAGCTACAAGCAGTCCGAAGCCCCCCGTTACGTCGCCCGTGACGTTGCGGTAATGCGCGGAGAGATGGAAAAATGCTGTGTCATCCTCGGCAGTGCCACCCCCTGCGCCGAATCAAGTTTCAACGCCCAATCCGGAAAATTCGTACTGGTCACGATGAAACAGCAGGTCGCTGCCAAACCTCCGCCGCGCATCACCATTCTTGACCGCAGACTTGATCCGCTGCCCGCCCCCGGAGAAAACAACATCTTTTCCCCCGTTCTGATCGAAGCTGTACGCGAAAAGGTCGAGCGCGCGGAACAATGCATACTCTTTCTCAACCGCAGAGGCTACGCCCGCAGTATGAGCTGCCCCGAGTGCGGATACGAAGCTTGCTGTCCGGAGTGTTCGGTTCCCGGAACCGGACACTCGACACCATACATATACAGCCGCAGCAAGGCTCTGCTTTCATGCCATCTCTGCGGCAGAACGGAGCCTGCGCCCCGGGTGTGTCCCGACTGTCAAAGTCCCGATATCCGCTACTCCGGAACCGGAACAGAAAAACTTGAATCCATCTCGCGCGGAGCATTTCCCTTTGCCAGAGTCGGCAGGATGGACTCCGACTCCATGCGTTCAGCCGAAGATTACGAGCGTGTCCTCGAAGAGTTCCGCCGTGGTGAACTCGACATTCTCATCGGAACCCAGATGATCGCCAAGGGGCTGCACTTCCCCAACGTGACGCTGGTCGGAATAGTCAATGCCGACCTCGGTTTGATGATTCCGGATTTCCGGGCGTCCGAAAAGGTCTTCCAGCTGATAACGCAGGTTGCCGGACGTGCCGGACGCGGAGATTATCCGGGCGAAGTCATCATTCAGACCTCCAATCCCGGCAACGACACCATAGATTACGCCGCCAATCTCGACTTTGAGGGTTTCCGGGATTTTGACCTTGAGTTCCGCAAACTGCTCAACTATCCGCCCTACTCAAGGATGATCATGCTCAATTTCAGAGGCGATGACGAAAGAAAAGTCGAAGAGTACGCCCAAAACATTTTCAGGGAGCTTGCTCCTTATATCCACGATGAAATCACAGCAACGCCTCCGGCACCGGCTCCAATTGAGAGGATAAAGGGCAAATTCCGCTACCAGATACTCATCCGCGGCAACAAACTCAAAACTCTGCGTGAAGCGGTAAGGATTCTGGCTCTCCACCGGACACCGCCCGCCGGCATAGAGTTCTACGTTGACGTAGATCCGCAATCACTGCTGTAAAAAGCTGTTTTTCCTGTAAAAACAGAATAAAAAAAATTCCGGAAGTTTCTGCTTCCGGAATTTCTCATTTCAAACGTAACTGTCGCGTATCTATGCAACATTATTTGTGCCAGCTGGCAACATCATCGTGCAGCTTGTGATCTCCGCTTGAAATGCAAGCATCAAGGTCGGCATTACAGCCTCCGTCATCTTCGCCATTGGGACCGCGAGAGTAAATAGCAATATCAGATGCAACATTTTTCTTACTGCTGATCTCGATATGTTTTTCTCCGGCAGCATTGATATGGATAATATAACGGTTACCCCAGGGGTCACGCCACAGAGCAGCTTTCTGGTCTTCATCATCATAGGCAAGGGAAGGATCAAAATTGCTTCTCGGCTCAAGAAAAACCAACTTGCGTTTATTGATGTTATGATCCCCTTTAGCAAATGCCGAGTTGCCAGGCACAGAAAGTTCGGCAATAAGGTTGTCATAAACGTCTTCGCTGTCGCTATTGCCAAATATCCAGACATCACCATCCTTTTTGGGATCTTTACCGTCGAAACTTTTGTTGGTATCAACAATTTTACCATAAGTAGTTTCCACTGCACGCAGAGCCATAATGATGGAAGCTATATCGCTTTTCGCCTGTGTGTTGCGCGCACTCGCCTGTCCGATCGTCACTGCGCCGAGGACAA
>JAZQTR010000129.1:0-4894 GCA_045630865.1 Victivallaceae bacterium
GAGGGCGGTTCCGACTTTTCCTTCGTACGGACAGATGTTGTAGTTGTCGCCCATTGCGGCAAAATTGCTGCCGATCATCAGGTTTGTAGCCCAGGGAATGTTGTCACGGAAAATTTTGCTGCAGGTTCCTGCGAAGTTGAAACCCCACTGGTTGAAACGTTTTTTGGTATGGAACATCCACTCTCTTTCATTTTCAAATCTGGCGCGGGTGGTGCGGTGATATTCGCTGTATCCGAGGGCTTCACAAGTTCTGCCGATCCAGTTGACTCCGTCGGCACCGCAGGCGAAGAAGCCGTTTCCGGCGGGGTCAATCAGCCACCATCTGCCCTCGGGATCCTGTTTGGTGTAGAAGAATCCGGTGGCTTTGGCTTTGAATTTTCTGGAAACGTTGTTGTACGGAACATATTCCGGCTTGACCAGTTCGAGCGGAGCCGCTTTTACTTCGACGGGATTTGCGTATTTGGCTTTGAAAGAGCTGAATTCAGCCAGAATGTTGCCGCCGATGAGTCCTCCGATGAGCGGTTCGTTTGAGTTTTCAACAGCGGTCTGTCTGGAAACGGTCTTGCCGTCATATTTAATGGTGAACACAACATTTTTACCGGTGCGTTCAATACGCATGACATACTCTTTGCCGTAATCCCATTTGAAGCCCCGTCCCAGTGTGCAGGTGATTTTGGCTTTTTGCTTATCGACGCCCTTGATCTTGCTGCGGAGTATGACCGACACGCGGCGGTCGTTCTTTTTGTAGTCAGAGAGAAGCAGCTCCCAGATGATTTTTCTGTCGGGGGATGCGAGGACAACTCCGGACTGCGCGAGCATTTTGCCGCGCTTGACCAGAGGCTTGACGGTTATCTCGATGGCACAATCTTTGGCGTACGGTATCACTGCCGGAGTGGCGATGACGTATTTGCCGTTGGCGGAGTTGATCAATTTGCCGTTATTGGTCTGCCAACTGATATCGGAACCGACTGTGTAGTCGATCATATCCTGTGAAATCGGCTTTACCTGGGCGTAAAGTACTCCTGCTGCAAACAGCAGCAAAATAATGGATTTTTTCATTTTGTTCTCCATGTTTGCATATTCTGATGTTTGAGTTTACTTAAATTTATCACCGGCATACCAAAAATACAAGCATTTTCTTTTGGACAATTTAATTATTATTTTGGACAAAATAATTATTTATCCGGTCTGCATGCCATTGCCGGAAAGAACAGGTGGGCGGCAGAATCCCTGTACTATATAATATTGGAGAGGTATTTTGCAACGCGGAAAAAACGGAAAATACGTCTGAAATAACCGCTTTTTTGATAAAATCTCTTGCAATGAAAGATAATGTGTGCTATTTTATATAAAATGTTTATCATTGAAAGATATTTTCAATAATACTTGTTGCCAACGAAAGAGGTAAAAGTTATGCTTAAAGTTTTTGTTGCAGTCCTTGCCGGAATGGTGATTGCCGCTGTGCAGACCGGATGTGTGGTCGTCAAAGAGTATGCTCCGGCAGCCGAAGCCAAAAGCAAGATCAATCCCGCAGAGTACGAACTCGGACGCTCACTGCTTACCGCTTTTGTGAAAAACGATGCAGCGAAGTTTGTCGGGCTGCTTCCGGAAGAAACCCGTGAAAAATTTACCGAAGAGTCCTTTAAAAAGACTCGTGAAGCGATCGTCAAATCCGTTGGTGAACCGGTTGAATTCACCTACCTTACCCGCCTTGAGCTCGAGACGCTCACTCCGCAGATCTGGAGAGTGCGTTTCCGCAGAGCCAATCTCAAAAACACTAAAGATTTCCACAGCGAACTGCTCTTCAGAGTGGTCACCGGAATCGGACGTGACAAAAAAGCTGTCATCACCAGCTTCCAGTTTCTGTAACAACTTGTAAAAGTATAAAATAAACCAAAGTATTCTCTAACAAAAAAGAAAGGAAGAGAGTCAGAAAATGGTCATTTTCAAAGGTAACCGCCGTTTGCTGGGTTCAGCACTGGCCGCCATGGTGATCTGCACCGGAGCTGCCGCGGCAGAGGGCTCGACCCGCACCATCCGTCTGCGTCAGGATGACGCTCAGGTGCGCTTCGCAAGCAAAGTCTACGAACTCAAAAACGCCAGTGCAGAGGAGATTCTGCCTTTCGTCAACTCAGCGATCCTGCGTTACGACCGCAACTCCACCATCCGTCGTGTCACTGCTTCCAACGGCAAAGACGGTGCGATTCTGGTTTCCACCGGTAAAGATTTTATGCCCTACGTGGATAAAATCGTCGCTGTCCTTGACCGCAAGAGCGTCAAGCAGGTCAATGGTTCCACCATCGCCGGAACCGGACTCACCCGTATCGCCTACACTCCGCGCTATCGTGCCGCTTCTGATATCGCCGGTGTGATCAACGCCACTTTGAGCTCTGCCGGTGGTGCGGCTTTCGTCAACGCCGAGACCAACACCATCTACTGGAGAGATCAGGATGCCGCCGCCAAGCGCACCCTCAACTGGATCGAGAAACTTGACCAGCCGGTTCCGCAGGTTCGCGTCCGCGTCAACTACTACGAGCTGCGTGACAGCGACCTCAAGGATTGGGGTTTTGACTACCTCGCCTGGAAAAACGGTCCCGGAGTCAACCTTTTCAATGTCGGTTACAACGCCGGTGAACTGGTCATCAACGAAGTCCTCGAGACTCTCCCCTTCCTCGCCACCAGCAGCTGGGGTATCGGCGGATTCTTCACCGCTCCCCAGTTTGATATGAGCTTCATCCGCTGCCTTGAGCAGGCCGGTAACGCCAGTGCTGTTGCCACCGGTTCTCTGATGATGGTCAACACCCCCGTTGCCAACAAGGAGGAACTTGCCCAGCTCCGCAGCATCCAGAGTGCCAATCCTGACACTGCTCCCTTCCTCTACAAGGTCTCCATGACCCCCGAGTACCAGACCATCAACAAGAACGTTCTCGGACGTACCCTGGTCGGCAAGAGCTACTATGAGGATGCCAACGGTCAGAAGCACAGCGATCCCCCGCAGTTCGAAATGCAGGTCGTCAACCCCATCATCTGTCTGGAAAAAGTTCCCGGACGTGAGAACGATCCCAAAGCTGAAAAAGCCGGCGGCGTCATCTTCGATTACTCCCTCTACTTCAAGAGCGTTGTCGAGCGCGGCAACACCGGAGCCGAGTTGAGCAACTCCGCTCTCTTCTCCGGAGCCACCACTCTTGCTTTCGGCAAGGAAAAAATCCTCGCCATCTACGAGAAAGAGCACGATGTCGAGCAGACCATCGGACTGCCCATCCTCTGCCGTATCCCTGTTCTGAAGTATCTCTTCAGCACCGTCACTTCCATCAAGGAGCGCACCTACATCGTCGTTTCCGTCGAGGCTACTCTCGTTGACATCAAAGCTGACAAAGAGGCTTTCAACAACGACAGCGTCGCCACCGGAATCAAACGCCGCATCGAAAATCCCTTCCGCAAGGAAGAGACTGCCGCTCCTGCAAAAGATGCGAAGAAAAGCAACAAGTAATCAGGCAAGAGGAATAATACACTATGAATAAGCACAATATCTATCTTTCACTTGCCGGAGCTGTTGTTCTGCCGCTGCTGTTCAGCGGTTGTAACTCCGCCACCCCGGCGATCCTGCCCGGCAGCAACTCTTTTGCTCCTGCCGGAAGCACCGGAACCCGTGAAGTTGTCGTCACTCCGCAGGCCATCCCCGGAACCCCCCGTTCCAACAACCACGGAACCACCGGCGGCTATGCCCCCTCCAACGTTCAGGCTCAGCTCAAGATCAACGTCGCTGACGGAACCAAAGAGGTCAATGTCATCCGCGATAATGCCGATCCCTTCGTAATCACCAAGCCCTACATGCTCAAGAACGCCGATCCCTATGCTGTCCGCAGCTACCTTGAGGCGGCAGTCGGAGCAAAGAGCGTCAACGCCAGTCCCGCCCAGGTCACCGCTGTCAAGTTCGCTGACGGTGCCGGTGCCGTTCTGGTCTCCGCCGAAGAGTACCGCTTCAGCGACTCTGAAGACGGCAAAGGAATTGACGGAATTGTCGCTTCCCTCGACCGTCCCGGACTCACCTTCCTGCCCGATGCTGATGCTCACATCTACTTCCCCCGCATCAGCCGCGCTGCCAATCTGCGCGATATGCTGATCAAAGTAGGTTCTTCCGAGCTTGATCCCCAGTTCGAGATCGCTCCCGGAACCATCACCGTCGATGCCGAGCTGAATGCTCTTGTAGTCAAGGCTTCCAAGTGGAACTGGGCTGACATGAGAGCCATGCTCAAGAAGTATGACCGTGCCATCCCCGAACTCAAAGTCAGCTACAAGATCCTCGAGATCTACGCCGAGAACGATGACCGTATCGGTGTCGACTTCCAGAGTTGGAAGAACAACGAGGGCGTCGACCTCTTCTCCGTCGGCAGCGTCACCCGCCGCAACTGGGGAACCTTCTTCTCCAGCGCGATCGAGAACAACGGCAGCAACCGTACTTCCTACTGGAACTTCAACCCCAAATGGAACACCCGTTACCTCGACTTTATGACCAGCATCGGCAAAGCCAAATGTCTGGCCCAGGGTGAAGTCGTCGTCCAGAACCGCAAGACCTCTTCCATTCAGGTCAACTCCGGTTTCTTCTACGACCGTACCTATTATACTGCCGGTGCAACCAGCATTGCCGCCGGAACCGGTGAATTCGCCTACACCGATGTCAACCCCGACACCATTCTCCGTGAGTCCACCAGCAAGATTGTCCCGATGAACACCCTGAACAATATGTTCGGCAGCATGGGTGTCGACAGCTACCTGACCAAGGCCGGTTACACCATGCGTGTTATGGGAACCCAGGTCGGCACCGCTACCTACTACGATGCCATCGCCCGCAAAAACTACCAGACCATGCTTGCCGAAGTCGGAGGCCAAGCGG
>JAZQTR010000130.1:0-4088 GCA_045630865.1 Victivallaceae bacterium
CGCTCCGGCTTTGAGCATTGCTGATGTTGCTGAACTGTTGGTTCCCACAGCCATAACGAAACTGTCAGGGATCTCACTTTTCAGGCTCTGAACCAGCTGTTTGCCGACGCCTCCACCCTGCCCATCAACTACAAGTATATACATATGGACTCCTCACTTTATTTGTTCTTTACTTAATATAACTGCTCCTCACAAACAATACAAATATTCTGTTTCCCATTGACAAAATTGTTCTGCCGTGCTATTTTATTGCCATTGTGTCTTGAAACAGCCGCAATAATCAAACCATTCTCAAGGAGTAAAAGTTATGAGAACAAAATTCATCACCGTGCTGATGACGGCACTGCTTTCTGCCGGATTGCTTTCAGGCTGCTGCTGCAAAGCCGCAAGCCAGCACAAAGACAGCGGAACCAAATTCGCCGCCGCCGAAGTCAAACCCTTCATTGAATCCGGTGAGCTTCCCGGAATCATCAGCGTCTTCTGCAAAGGCGACCGCCAGGAAACCGTCTGCGCCGGTTGGGCTGATGTCGACAAAAAACTGCCGATCACCATGGACAGCCTGTTCATGCAGTGCTCCCAGACCAAAGGTTTCTGCGGTGTCACCATTGCGATTCTGGTCGAAGAGGGAAAAATTTCTCTCGACGATCCGGTTTCCAAGTATCTGCCGGAGTTTGCCAACCTCAAAGTTATGGCAAAAGATAAAAACGGCAAAAAGATCACCGTTCCCGCCAAAAACGTCCTCACCATCCGTATGGTCATGAACCATACCGGCGGATTCAACTTCGAGATTCCGACCAAGCAGAAAAAAGGCTGGCCCGGACTCTCTCTGCGCGAAACTGCCAAAGAGGCCGCAGCAACTCCTCTGCTCTTTGAGCCCGGAACCAAGACCAAATACTCAAACACCGGAATCGACATCGGTGCCGCCGTCATCGAAGCAGTCACCGGCAAGGGCTGGGATGTCTTTATCAAAGAGCGCGTCTTTGAGCCGCTCGGCATGACCAACAGCACCTTCAATCCCACCGACGAACAGCTGGCGACCGCAATCCAGATGTACGATGTTGCCAAAGGAAAGAAAGCAAAGTTCCGCGCCTTCAACCGCTGGATGCCCCTGCCGCACAATGGTTCCGATGTCCATCCCTCAGCCGGAGCAGGACTCTGGACTACCGCCAATGATCAGCTCAAGTTCTACAAAATGCTCATGAACCTCGGTGTCGGCGAAAACGGTGTCCGTATTCTCAAGGAAGAGACCGTCAAATCCATTCTCGCCACCAGCACCCGTCCCAAAGCTCTTGGCAACTACTCCCTCGGACTCAACGCCAAGTTTGCCGACGGCACCATGGGTCACGGCGGAGCCTGGGGAACCAGCTGCACCGTCAACTGGAAGAAGAAAGAACTGCGTCTCAAAGTCGTTCAGCTGAACGGACAGCCGCGTCCGTGGGATGCCGGCATCAGCCGTGCGGCAAAGAAGTTCTTCTCTGCCAAAATCGACGACTCCGGTACCGAGGCTTACACCGGACGCCTCAAGTAATTTATTTTTCCGGTAAAAAAAATCCGCTCCGGCATTACGTTCAGTAAGCCGGAGCGTTTTTTATTCTGTTTATTCTGATTCAAACTTAAAGTGATTTGAAGTCAGCATTTCCGTTGGAGTTGACCGCGATCGCATCCATCTCGACCAACCATGTCGGACGGCAGATCGAACCGCGCACCATGATCCGCGCAGTGTCAGGTGAGAGCCGTTTGCTCATCACTCTTTCGACCGCCTCTTTGTCGGCAGGATCGCGCAGATAGACAACTGCCTGACGCAGATCAGAGAGGGTTCCATTCTTCTCTGCCAGCAGAGCTTCAACATTATCCAGCAGACGCTCTGTCTGTTTTTCCACATCACAGAGATACATCACATTACCCTCTTTGTCGATACTGGCTGTACCGGATATGTAATAGTGACTGCGGTCACCATAGGTAACACAGGTTCCGCGCTCAAAAGTCACGCCATAGACGTGAGTCGGAGAGAGATTATCCAACGCATAGAGATAAGAAATCTGTTCCGGCTTGTGTCCGAAGAGAGCAAAATTATCCATTCTCACGAGACGGTTGAATGGTTCTGCCTGCCCCTCGATTCCGGTGCTGGCAATATAGTGGGTATCCGCAACCATGTTGCGCTCGGCAAAAAGCTCGCGGCGGGCCCTGACCAATCCGGCGTAGTTGTTGTCGATGTCGCGGCAGTAGATCCAGGTGCGGTGAAGGTTTCCCTCGATGGTTCCGCCGTGGGAGGTGATAATTTTTTCAGCGTGATCAAACTCTTCATACATCTGGTCATAACTGCCGGATGATTCAAGTTTTTCCGTATTGAAAAAGAGCTGTTTGTAATTCGGGAATATCACCTGACAGAAATTGCCGCCTTTGAATTCCAGCTCAAAATCTCCCTCAAGTGCATATGCTTCGACAGCGATATGCGCCCCGGAAAGCGGAGCCTGTCCGGTAACTGCGATAACAGCGGCAACATCCTTCATTCCGGCGATTATGTCGGCGTACTGGTTTGCTATATCGCTGACGTGAAAACGGACCCAGATCAGTTTGGCTTTTTCAGGAACAGCGGCGAGCAGATCAGATACCGTTGCGGCGACTTCTGCCTTGAAATCTTTTTTTCTTTCTGATTCGGATGCAAAAAACAACTCGGTGCATCCGCCCGGAGTTTGGAATTTATTGATTATCATACATGGGGGTCTCCTTTTTCTTTTCATACCTGAAGTGAGCCGGTGTTACTCCGTAATGTTTGCGGAACACTTTACAGAAATAACTCGGATCATCAAATCCGCAGGCTGCAGCCACCTCTTTTATGGTTATATTTTCAGTCTGCAGTTTACGCAGAGCAAAACGCATCTTGAGATCGAGGATGAATTCGTGGGGATTGCATCCTGTCTCCTCTTTAAATTTACGGTAAAAGTGTCCGCGGCTGTATCCGGAAACTGCGGCAAGCTCATCTACATCGGGATGCCGCTCTATATTTTTCAGACAGTAGTTGTGCATCACCTGATGCAAATCAAGTCCGCGAGACGGAGAAAGCTCACTTGCGGAAAGCAGCTTCATCATAAAATCATAGGCAAGAATACTCGCCTGATAAGATGTCAGCGTCCCGGCAATCACACTGTCTATAATATGGCGCGCCGCATCAAGTATCTCTTCTGTGCAGTAATGGGACGATACGGCACCTGACAAACGGCGTATTTCAGTTGCCAGTTTGACAAGCTCATATCCGCAGAAAGAGATATAGAGGAACTCCCAGTGATCTGACGTTTCCGGCAGATAATACCTGTGTTTTTCCGGAACCATCAGCAGAAAAGCCTTGCCCTTGTCAACGGTAAAAGTTCTTCCGCCGAACTGAACCTCGCCACAGCCGGAAAGCGTATACTGCCAGAATACAATGTCACGGTTGCCGCGTAAAGTTCCGTCATAGTCATAATCGTGACTGGTGGTCAACTGCTGACCTCCGGCACAGACCATATGGTGCAAACGCACACCGCGGTGCGGAAACAGAAGTGCCGAACCGTGCTGATATTCTGTATATTTTCCAGACTGTTTCAATTAAATAATCCTTTTTATCAGGCTGTGTGGAGTAAAATACTTCCGGGAAATTCAAAAGTCAAACTCTTTTTTTGATTTTTTGTTAAATAACCCTGAAAAATGATACGTTTTTACCATATTTTATCTAAAAAAGCCGTTTACAAGCAATAAAAAGCGTGATATTTTATAGCAAGAGTTATGCTATCCACCTTAACAAAAGGAAAGATTGTATTATGGCTAAAATTACATTTATGGGTGCGGGAAGCACAGTGTTTGCCCGCAACGTGCTCGGCGACTGCATGTGCCGCGAGAGCCTGAAAGACTCCCACATCGCTCTCTATGATATTGACGGAGCAAGACTCAAGGAGTCTGAATACATCCTCAATGTCATCAACAACAACGTCAACGAAGGACGTGCCAAAATCACTACTCACCTCGGTGTCCGCAACCGCAAAGCAGCTCTGCGCGGTGCTGATTTTGTCGTCAACGCCATTCAGGTCGGCGGCTATGAGCCCTCCACTGTCATC
>JAZQTR010000131.1:0-27061 GCA_045630865.1 Victivallaceae bacterium
GCCATACCGACACCGATACCGGTGGTTCCGTTGACCAGAAGCTGGGGGTACTTGGCGGGAAGCACCACAGGTTCGACATCGGATTCGTCGAATGTGGGCATCATATCCACGGTCTCTTTTTCGATATCGGCGAGCAGCTCTTCGCCCAGACGCTCCATGCGGCACTCGGTGTAGCGGCTGGCGGCGGCGGGGTCACCGTCTTCGGTTCCGAAGTTACCCTGTCCCTCGATCAGCGGATGACGCATTGAAAAGGGCTGTGCCAGACGCACCAGTGCCTCGTAGATGGAGGAGTCACCGTGCGGGTGGTAGTTACCCATAACTTCACCGACCACCTTGGCACTTTTGATGGTTTTGTGGCTCTTGCCCCAGCCGTTGCGGCGCATGGCATAAAGGATACGGCGGTTCACCGGTTTGAGTCCGTCGCGGACATCGGGAACAGCACGTCCGACGTTTACGCTGAGAGAGTACTGGAGATATGCGGTATGCATAATCTCTTCAATATCCAGCGGAATGTCTTTCTGATTCAAATCGCTCATTGATCACTTCTTTCTCCGGAAGGCTTTCCGCCTGCCCGGTTGCACTTACTTTTGTACTAATAATATATCATAAATAATATACAGTTGCTTTGCCGCTTTGGCAAGTCAATTTGTGCTTTTTTTGCCTGAAATAACATAAACAACTTGCAGAAAATGCCCCGGATGGTGTATATTATCCCTGTGACGCAGTTTTACAGCAGGTTTTCAAGAGGAGCAGCAGCCATGGCACCCAGTGCGGCAGGACAGGTTTTCAACATCACTTCCGAACAATCCGGAATGATCCACGCCTATGCCCTTGATCGGGGATGGGAGATAAGCGAAGCTCCGTATGCAAACTATAAAATTTCCGGAGATCACCTCACCATCGTTTCGTACAAAAGCGGGAAACTGGTGATTCAGGGGAAGAACGCCCCCGACTTCATCAGCTTTGTCCTCGAGCCGGAAATCCTCAAGTGCTGGAACGCTTCCGCCGCAAATTCTGCCGCTGCCCCGCAGGAGTTTTCTCCTCACGGCGGAATCGATGAAAGCGGCAAAGGCGACTTCTACGGGCCGCTGGTCATCGCCGGATGCTGTGTCAACGAAGATTCCGCCGCCCTGTTGAGAGAGCTCGGAGTTTGCGACTCAAAACAGATCAACTCCGAAAAGCGCATCATCCAGCTGGCGCAGGGCATAAGAAAGATCGTCGGCTCCGCCCACACCGTCGTTATGCTCAAGCCGGAAACCTACAACCGGCTCTACGCCGAAATCGGCAACCTCAACCGTCTGCTTGCCTGGGGACACGCAAGGGTCATCGAAAACCTGCTCACCGCCGTTCCGGACTGTCCGAGAATGCTCTCTGATAAATTCGGCAATGAAAGCCTGATACGCCGTGCCCTGATGACCAAAGGACGCACCATCAAGCTCGACCAGCAGGTGCGTGCCGAAAGCGATGTCGCTGTTGCGGCGGCAAGTATTCTCGCCCGTGACGGGTTCCTCTATGCAATGAAGAAAATCAGTGAGGAACTCGGAACAGAGCTTCCGCGCGGCGGAGGCGGTCAGGTCAAAGCCGTCGGACGCAAACTGCTCGAAAAATTCGGTCCGGACGTGTTCACAAAATGTGCAAAAGTCCACTTCAAAACCTACAATGAGTTGATCGGCAGGTGATCCATGGGATTGGAGATTGAAAAAAAATTTCTGCTCAAAGATGAGTCGTGGAGAAAAGAGGTCACCTCGTCCTGCCGCATGACCCAGGGATATATCGCCGCCTCCGGCGTCACCGTCCGGGTCAGAATCAGCGACAAGGGAGCCTTTCTCACCCTCAAAGGACGTCCGGACGCCAACTTTTCACGTTCAGAGTTTGAATACTCCGTACCTGAAAATGACGCAAAGGAGATGATCGCAGAATTCTGCGGCCCTCGCGTTGTCGACAAGGTGCGCCACTTCGTTCCTGCCGGCGGAGACCTCATCTGGGAAATCGATGAATATTTCGGTCTCAACGCAGGACTTTTCACCGCAGAGATAGAGCTTCCGGAACCTGATACCCCCTTCGATATTCCGGCATGGCTCGGAGCTGACGTCACCGGAAATCCCGCCTATACCAACGGTGCATTGAGCCGCAATCCATACACTTTATGGGAGGAAAAATGAGCGGACTTCAGGACTCCCTTTTCGCAGCACAGGTATCCCGCCCTCTGGCAGACAGAATGAGACCGGAAACCATTTCAGAAGTTGTCGGCCAGGATCATCTTCTCGGCGAAAATGCACCGCTGCGCCGGATGATCGACTCCGGCAACCTCTCAAGCTTCATTCTCTGGGGGCCTCCGGGATGCGGCAAAACCACCCTTGCAAGAATACTTGCCAACAATGGCAAACTTCATTTTGTCGCCCTGTCAGCAGTTTTTTCCGGAGTTTCCGATCTGCGCAAAGCATTTTCAGAAGCCGAACAGCGGCGGCAGGCGGGTCAGGGTACACTCCTCTTTGTCGATGAAATACACCGCTTCAACCGCGCCCAGCAGGATGGCTTTCTGCCCTACGTCGAAAACGGAACCGTCGTCCTGGTCGGAGCCACGACAGAAAACCCTTCTTTCGAACTTAATCCGGCGTTGCTCTCACGCTGTAAAGTCTTTGTTCTCAATCCGTTGTCAGGTGACGCACTCAACCTGCTCATCGATCGCGCCGAGCACATTATGACGCGTCCTCTTCCGCTCACAGACGAGGCAAAAGAGCGGCTTGCCGGACTTGCCGACGGCGACGGAAGATATTTCATCAACCTGCTCGAAACCATCTATGATCTCGCCCGCCCGGGAGAGATACTCGACGAGCAGGAAATGCTCAACGTCGTTCAGCAGCGCAGTCCCATCTACGACAAAGACCGCGAAGGGCACTACAACCTCATCAGCGCACTCCATAAAAGCCTGCGCGGCAGTGACTGCGACGCCGCCCTCTACTGGGCAGCCCGGATGATCGCCGGCGGCGAGGACCCCATATACATCCTGCGCCGCCTCACCCGCTTCGCCGTTGAGGATATAGGACTTGCCGATCCCATGGCTCTCCAGACCGCCATCGCCGCCTGGGATGCCTACGAAAGGCTGGGAAGCCCCGAAGGCGACCTCGCCATCACCAATCTGGTGATATTCCTCGCCACCTGCCCGAAATCCAACGCCGCATACAAGGCACACTCCGCAGCGGCAAAGGCTGCCCGGGAGTTCAGTTCGCTCACGCCTCCCGCCCATATTCTCAACGCTCCGACCAAACTTATGAAAGAGCTGGGATACAAAAAGGGATACATGTACGATCACGACACCGAAAACGGATTTTCCGGTCAGGACTATTTTCCGGAAAAAATGGGCAGAAAACAGTTCTATCACCCCGTTGAACGCGGTTTTGAGCGCGAAATATCCAAGCGTCTGGCATACTGGCAGCGGCTGCGCGATGAATTAAAAGATAAATACAATCCCGAAAATATTTGAAAAGGAGATTTAAAAAATGACAAAACCAAAAGCGATCTTCCTCTGCAATTACAACGGCAAAGTACAGGATGTCTACGGTACAGCAGGAATCGAGCGTATCCGTCAGAACGCCGATATTTCCGATGTCGTCGTCACTGAAGAAGAACTCAAAAAAGGCGGTTACGAAGATACCGAATATCTCTTTTCCACCTGGGGTATGCCCGTCCTCTCTGTCGAGGAAATCAAAACTTATCTGCCCAAACTCAAAGCTGTATATTATGCCGCAGGTGCAACCGACAGTTTCGCCCGCCAGTACTTCGCTCTCGACATTCCCGTTTTGAGCGCATGGCAGGCCAACGCAATCCCGGTCGCCGAATTCTGCGTTGCCCAGATTCTCCTTTCCCTCAAAGGATATTTCCGCGGACTCAATGAATTCACCAGCCCCGACGGCAGAGCCGCCGCCAGAAAGTGCATCGGACACGGTGCATACGGCGAAACCGTCGCCCTCATCGGTGCCGGTGCAATCTCCACCAAAGTTCAGGAACTGCTCAAAAACTTCGACGTCAACGTAATCGTCATTCCCTCACGCCCTGAACGCCGCACCATCTCTCTCGAAGAGGCCTTCAGCAAAGCATACGTCATCAGCAACCACCTGCCCAACCGCGATGATAATATCGGTGTCCTCAACGGAAAACTCTTTGCCTCCATGAGAGAAGGTGCTACTTTCATCAACACCGGACGCGGTGCACAGGTCAATGAACCCGAAATGATCGAAGTCCTCAAAAAACGCCCCGATCTCACCGCCCTGCTCGATGTCACTTTCCCCGAGCCCCCCGTCGAAGGCTCCGAACTCTACACCCTCCCCAACGTCAAACTCTCCGGTCACATCGCCGGAAGCGAACAGGATGAGTGGCACCGTATGGCAACCTATATGATCGAAGAATTTGAACGCCACCTTGCCGGTCAAACCTACCGTTATCAGGTTTCGGAGTCTATGCTCCTTACTTCTTTTCCCAGTGAAAAGAAGTAAGACAAGAAAAGCTGAGTACTGCCGCTCTCGTTGGAGCGGCTTTTTTTTATGTATGCGGCAAGAGTTTAGCGTGGTTACCAATTTTTCCCAGTGAAAAGAAGTAAGACAAGAAAAGCTGAGTACTGCCGCTCTCGTTGGAGAGCGGCTTTTTTATGTGGACGGAAGAATTGATTTGACTGCGGAAGTTCAAACGTGGTGATATGATCCGCCCTGGGCGATATTCATTGCACGGTAGAGCTGCTCACAGAGCAGAAGACGGGCTATCTCGTGCGGAAATGTGAGTTTTGAAAGCGACCAGAGCGTCTGCGCCTGTGCCTTGATCTCCGGAGCTATTCCGTAGGGACCGCCGATCAGAAAAACAAGCTTCCTGTCGCTGGCACAAAGGCGTTCTGACAGCTGTACACTGGTGAACTCTTTTCCCTCTTCGGTGAGTACGATAAAATCCCTCACCCGGTCGCGCTCAAGCTCCCTTACGATAGCTTTCGCCTCGTTTTCGACGTTGGAATCCGGCAGTTCCACCACTTCGACTTTTCCGTAAGCGCGCAGCCGTTTGAGGTATTCTGCACACTTGCCGTCGAGAGCCTTGTCTTTCATTTTGCCGACCAGAATAAGTTTCATCAACATTCTGCTGCCCTGCTTTCTGAAATAATTCCGCCTCCGAGGAGCCTTGAGCCGCTGTAAAATACTGCTGATTGCCCGGGAGTAACCGCACGGAAAACTCCCTCATCTGCTGTAACGTGCCACACATCTCCCTCTCTGCTTACCCGGCATGGGCGGTCGGTCGTGCGGTAGCGGATCTTCACTGTGAGTTCAGCGATATCTTCGGGCTGAATATCACAGTTCCAGACCGTGTTGTGGATGGAAAACTCCCGTACAGAGATGATGCTTTCATCTGTCACCAGCTCTATATCTCCGGAAACACTGTCTATCCGTGAAATATATGCCGGTTTGCCGAGAGCGACACCGAGCCCTTTTCTCTGTCCTATAGTGTAGAGATGAACGCCGTTGTGGCGGCCGACGACTTTACCCTGATAGAGAAAGTTTCCGCTTTTTGCCGGAAGTCCGGAAAGCCGCCGCAGTGTTTCACCGCAGCACTCGTTTTCGACGGCGAAGCAGACATCCTGACTGTCAGGACGGTCGAAGACTGCCAGACCTGCTGCTTTGGAGATGGCGCGTATCTCATCCTTGTTCTTATCGGCAAGCGGAAAATACAGCCTTGCCAGCAGATTTGAAGGCAGGCGGTAGAGAAAATAGGATTGATCTTTGTACTTATCTGCGCCGCGCTGCAGAAAAAAATCACCGTTTTCCTGTGCGATCGAGACGTAATGTCCGGTTGCTATTCTTTCGATTCCGAGCGAGTCTGCGAAAGCGGAAACCGCGGCAAACTTCATTTCAGGATTGCAGATACAACAGGGATTCGGAGTCCTTCCGCAGGCATATTCCTGCGCCGAGGCGAGTATCACACGCTGAAAAAACTCCTGCCGGCAATCAAGATAATGGTGCTTTATTCCGAGTTTATCCACCGTATCAGCGATAGCGTTTTTTGATATCTCATCGATATCGCCCTTTAAAAGGAGCGTTACACCGGTGACATCGAACCCCTGATTTTTGAGCAGAACGCAGGCGGCAGAGGAGTCAACACCGCCTGACATGGCAACAACTGTTTTTTCCATTTGAGATACCGCAAAATTCAGACTGTTTTCACCCAGAGGTTTGCGGCGGTTCCGGAGTCGATTTCAAGCGCAGTACCATCCAGAGTGATATTGAAACGGCTTTTATCCGGAGAAACAGACTCAAGTACAACCGCGGCACCGGCAGGGAGTTTTTCCCGCATTTCCGGCGGAATATTTCTGCCTGCGAGTTCGATCACGGCACTTGTTCCTGGGGCAAGGCGGTTGATCAGAGTGATATCTTTGAAATCTTCACGAGAGGGAAATGTCATCGCTTCGGCAAGATAATTGCGGAGTTTTCCGGCATCTTCGCGCATCTCTATCGCTTCAGAAAAGAGTATGAAACGCTCAATTGTTTCTTCATCCACAGCGTGTTCCAGACGGCAGGCAGTCAAAGAAGCCCTTTCGGGGGAAAGTCCGAGGATATCTGAAAAGAACTTGTTCAGCACTTTGTGGCGTTCAACGATTTTTCCGGCGACCATCTCACCCTCTCTGGTGAACTGTACCGGATAATGGATGTTATATACGATATATCCCAATTGTTCAAGCTGCCGCAGTGCTCCCGTTACCGACGGCATTTTGACGTTGAGCATGGTTGCGATCTCTTTGGTATGCGCGTGACCGTTGACCGCAATAAGCTGGGCTATTGCTTCGAGATAATCTTCAAGACTTTCGGATAATTTACGATTCATCAGGTTCTCCAGATTTATGACACGGCAATACTATACCACGCTCCGGCACAAATAGCAAGCCGGACACCTGCTCATGAGAAAACACTCTGCGGTTTTTCGAGTGTTATCACTCTGTCTGCTGCGGCGAGCAACTCTTTATCGTGAGATATGATCAGCGCACGTCTGCCTTTGAGCAGTACCGGCAGAGCGGCGATGATCCTGACGGCGGTACTTCGGTCGAGATTGGCAGTTATCTCATCGAGCAGAAACAACTCCGGAGCTTTCAGAACTTCCCTTGCCAGAACGAGCCGCAGTTTTTCTCCGCCTGACAGTCCGCTGCCATCCTCCGGAATCACTTCATCGAGCCGCCCTGCCCCGTCGGGGAATCCGGCATCGCAGAGAGCCGACACCAGCTCATCATCGGTGAATTTATGGAGCGGGTCGAGGTTGTCACGGATTTTTCCGGGCAGGATTTCCGGCTCCTGACCGACATATCCTATTTTGCGCCGGAAACTGTGGAGTTCAAACTCATCCACCGGCACACCGTTCAGCGATATGCATCCGGACTGAACGTTGTAGAGCCGCATGATCAACTTGTTGACCGTACTTTTGCCGCAGCCGCTGGAACCGGTCAGAGCAACAACGCTATCCGGCGCGAGGACAAAAGAAAAATCTTTCAACACATCAACTTCTGTTCCCGGATAGGAAAAGGTGACATTTTCAAACTTCAGATCGCCGGAAAATTTCTCCACTGGAACCCCGTCTGAACTTTCAGGAACCAGAGAAAACACTTCCGTAAGCCGCTGGATGGCCACTTTCGCCTGCTGATACTGAATCCATGAGTGGCAGAGTGCGCGCACCGGAGTCAGCGATACATAGAGCGTACCGAGAGCTGCCCAGAACGTTCCCATCTGCCACGCCCCTGAGCGCATCTGCATAACTCCGTGGATAAACAGCACACCTGCGGCAACGGGCGGAACCACCTGCATAAGTCCGTGGTAAAAAGTGTCGCAGGCAAGCCGTTTGTGCTTGAGTCTGACAAGACGCTGAAGTATATCCCGGCAGCTGTTCTTGGCAACTTCTCCGGCATCACTGCTTTTGAGCAGAACGATATGCGAGAGTGAAGAGCGTGTCATCTGGCGGTATCTGGCGTTGAGCTCGGATATTTCAAGAGAAAACTCGTAATGCTTGCGTCCTGAAAGCAGGGTGAAAATCATGTAGCAGATGATGCATGGAACCAATATTGCACCGAACTTGAGATCAATGGCAAACGACATCACAAGTCCGGCAGCGCAACGCAGGAATGCCGACGGAATATTCACCAGCGTAAATGCGCAGAAACGGTTGAATTGATCTGCGTCAAGATTGAAACGCGACACATAGTATGTTGCGCCGTCGACCCGGAGCAGCTCCGGCGGCAGATCGTAAATATGGTGAAAAATCTCCTGCTTCACTCTTTTTTCCAGCGACAGACAGAGCCGCTGTTCGACGTATGACCTGCACTGGTCGCTTATGCGCCACAAGCCCATAGCTGCAGCGCAGAGCAGTGCTGCGGAGAATGTTCCGGGACCGGCACCGTTCTTCAGCAGATCGACCAGATCTTTCTGAAAAAGCGGAGAGAGAGTGCTTCCGGCAACGCCGGAAACAATGAGCAGAGCGCAGAAGATAAACTTGGTGCGTTCACACTTCAGGGCGGAGAGTATCGGATTTCCGGATTTTTTCATCAGACGTTTCCCTTCTCTTCCGGAATTTTGAACAGCAGTTTGAATAACTCATTGCGGTATTTCACCAATCCCGAAGCGGTGCGCCGCGCGACAAAACAGCTGCCGAAGTTGTAACAGGTGCTGCCGTCAGAAAATTTCCCTGCCACCTTGAGCGGTATCCGCCAGAACATCAGTTTGAACGCTTTCCGCACCGCCGGAGCCGCAAGGTTGCGGCAAAATCTGCGCAAGCGGTTGAACCGGAACTTGACCATACCGGCTCTGCCGCCGGAAATTTTGCGGTATTTTCCTGAAAGTGAAACGGCTCCGGTACAGAACATAAAAGAGCTTACGGCAGTGACCGGCTGTTCATCCGGCAGGGGGTTATTGTCCCCCATCGTCACGACTGAAACGCCGTCGGTGCGGATCACCCGGTGGATCACGCCCGGCTGATCTTTGCAGCTGCTGAATACAGCGACAACATCTCCCGGAACAAGCGCACTGAACTCTTTATCTTCGAGGATCAGTGTTTCTCCCGGAGTGAATGTCCGCAGCATACTGCTGCCGTAGTAAAAGACACCGGACTTTTTTTCTGCCATAACTCTGTATTACTCTTGTGAAACGAATCCGTTATCCTGAAGCTGCCGGACGAATTTTTCCACATCACTTTCCACGCGGTCAGCCGGAACATCCGTACAGGCGGCACAGAGTTTTTCCGTCAGTTCAGAAATACTGCGGACATCCTCCAGATTTTTCCAAATAAAACATCCGGTGGTGTTCACTCCGAGCACCCTGCCTTTTTCGGGATCGAAAAGCACTCCGGTGCCGTCGAACTCCTCTTTGAATACGATCAATGGATTGCGCTTCAACATTTTCTTCAGCCGTTTATCTTCTGTTACACAATGCGATACTATAAGATAATGGAAAAAGCACCTTTTTTCAAGCATTGACGCTCATTTTTGCCGGATAAAAAAACGCACTCCACTTTCCGGAGTGCGTTTCTGTATCAGCAGCTGATATATCAGTATATCTCTCTGGTATTGACGTATCTTCTCCAAATGATTTTGGCGGCATCCTCATTCAGAGCATTGAATTCATTTTCCACATCCACCATAGTTACGTGACCGTCATAGTGGAGAGCTCCTGCGCGGCTGCCATGGACGGGACCTGTGTAGTTGGTCTTGCTGCCAAGATACATATAGCGGAGATTGGGAAGCGGATTTATGGGGTTGAAGTTTTTGGTCGTAGTTTCAAAAACCATGATTTTGGTCGAAGGAGCTTTGATCTTCGCAGGCGTATTGACGGTATGGGGACCATGACCGTTGGAACCTTCGGCGGTGTATCCGGTCATACCGTAGCTTTTGACTCCGGCGATCCAGCTGTCATAGCTGGTAACGATGTAGTGGCTGATTTCAGAACCGTAACCATTGTGCTGACCGACGTGAGAGGGGCAGCGGTAACCGAGCACAGTTCCCAAGCCAGCGCGATATCCAGTTTTAAGTGAGGGAGCATAAGGATTCTGATATTTGATTCCGTCTTTGCCGACTCCGGTGAGCAAGCTCCAGAAGTTGGCATTGTCGTCGGTCATACCGGGCAGGCGTTTGACGTCAAACGGCCAGGGATAGGCGTTTTTGTCACTGACATAGTTGCCGATTCCAAGTCCGAGCTGCTTCATATTGTTGACGCAGGTGGACTGCTTGCCGCGCTCACGGGCCTGTGAAAGCGCAGGCATCAGGATGGCGGCGAGGATCGCGATGATCGCGATGACGACCAGAAGCTCGATCAGAGTGAATTGCTTTTTCATTTTTGTCCTTTTTGGTTATTTTTATGGAAAATTTCAATCTCAATCAACAAGCAGTACCGCAGGATAGGTGTGCGGAGCATTGTAGCATCCCTTGCCTTCGGTCGACAGGGTCAACGCAGAGGTGACGTTTCCATCGAGGACATCCACGTTGGGAGCATAGAGACCGAATCCGAAGACCCAGCCGGCACGGAGCTTGATCGGCAGCAGATACTTCGCCGGGAAGAAGACGCGGTAGGTCAGCACGCCGTTTTCATTGCTGAAGCTGCTGGGGATATCCGGAGCGACCGTCATATCCTGCGGAGCCTGAGTGGCAAGTCCGAGCTGCTGTTCGACAGAGCGGTTGCGCCAGACGATGGAGCTGTCACCCTTGCTGTTCGGGAAAACGGCATAATCATAGTCGTCCTCATCGTAACCCTTGAACTGACGGAAACGTCCGTTCGCCATCGTGTCGAAGTAGATCTGCAGACAGTCGTTGCGCCATCTCATAACAGTATCTTTGCGCTCAACGTGGCAGAACTTCTTGTCTTTAACTCTGGTCTGGATGAAGATACCGTGACGGTTCCAGCCGATATTGAAAGTTCCGGTAGTCTCTTTCTTGAGAGTGGCACGGGTGAACTTGACCTCAGGCAGGCTGTTCCAGTCAATATTCTCAAAGCTGTTGTCGTCGGAAATGCGTTTGGCGGTGATAGCCTCGAATGAAAGATCGTAGTCAAACTTCTGAGTCTCAGATGCCTTGAAGACCGCGCTCATATTGACAGCGTTGATGCGGTTATCGCTCAGCGGTCTGGCAAGCGGCAGATCGATCGAGGCGGTTCCGGAAGCAGGAACCACGACGTTCTTACCGTTGAAAGTTCCGGAAAAGTCTCTTGAAAGCATATTTTTGAAGTTGACTTTGAGACTGTTTCTGTTACCTGGATTGCTGGTAACTTCGATCGGGGAGATTCCGTCACCGGAAACGATCTCAGCCTTCTCCAACGCCTTGACCATCTGATCGGCAGTACCCGGTTTTCCGCGCAGGAAGATCGGGAAGCTGGTCACAGGGAACTTGTATTTTCCGGCATTGAACGCACGTTTGTTGTTCATCATATCGAAGACATTCTCAATGATTCCGCCGAAATCGGCCTCAGCCTTCGGAGCATCGATATATCCGTAGTCGACTTTGTCGAGGTGGCACCAGATAGCGGCGACCGGACGGTTCCCGGCATCAGTGTAGACATAGGCGCGGCAGAAGGGGGCGAAGCGGATGTCTTTGACAAACTTGCTGTCGCCGAGCAGGTGTCCGAGAGTGTTGGGAACCATAACGCTGGAGTACGGAGTCAGCTCTTCATCCATATGGAAGTTGTTGAGAATTCCTCCGGAAGTCGCGGTGTAGATGCGGTCGCTGTACTTGAGAGCCACAAGATAAGCTCTGGTACGCCACGCGGCAGAGAGTCTTTCAGTCGCACCGATATCGTACGAAAGAGCCCATCCCGGCCAGGTTCTGGGCACTGAACCCCAGGTGGAGGAATCAGTTCCCCACTGCGGGATGTTGTAGGGTCCCCAGTGCATCATTTCGGGCCACATAACTTTGACATCATCTCCGTAACCGGCCTCTTTGACCTTATCAAGGAAAAGTTTGGCATCGGAGTCAAGGTCGGGAGACTCGGGGCTGAAACGGTAGGGGTGAATGGCGAGCAGATCAAATCTGACACCGTGTTTGTTACAGTTCATAAGCAGATCTTTGGTCTCGGCGATTCCGCCGTCGGGACGCATATTGCAGGGATCATCCTGATAGATCTGCGCAGTGGGATTACCTTTGCGGACACCGGCGGTAAACGCCTTGAGGTAGAGAGCGTGGCGGCGTGAAGCCTCCTCTTCAGTACCCTCTTTGCTCCACCAGCTGTTGGGATATTTGGCACGCACCTCACCCTGCATCACCCAGCGTTTGATGTGGGGATAACGGGCAGCGATGGTCGCTACGGCATCGGTGAACTTTTTGAGGTACTCTTCGTCGAACTCACCGTTGTTGGAAAGATTGTGGTCTCCGATGAGAATATCAGGATTGGTGGTGACATCCTTTCCATCCTTGAACTTGATGGCGAAATTGCTGGTCTTGGTCGTTCCGGGCTTGTGGAGATTGGTGACCATAAATGCATCGAGCGGCTCGACACCGTACTCGAGGTACTTATCCCAGATCTTCTTATCCCAGTGGTACATATGGCTCTTGGCACCGAAACCGGCCTTGCGGTAGCGGTCGAGGAACTTGAGGAAGAGATGGTTGCCTTCGAGAGTATAGAAGTCCTCGGAGAACATATTCTTCAGACGGTGGGTGTTGTTGAGGTAATCAACCACCGCATAACGGGTGTGGTTGCTGCTCTTTTTGCCGTTGTCAAGGGTGTAGTCGAAGCGGACAGTGAAAATTCCTTTGCCGAGGTTTTCAAACGGCAGAGCGACAGTGGCATAGCCCTTGGCGTCAGCCTTGAAATTTTTGGTTCCGGTGTAGACAACTTCGCCGAAGAAGTTTTTGACTCTGACCGCAACTTTTCCGGAAGCTGAGGGAGAGGTGAAAATACGGACTCTGGCATTGACCTTATCTTTGGCACTGATGAAGTTGTCGGGAGTGTCGGTTATCAGCAGTCCCTCAGCGGCAGGAGAGGTATAGGCGGTGGCCTTCGTACCCTTCTCGACCTGAACTGCATCGAGCAGCACTTCGGCAACACCGTTGACGTTGAATGAAAATGCGGTCGGAGCAGCCTTGGGGTTGGTGAAGGTAAAGCTGTAACGTTTCCACTCTCCGGTCACGCGGGTGAACATCTTGCCGCTCGGATGCGGGGGCAGATAGAAGGGAGCTGTCGGGTTGTTAAAGTTGTGACACCAGACGTTGAGATAACAGGGTTTTCCTGAAATCTGTTTGGCGTAGAAACTCACGGTGTACTTTCCGGGATTGAGGAACACGGTCGGAGAAGAGAGGTTGGTTCCCTTTTTGAGGTGACGGTAATCTTCTCTGTATGTCTCAAAACGACCTTTGATGCGCAGAGCGTGAGTGCCGTGGAATCCGCCTTCGACGATACGGAAGGGGTCTGAGTGCCATCTTCTCTCGTCAAAATCAGCTCTTCCGAGCAGACCGTAGATGGTCGTCCAGCCGAGCAGATTCTGCTCGAAGGATGAGTTCAGCACCAGGTTCTTGGTGATATAGGGCAGTTCGAGATCCTCGATCTGCTTGAAGTTGACGCCGGCTCCGGTATTGGCGGCATCGACTTTCTCGATTCCGGATTTGCGCAGGTCGATGTAGAGCGCGCCGGTACGATCAGCATTAAAGTTGCAGGCGATACGGAAATTTTTGCTCAGCGGAAGCAGACCCATAAACTTCGATTCGGGCTTCGCGCAGGTAAGAGTAAAGGTGTCGAGCGGACTTCCGGCAAAAACCTCATACTTGAACTTCTTGACATTCCAGCGTCCGTGACGGATGGTTTTGCTGATGTTCAGCTCGTCGCTGTCGTTGAAGATGACTTTACGTCCCTCATTTCCGGCAAACGGAACGTCTACAAAGATCGAGCAGTTGTTGCGCTGCTTCTGATCCTCGCTCTCAGACTCGTAGAATTTGCCGCTCAGACGGATGATGCCGTCGGGCATGATCTCAAGAACCTGATCCGCGGCCTTGAAGGTTTTGCCTTTGTGCGTTCTCATAAGCTCCCAGATGATCTTGCCATCTTCATAACGCATTTTGCAGGCATTGGGATCAGTGAAGGTCCAGTCGGTCTTGCCGGTGGCAACATCGACGTAGGAGGTAAACGGATAGATCGTTGCGATCTTGGACGAAGAGTTGGCAAGCACGATCTTGCCGGTGTGTGAAAGCAGCAGCTTCTTGTTGCCGCAAACCACCATCTTTCCATCAAGGATACTCGGTTTTGCCGCGACTGCTTTCTGCGCCGTACCTTTGTTGACGGGACGCCATGCTTTCTGCTGTACCGCCTCCGGAAGAGCTGACACAGCTCCGCAGACAAGTACTGCTGCAACGGTGATCAGATTTCTCAAATTACTCACTGTCGTTTTCCTTTTCGTTTTGTTTATTTTTTGTTTATGTATATTTTTGTATCTTTCAACCCCAGAAACCCGCGTTTGCCGGCAATATATGGAGCACACATTTTTACCGGAACGCTCAACACATTTACAACAAAGAGTTTACAAACTGAAAAAAGCTCATAATATTCGCAGGCTTGATTGGCAATCGCTGCACCAAAACCGTTTTGCTGATAAATATGGACTATTAATATACACCCGAAACACCATTTTTTCAATATCACAAGCGGTGTTTCCACTGGCAAACTGCACAAAAAAACTGCCGCTGCGAAGTGTTCCGCAACGGCAGAAATAAGATAGCGGGGAGATATCTTATCTCCTTAACGGAAACGCAAACGGTAGGCGGCAGGGGATACGCCGAATTTCTTTTTGAACAGAGCCGAAAAGTAATAGGGATTGGAAAAGCCGGTCACTCCGGAAATATGCGATACCGAACCTGTTGTATTGAGCAGCATCGATTTGGCAAGTTCAAGACGGCTGTTGAGCAGATAAGCGTAGGGAGTACATCCGTAAGCCTCTTTGAATTTACGGATGAGCTGGGACTCCGAAAGCGGAAAACTTTCGATGATTTCACTCAATGTCACTCCCGAACAGACTTCCCTGTCGAGCCGGGATTTCAGCTGCTTGGCAACATCGCTGGTTCTGCCGCTGCCGGAGTGGATGTGTTTATTGATGTGGAACACCAGTTTGTGCAGAACCATTGTGGAGTGGAGATGGGCATCATCTGGATAATCCTGCATTTCCTGAAGGCACTCACGGAACACCGGTTCCAAATCCTGACAATCGTGCACTATATCAACATCATCGATCGAATAGCTTTTGAGCAGTTCGCCGACCAGAGATCCGGTAAAGTTGAACCATATCTTGCGCCAGTGATCATCTTTGGAACAGCCGTATTCATGATCACTTGACTGCTTTACGATATAAACGTCGCCCTCCTCGGGGTAATACTTCTTCCCGTCAGTGAAATAGTATCCCTTGCCGCGGCAAACATACTCAAACACCCAGATATTGGAATTTTTGCGGTGGATCCTGTAATTGCCGGGATAATCTGTAACGCCGCACATGGTCATCCGGAGCAGTTCGTCACCCTCCTGCGGAGAGAGAACCACCATGTCTTCCTGAAAAAGTTTGCGTTTACAGGTAATACTCATCAAAAAAAACTGTTTTGTATATTTCTTTTTTCGCTTTTGTGGTGTATAATATATAGCAACAACAAAAAAATTGCAATTCTTGAAAAACAAAGGAATTTTTGCAAATGGTTATCAACATCGATTCCGTCATTTCTAAAATCAGAAAAACTGTCGCCACTCACGAGCTCGAAGCACCGGGCGAATACACCCGCTGGCTGTGGCTGCACGAAACAAGAGAACGCCATCTCGGACTCAACGAATACGGTGTCGCAGATGCAGCCAATATTCTCTACTGCATCGGAGATTTCCAGATGAGCGACGAGAAACGTGCCGGATTCCGCAAGACGCTCCAGAATTTCCAGCATCAGGATACCGGAATGTTTGTTGAATTTTCCCACCACACCATCCACACCACTGCCCACTGCTCAGCAGCACTTGAGCTTTTCGATGCCAAGCCGCTCACCCTCCCCCACGCGATCATGCAGTATCAGGATGTGAACAAACTTTACGAGTTTCTCCGTAACCTGCGCTGGTCACAATCCCCCTGGGGCGACTCACACAAGGGAGCCGGTACTTACGCCTCTTTCCTCAACTGCCGCGTCGCCTCCGCCGCCTGGAGAAAGGCTTTTGTCGACTTCCTTACCGAAAACTGCGATCCCGAATACGGTATGAGCTATAAAGGCAGCATCCAGACCGGAGAATCCCCCGTCGAGCACCACCTTTTCGGATGGTTCCACTATATGTTCTGCCTCGAGTCAGCACACGCTGCGATCCCGATGCCGGAAAAACTTATCGACACCTGTATCGACCTCTATACCAACGGCGGATTCGCCGGAAACTTCTATGAGGAAATCGGATTCCGTCAGATCGACTGGGTTTTCGCCATCCACCGTGCAAGCCGTCAGACACCGCACCGCTTCCGGGAGACCAAAGAGCTTCTGCGCCACTTCGCTGAAAGATACTTCGCATTTCTCCACAGTATCGACGAGAACACCCACGACAGCTTCAACGACCTGCACTCCCTCTTCGGAGCGGTATGCGCCATCGTCGAACTCCAGCTGGCTCTGCCCGGTGAGATCGAAAGCGAATTTCCGCTCAAGAGCGTCCTCGACCGCCGTCCGTTCATCTGATTGACATAAAATTACGCAACAGAGAAAGTGCACTGATTATGAAAAGAATACTCTCCGCACTTTTTGCGCTTTCGGTTTATTCTCTCGCCGCAGCTACTCCGACCATGCGCAATGTACTTGATTACGGAGCAAAAAGAGATGGAAAAACTCTCGATACCGCCGCAATTCAGAAGGCAATAGATGCCGGTGGGATCGTCCATTTTCCGGCAGGAACTTACCTCACCGGAACTCTTTATCTCAAATCCGGCGGCGGCCTTGATCTTGCTCCGGGAGCAGTACTTCTGGCAAGCCCCAATCCGGAGGACTACAATAAATCCGACTTCTGTCCCCAGAACCGTCCGGACTCCCCCCATGCCAACGATCCCAAGCGGCGTGCCCGCGACTGGGTGGCAGGCAAGCACCTCATCGTAGCCGTCGAACAGCAGGATATCATTATCCGCGGCGGCGGAACCATCTGCGGAAACCGTGATGCTTTCGGCCCGATCGCAGTCAAAGACCCCTGGGAACGGCTCAAAACTCCGATGCCGTGGCGTCCGGGAGAAATGGTCTGGATCTGCGAGTGCGACCGCGTCACCATGCAGGATGTAAGACTTATCGATGCCCCCTTCTGGACTTGTGTTCTCCAGCAGTGCAAGGATGTCACCATCAACAATATCCGCGTCGATATGAACAAGTGGTCACGCAACGGCGACGGATTCACCCTCGACGGCTGCCGGGATGTGGTCATGACCAACTGCATAATCAACAGCGCAGATGACTCCATCGTACTCAAAGCCGACCACCGCAGAACCAAACGCAAACAGGCTCTGGAAAACGTCACCATCAGCAACTGCGTGCTTTCAAGCGTCTGCTACGCCGTCAGAGTCGGCGTCGGCAACGGAATCATGCGCAACATCAAAGTCGACAATATCTTCTGCAAAGCCCGCATCGCGGTCAATGTCGGACTCAACTGGGGAATCGTCAAGGAGATCGAAAACATAACCTTTTCCAACTTCAATATCGACTGCGAGATCGGTGTGACCATCCATAAGAGCGACAACCGGCTCAAACGTCAGGAAAAAGATGTCTTCATCCGCAACATCGCCTTCGAGAACTTCAGAGGACACTGCGTGCGCGCCGCCCAGCTGGAATCCAACGTTCCTGTATCCAACATCACCATCGACGGTCTGAACGTCAAACTCCGGAAATTCAACCACGAGCTTTGTCCCTACCGCGATATGCCGAAGTGGGATACCCCGTTCTACGCCAGAAACATCGATGGACTCAAACTCAACAACATCAACATTGAGTGGGATGACTACATCGATACATACACCAAAACTATGACCATCGACCGCTGCCAGAAAGTTTCCATCAACAACTGCAACTTCGGCGGACGCAGCTACTGGGGCAAGCCTTCAAGCTTCCCCAAGCCTACAGAGGAGCAGCTCAAGTACCGCAAGCTCTGGGAGCATCTGTACTGACAGGCGATTCTGCAAAGCAACTTGTCATACGGACACAAAAAAATCTCCGGTTCATTCGAGCCGGAGATTTTTATTTTCGGAATTTGTCAGACGTTATTTTCCTGAACGGACAGAGAAAGTAACGGTGACTACTTCACCCTTTTGGCAGTTTATGCGCTGTGTCCAGCGGTCATTGTGAGCAGTGCTGACGCATTTGGAACCATCCACACCGCCGGTGCTTGAAAAACCGGGGTTCTTCACCTTGTACCATCCGGCAGGGATACCATTGTTGAGAGTTTCAAAATTTCCGTTTTTGAGTGTTGCACCGGTGACAACGATGTTGTCGCAGGAGGCAAAAAAGGTCGGAGAACTGCTCATGAGAGAGAAGTTGAACTGTCCGCTCTTTTTGGGAATAAAGCTGAATGAATGTTCTTTCCACTCATCGCTGACGCCAACCGTACAGGATACGGCATGGTCTTTTTTATGTTTGAGCCATGATGCCTGCTGCAGAGTCACGTCCTCTGAAACAGATACCGGAGCAAGAGTCGTCCCGTTGATACCGCTGATATCAATCCGGAAATCGGCGGCACCGAGGATGGAAGCGGCAAAAACCGCCATGAATATTGAAATTTGACGTTTCATTTACTTCTCCCACAAAAAGAGTTTGATTCCATCGACAGTGACTTTTCCTGTCGTATTCACTCCGATTCCGACGTGAGGCTGAATATATGAAGTCTTGGCCGGAATCTTGAAATCCATCTGCAAAATCTGCCAGTCGGCACTGCCGGTGATATCTTTCTTCATTTTATCAAAGCCGTATGAGGTGGAGTTTCCACGGTAGTTTGCCGCGATGTGCAGTCCGTGTCTGCCTCTGCCTGTTTTGGCGGTTTTGAGGTTCTCATACTTGACTTTGACCTGCAGAGTTCCACGCTTGTACTTGCCCGGAGTTACACTGCACTGCTGATAGAAACAAGCCGGACTCTTCTGATTTTTGGATACTTCAATCACACCGACTCCGTCTGCGGCATCGACTTTCACTCCATCGCGGATGACATAGCACCAGTATTCAGGATCACCCATCTGGCTTGCTGAGAAATCGCAGTTGCCGAGCGCCGGAACTCCGGAGAGCCGGAAGAGATGGTAGTGACCGCGGCGGCGGTAGGAGTTGCCGGGATCGTCGCCGATACCCTCTTTCTGCCTGACTCCGCGCTTGCCGACAGTAACGTCGATGCCGAGGATATCCGTCTTCGGAAGTTCCGACAACGGAATAAGGGCGGTCAGCACATATCCACTCTCATCGACCACAGTCGAGCAGGCCGCTTGGCTGTTCTTGTTGTGGACAGCTTTGAAAGTAACTCCGGTAGTAGATGCGATGGGAGAGAAGACGTACTGCATGATCCTCACCTTATCGACATTCTGGTTGAAGAACGGCTCGGGATCGATGAAGAGTTCAACTGCACTTCCTGCCCAGAGGTGATCTTTATCCGCAGGCTTCAGATCGCGCTCTGCGACTTTAGCGGTGAGTTTCAGGTATTTGCCCTGAATGGAGAGCGTGACTTTGCTTCCTTTGGCAAGGGCCGCATTGTACGGAAGTTTGTGTGCCGGAGTGCGTTTTGCAACTTTGATCTGTGCCGGCACCTCATCGACCTTGCCGAGGCAGAGCAGAGTACGTTCGCTGTTGTTGCTGAAGTCAAAGGTGACAGGAGTGCTGCCGATCGTCCCCTCGACCAGACTGTTGGTTCCGGCGGTGTTGCGGGCTTCGACAAAGAGGTTGTCACCGAAGAAGCGTCCGTAGAGTTCGACAGGGGAGGCAACTTTGAAGGCGGAGTTTTTGAGAGCCTTGACAACTTCGGCATAAGTTCCGCTGATATAATACGGCTCGTATGAGAGCGCGACACTGCCGCTCTTCACCTGATTGCCGTAGAGGTCAAGCACTTTCACGTTGGCTTTGCCGGCACTCCAGATGCTTCCGGCAGGACGCATATCGTAGATGAATCCCATCGCCTTGCGCTTCACCTTGTCGGTAAAGACTCCGGCACGGACGTGTCTGTTGACGGCAAGCTCTTCGATATTCACCATATCCTTGAGCATAAATGACAGCGCGTTGGATGCGGCAACCAGCTCGGTGGGTCCGGTCAGGTCGACGATACGCTCGGCATAGTGGAAGAAGGAGCTTGCTGTAAAAGATGGAGATCCCTGCACGTTGTTGCAGAAACCGTCAAGATAGTGACGCTGAAGCTCGTTGGAGCCGAAACGGCTGTACTCACGGGCGTTGCGCTTCTGCTTCTCGCGGACGGTGGGCAGATAGTAGCACTCGGTGTTCCACATCGGTTTGGGTTTGGCAAGAGTGCTGCTGATGTTTTTGACACACTGCTTATAGAGATCGCGCGACCCCTCGTAATAATCAAGTCCGCAGGCGTAGGGATGGAAAGCGACTGCATCAAGATAATCAACGTAGTTCGGGTCTGCGGCGTTGAGCTGCTCGCACCACTTGACCACGTTCATACCGAAGTCGCCGGTGACGCCGTTGCCAAGCAGGAGGGCGTCAGGATTCTTCGCCTTGATGTACTTATAGGTCTCTTTGAGGTAGGCGATATACTTGTCGGCCGGGAGTCCGTGGAGTCCCGGCTCGTTGGACATCTCCCAGAGGCGGATATCTTTGCCCCAGGTCTTGTAGATATAGTCAAGATGTTTTTTGTAGACATCCATCGGGGGCAGGATGGAACCCATATTTTTGACATTCGACTGGTAGTGATATTTCCAGAGGTGACGGGGGAAGTTCGCGCCTTTGCCGTCGTTTTTCTCATATTTTTTGACCGTGGCGGCTCCGCCGTGGACGGGAAAATTTCCGACCAGACAGTAGAGCGGCTCGAAGTCGTACTTTTTGAGCATCTCAAGGTGGAGTCCGACCAGCGCGTTGGACATCTGACCCTCGAAAGGCTCGAGCATGCGCCACTTGCCCCAGACGCGCGAGATATTGCTGCCGGAGTGTTTGATGATGCGGAACATACGCTCAAGTGAACCGAATTCGACGCGGTAGTTTTCCCAGGCGTCATATCCGGTTCTGCCGGATGCCCAGAATCCCTCGTGGTTGAATCCCATACGCCAGCCGAAAGAGCCGAAGGGATGCTTGACGACTTTGTGCAGGGACATAATACTGCCGTTTATGCCGCGCGGCTTTCTGCCGTCAAAAACCAGTTCAGTGGCAAAAGAGCCGAACATTTTGAGTTTGATATCTGCAGCAGCGGTGTAAGTGCCATCGGCTCCGCGGTTGAGTTTGACGGGGAGCTTTTCGACAACTTCGCCATTGTAATCTTTCTTGAGCAGCAATGAGGCATTGATGCTTCTCTCATTGCTGTTCAATCTGGCGCGGAGATCGAGTTTGACTGTATCTCCGGGGGCATAGATCAGATCCTTCCGGTCGGGAACGACGGCGTACTCTTCGGGAGCAGCGTCTTTTTCATCGACGTAATGGAGCTTGAAGTTGTCGAGGTAGAGGGAGTTTCCGGTCTCTCCATTCTTCAATCCGGAGGGCATCACCCAGATAAAGTAGTAGTAGCTGTATCCTTTGATATTGAAGCGTTTTTTGAAGGTCTTCCACTCGGTTCCGGGACGGAAATTGTATCTCTTCAGCATCGGATAGTATTTGTCTTTATCCTGATCGGGAAAACAGCGGAAGTCGATAGTAAACGGCTTCGCACTGTGCAGGACACCATTCTCATCGGGTCCGATCTTGGCATCGAAAGAGATTTCAATCTCTCCGTCACGGGGCAAAATCATTCCCGCAGTTTCGAGCTGATAGCCGGAAACAGCAGTGTATCCAGGAATCATCAGACAGTTGCCGTCTTTTCCGTCAGGAACGGTAATGGCGGCATAGAGTTTGTCGTAATTCTTTGCGCCCTCTTTGACGTGCAGTTTATTGATGTCAAAGAAGAAACCGGGCGCACCCCTGCCGGGAACTCCAAGCTCCATAGTTGCGTTGAGATTTATCGCTTCTCCGGCACTGAGTGCCGTAAGAAGCAGGGCAAAAGTCAAAAAGGCGGTTATCTTTTTCATAACTTCAACTCAAATCAAATTACTTTATCAGAAGACAATCAGAGGGTTGATGTGTCTTTTCCAGATTTCCTTCGCGCGGTCGGTTGTGGAAGCGAAGAATTCGCCCTCCATATCCAGCATGGAAACGTGTCCGTCATAGTGCAGACCGCTCGCTTTACCGTTGTGGACCGGGCCGGTCTTATTGCGGTTGGTGGAGATCTCCGCATCATACAGATAACGGTAATCCTCGATGGTATATGCGTGGTTGCCCAGAACGAAGTTTTCCAGACTGCGCTCGACCATTGCAAGTTTGGTTCCCGGCAGCTTGACATTCTGCGGAGCGATCGAACGTCTCGGGGGATTGAGTGTCAAATCGGCTGCGCGGCTGGTGATTCCCTGCGCAGACGCGCTGCTGTTGGAACTGCTTGAAAAGAACATATAGTGGGCGACAAGAGTCGTTGAAGTATTGTTCTGGCCGGAGTGTGAAGCACAGGTAAGTCCGGGACGCTCACCCTTGATCACACCCTTTTCTTTGTAAGGCTGAACGTAGGAGTTCGAGTATTTTACTGCACCCTGGTAACCGGTGAGCAAACTGAAGATGCTGAAGTTGCTGGTATTGGGAGCCTTGGGCAAACTCCAAGTCTTGTCAGCGGGCCACGGATAGGTGGTGAAGTCATCGGCGTAGTTGGCGATAGCAGTTCCGAAGGACTTCATATTGTTGATGCAGGTTGCCTGCTTGCCGCGCTCACGCGCCTGTGACAGCGCAGGCATCAGGATGGCAGCCAGAATCGCAATGATAGCGATCACGACCAGAAGTTCGATGAGGGTAAAGTGTTTTTTCATTTTAACTCTTTTATTTATAATTTATATATTATTGGAGAATACCCACGTTGAAATAACGGTTCCAAATCTCGTAGGCACGCTTCTCAACTCCGAAAACATTGAATTCGTTTTCCATATCCAGCATGGAAACGTGACCATCGTAATGGGTTGCACCTGCTCTGCCGTTGTGGACGGGACCGGTACGGGGAGTATATCCATCGTATCCGGGCAGATAACGTCCGTCGGCAAGGCACTCTCTTGTCGCACTGCCGTTCTCTTTCTTGAATTCGATACAGGCGATCTTGGTGGAGGGAGCCTTGACACGTCCGGGAGTCATCGCATAACTTTCGTTGTACTGGCTCGCGGAAGCAGTCGACTGGCTGGTAAAACCATAGGCAGGTTTGCTGCCGTTGTTATACCAATAACTGGATTCAACAAAGATGTAGTGGTTCACCGGGGTGGGATTGGTTCCTCCGTTGGTCTGTCCGGAGTGAGACGGGCAGTAGACACCGACCAGACTTCCCTTTTTGGTCTTGCCGTTGGCATAAGTATAAGGAGGGATATATGAGTTAGTGTGTTTGTTTCCGCCGGTCTCAAAACCGGTCAGCAGACACCAGAGGTTGTTATACTTGCCGTCGCTCTCTCCCGGCAATGGTCTGCCGGTATCGTTAGGCCAGGGATAAGTCTTGTGGTCGTCGGCATAAGCCGCGAATGCCATACCGATCTGCTTCATATTGTTGATGCAGGTGGAGGTCTTGCCGCGCTCACGCGCCTGTGAGAGTGCGGGCATCAGGATAGCGGCAAGGATCGCGATGATGGCGATAACGACCAGAAGCTCGATAAGGGTAAAATGCTTTTTCATAATCGTAATCCTTAACTTTGATGTTAATCAACCAGAAGCAGAGCGGGCCAGGTGTGCGGCGTATTGAAGCAGCCCCTTCCGGTGGCGGAAAGCGTCAAAGCAGAGGTCACGTTAGCTTTGCCGCCCGGGACATCGACGTTGGGAGCATAAAGTCCGAAACCAAGGACCCAGCCGGCGCGCAGTCTGATCGGCAGCAGGTACTTAGCCGGGAAGAAGACGCGATAGGTCAGCACTCCGTTCTCATTGCTGAAGCTGCTGGGGATGTCGTCTGCACGAGTCTGATCTTTGGGAGCCTGAGTCGCAAGTCCGAGCTGCTGTTCGACGGAGCGGTTGCGCCAGACGATAGAGCTGTCGCCCTTGCTGTTCGGGAAGACTGCATAATCGTAGTCGTCCTCGTCATAGCCCTTGAACTGACGGAAACGTCCGTTAGCCATAGTATCGAAGTAGATCTGCAGACAGTCGTTTCTCCAGCGGCTGTGGGTATCTTTGTACTCGGTGTGGACAAACTTGCCGTCTTTCACTTTGACCTGAATGAAGATACCGTGACGGTTCCAGCCGATGTTATAGGTTCCGCTGGTCTCTTTCTTGAGCATATTGCGGGTGAACTTGACTTCGGGCAGCTTGTTCCAGTCGATGTTTTCAAAGCTGTTGTCGTCAGAGATGCGTTTGGCAGTGAGAGCCTCGAAGGAGAGGTCGTAGTTGAACTCCTGATTCTTGTCGCTTCTGAAGGTTGCCGGGATATTGATCTTTGAAACTTTATCCGCACTCAGAACATTGGCGATCGGCAGCTCGAGAGAGGCAGTTCCGGAAGCGGGGATGACGACATCTTTGCCGTTGAAGTTACCGGCGAAATCGCGGGAAAGCAGGTTCTTGAAGTTGACCTTCACGCTGTTGACACTGCCGGGATTGCAAGTGACTTCCACGGGAGAGATACCCTCGCCGGAAATGATCTCAGCCTTTTCCATCGCCTTCACGATCTTGTCGAGAGTTCCGGCTTTGCCGCGCAGGAAGAGCGGGAATCCGCCGACCGGGAACTTGAACTTGCCGGTGTTAAACGCACGCTTGTTGTTCATAATGTCGATGACGCTCTCAAGAGCATCGCCGAAATCAGCCTCGGCAACCGGACAGTCGGTGTAGCCGTTATCCATTTTGTCGTTGTGACACCAGACCGCCACGACCGGACGGTTATCCTGATCGGTAAAGACGTAGGCACGGCAGAAAGGAGCAAAACGGATATCTTTTTCAAACTTGCTGTCGCCGAGCAGATGTCCGAGAACGTTGGGCATCATACTGCTGACGTAGGGGGTAAGTTCATCATCCATATGGAAGTTGTTGTTGGTTCCGCCTGAAGTGGCAGTCACGATGCGGTCGCTGTACTTGAGGGCGACCAGCCAGGAACGCGCTCTCCACGCGGCAGAGAGCTTCTCGGTCGCGCCGATATCGTAGGAGACTGCCCAGCCGGGCCAGGTGCGCGGAACATTGCCCCAGGTCGAAGAGATGGTTCCCCACTGCGGGATGGTGAAGGGGCCCCAGTGCATCATTTCGGGCCAGGAGATCTTGACATCATCGCCGTAACCCTTTTCCTTCACAGTCTTGAACATAAGCTGGGCATCGGAGTCAAGGTCGGGAGACTCAGGGCTGAAACGGTAGGGGTGGATGGCGAGCAGATCAAATCTCACTCCGTGCTTGTTGCACTCTTCAAGCAGAGCCGCAGTCTCGGCGATTCCGCCCTCGGGACGCATATTGCAGGGGTCATCCTGGAAGAGTTTGGCTTCAGGATTGCCGCGGCGGATACCCTCGGTCACCGCCTTGAGGTAGAGAGCGTGACGGCGGGATGCCTCCTCTTCGGTTCCCTCTTTGCTCCACCAGCTGTTGTCATACTTCGCACGGACCTCACCCTGCATCGCCCAGCACTTGATGTGGGGATATCTGCGGGCGACTTCAGCGGCGGCATCGGCAAATCGCTTGAGATATGCCTCGTCGAACTCTCCGTTGTTGGAAAGGTTGTGGTCACCGATGATGATGGTTTTGTCGGTGGTATAGTTGTGGAGATCTTTTCCGTATTTGATTCCGAAGTTGGTGACTTTGGTGGTTTTGGGAGCCCAGAGGTTGGTCACAAGGAACGCCGAGAGAGGCTCTACGCCGTACTCTCTGTATTTATCCCAAATCTTCTTCTCACGGTTGAACATATGTGTCTTGGAACCGAATCCGAGTTTGCGGGAGCGGTCGAGCATCTTGATGAACAGATGGTGCTTCTCAAGCAGATAGTAAGCCTCGGAGAAGATATTCTTGTGGCGGTGGGTATTGTTGAGGAAGTCAACCACCGCAAAACGGGCGTGGTTGTAGCTCTTTCTGCCGTCGGCAAGAGCGTAATCAAAGCGGACGGTAAAGAGTCCTTTGCCGACCTTTTCAAACGGCAGGGCGACAGTGGCGTAACCGTCTTTGCCGGTTTTGAAGGAGTGAGTTCCGCTGTAGACGATCTCGTCAAAGATGTTTTTCACTCTGACAGCGACTTTTCCGGAGGCAGCTTTGCCGGTGAAGATACGGACTTTGGCATCGATTTTCTTGCCGGCTTCAACGAAGTTATCCTCTGCGCTGGTAACAAGCAGTCCCTCTGCCGGAGGATTGGTGTACGCAGTGGCTTTGACTCCCTTTTCGACCTGGACAGCGTCAAGCAGGACTTTGGCCTTGGCATTGACGTTGAAGCTGACCGCAGTAGCTCCCGCCTTGGGCATAACGAAGGTCATAGTGTAACGTTTCCACTCGTTGGTGAGCTTGAAAGTCTTGTGACCGCTCTCGTGCTGGGGCAGGAACATAGTGGTGTGTGCTCCGGCATTGAAATTGTGAGTCCAGGCGTTGAAGTAGCAGGTCTTGCTCTCGGAAGAAAGCATTTTGGCATAGAAACTCAGAGTGTATTTGCCCTGCTCAAGCAGAACTGCAGGACTGGTGATATTCACACCCTTGCTGATATGACGGTAATCCTCGACGTTGGTAGTGAATCTGCCCTTCAGCATCAGAGCGTGTTTACCGTTGAAGCCGCCGGTGACGACCTTGAACGGCTCGGAGTTCCACTTGTTCTCATCGTGGTCGATATGACCGACAAGTCCGTTGAGGTAAGAGCATATATTTATTTCTCCCACACTCCATTTTTCCCCGTCAAAATAAAGCTCGGTAATGGAGGTATTCGGAATGTGGTCAAAGCCTTGCATATTGTGAAAATCGCCCGTCATGGCATAAGCC
>JAZQTR010000132.1:0-14013 GCA_045630865.1 Victivallaceae bacterium
TACCGCCTTCGCATAATGCTTTGCCGAGAAAATACCACAAATCTGTTCCAGAAACAGAAATCATATATTTTCCCGCCGATGCGTAAGTGTGCGAAAGCCGTGTTTCTCCTGCTGTACTGAGCGTTTCTGTTGCTCCATCACCCCACTCAACTGTAACCGTTCCGCTGGTGACGCCTATCCCAACAAATGCAGTGTTATCTGTCAGTTTGTTACCCTGCGAATATAACTCAGCGTTTATCCAAATATCAAACTCACACTTGCCGGACTTTGTGGTGTAGATCGCACCAACGTCAAGGTCAGAAGTTACATTGTCGAAGTCGTTGTTCCACTCCTGAAAGAGCAGTCTGTCGTGTTCCGGAACGTTTGGAGCAGTTACCGCTCCACCGTCAGTATAGACGGTTTTCAGGATAGTTCCGTCATAGTCGAAGAAGCGCACGCGGTACTTGCCTGAGCCCTCGACGGATAAACTGATCATATCCACTGCGTCAGAGTACTCATCAAGTTTCTGCGCTTCATTGAGGATTCCTCCCTTGGCGATGATGGCGGCAAACAGGTCTTTTTTGGCTTTTTTAAGCCGCTCTATTTCTGTTGAAATGCTCATTGTCATATCTCCGAGAGCTGTTCTTCGGTGAATCCGGTCGCTCCACTGATCAGAGCTTTCACCTGACTTGAAGTGAGATACTGCGGGTCGGAAATGACTTCCGGCGGAACATTTCCCGGGTAAATGCGGTTTTTTACAGCCATATCGAACTGCCAGGTGACGACGGCCCTGCCATCGGAGTCAAAGCCGCCTATCTCGCAGGTGTAGTTCTGCAATGATTTGCCGCGCATATCTTCGATAATGGCGGAGCTTCCGGTATTTGGAATCGAGACTTTGAGCAGAGTTTCTCCATCGGCAGCTTCAAGCGTGACAGTTCCTGTCACCAGCAGTTTCGGCAAAGATGCTCCATCGAAATCACGGTCGACGGCAAAGTACCACTCAAGCACACTTGCCGGATCAAAATCGAGCGGAATGAGTTTGCCATCCTCATCCCGCTCACTGCTGCGCAAATCGAACAGCAGATCCGCCCGGCTGTAGAGGACAAGCTCCGGAGCCTGTACAGCGGTATCGCCGTAAAGATCAGAAACTTTTGCTCCGGATGAAGTTATTTGCAAAATCGTTTTCATCGGGTTGGTTCTCCATTTTTTAACTGATATTTGAAATGATTGTAATAATCACACACGGCATAACCGTTGTAAGTGACACTTGAAGTGGATATATCGAGCTTCTTGAGATCGAAGCCCCGTCTGTGTGTTTCACCGTATTCAAGTGCAGGCAGAGCGTCGGGCAATTCCGAGTCCGGAAAAGAGAGTGTTTTTATTGCGTAACGGTAAAGAATATCATCCTCTCCTGATTTTCCGGCGCAGAACCAGACGTTTTCCTGTATGGGGTTGCCGTTGACATCTGTTGCTCCGAGCGTGGAAAACTCGTCGCAGCTGCCTTTTTCCGCGCAGCCGTAAAAAGTAACATCACACGGACACTTGGAATTGTAAGCCGTACTGAATCCGCAGATACACTGAATGGCGGTCACAGTTCCGGAGCTGTCATCATTTCTGGTAAACTCAATGCTGCTGCCGACATTTTCATTGTTGTTGTAGTAAAACTCTGCCTTTTTCAATTCATCCAGCACTTTTTCCGGAACCACCCGCACACTGCGGATTTTTGTTCCGGAATAAACCGGACGCGGATTGAGCTGCCGCACCGGAACCCGTTTGACGTAACAGAGATTGAGGATGCGGTAAACGAATACCGCCCACTTGTCTTTGTCGATAAAGGGAGAGTATTCCAGATAATCTTTTCCAAGCCGTTTTTGCAGAGTATCCGGAGTCCAGTTTTCAAGAGCCGGATAGTTTTCAAAATCGTACGCTTTTTCCGGATCACAGAAATCGCAGGCTATGCTGATCAATCCGGTAGTGAAGAGTTTTTTCAGCGGATAATCCCAGTACTTCCAGTCCCATTTTTCACGAAAGATCTGGAAAGTTTCTTCAGTTATCTCCATATTTCCACCCACAGCGATACTTCTCTCAAGCACGGCCGAAGCAAGGGTGCGTGCGACCTGATAATGGTTTCTGAACCGGAAATCAACCGGGAAACCGTCACTTTCCCAACTGCTCATTCCACCCAATACCTCGTACCAAAATAAATTTTTCCATTCTGCCACTGCTGGGTGATTTTCATTTTTCCATCGGCAACACCAACAGAGGCGATGAGCCACTCTCCACAATACTCGTTTACAATACGTTCGTCGTAATAGTCACTGGTGATGAACAACTCGTAATGTCCTGTTTCATCATCGTCAGAGAAGTACTGGGCGATAAGGTAGATATCACAGCTTTGAGTTATTTCTATTTCAGTATCTGCGACATCTCCGACATCGGTCAATCCGTAGTTTACGTGTACAATGAGTTTGTCATCCCGACTGGCATCCCAGGTGCGGAAATATCCCTCGTAGCCGCCGGAAACGACCGGAGCCTGAACCGGAGAGAGCAAAACAGTTCCGATACCGTGGTCATCGGCGGGAGATATGACTGTCACCTGTCCGCTTCCGGCTGCCTGCCAGTTACCTGATGCATCGGGAGCAATCAGATCTCCGGTATCAAAAAATCCTGCGATCTTCGCAGAAGTTATGCCGGAAATAACAGCTCTTCCCGGCATACCGGGCATGACCGGACAGTCTGTAATACCGATGATTTTGCTCTCCGGCTTTGCCGGAACAACTTCAAAACAGAAATCATCGCTCAAACCTGAAGCATCTATGCGCCTGCCTATTTCCACGGGAGAAAACGGTTCGATCTCTGTTGATCCTGCGTTGAAAACGGTGATACAATTTCTGCATTTTGCCATGATTCAATCCTCCAATCCGAGTACGCCGAAATCGACGTTTCTGTAAAGTCTTCCGACGTAGGCGCAGCTGCTTTTCAAACTGCGGTCATGGGGATCGGCGTAACTGATTCCCCAGACGTGTTCCCATCCGGTGACTTTGCCAAGTTCTATATCCTGCCACATGGCATCTTTGCGGTTGCGGCGGACAGCGAAGGTGGATTTAAGTTCAACGAGAGTCTGATCGAGGTCATTTTCAAAGGGTTCTGATATTTCAATTTCCCGGAGCAGTACTTCACCCCTTTCCCAGCCTCTGAAAGGCACTGCGTTTACGCATCCGACGAGCGAGGCGGCGGTTTTGCGGAAACTTTTGCTGCAGTGCGAGGCAAACATGAATCTCCGGCAGATTTCCTGACAGAACGGAGTGAGTTTTTCCACGCCGTCGGTGTACGAACTCTCGCCGAACCTGCCGTTCCAGTATGTGTAGTATCCGGCTTCACACTTCGGCAGAACTCCTGCGGGATAGGCTTTCTGTTTTTCGAGAGTATCGTAGCTGATGCTCTTTTCGCAACCGTAGATACTTTTCCACAGCCTGTCGCCGTCGCGCCGTCCGGCACGCTCTTTTGCCGGAGTCATTTCAGCCGGAGAGAGATAGTTTACGGCTACTTCAAAGAGATCCTGATTGCGGCACTCTACGATCTCTGCGCCGTCACGCAGGGCAGTACCCAATTTTTCCGGAGCGGCAGTCCGCACCGCGTTGAGCATGGGACCGTCATCAGTTTCTGAAGTGTTTTCCCGCTTTACGATATAGCGGATCTGGGCGCGCTTCACCTGTCCGTAACGGTTTACGGAAGATGTGCGCGAACTTTTGCGGATGATTTTCATTTTGTCCTCCTGTGGTTTCAGTTTGTTGTCACACCAAAAGGATTTTTGTCAACATTTGAGCTTGCTTCCCGCCATTTATGTGGCTCGGAGATTATTTTTGGATCTGTTTAATTTTAATAATTGAAAAATTATTTCTGTTCTGCTATATTGAACACATACAAATAGATGCTTTCTATACGGAGGGGAACATGACGTATGATTTTGATAAAAAGGAGACTTTCAGTGCCTCCGGAGCAGTACCGTACACAGAAAAGCCGTTTTTGAACGATCCCGGTGAGTTCCACTTCGCTATCATCGCCGACCGCGGAGGCGGTGAAAGACCGGGCATCTTCGGCAGGACTATGAAAGCGGTCAATCTTCTGCGTCCTGAATTCACCATCTGCGTCGGCGACCTGATGGAGGGAACCAATGGACTCCGGGGCAGAGAGGACGCCCTGAAAGCCGTAACTGAACAGAGCGATGAGCTTGAAAAGTTCACCGGCTCTCTTGATATGCGCTTCTTTCACGTCGTCGGAAACCACGACATCTATCTCGGCTGGCCCGGGGAAACCACCGCCTACGATGTCTGCAAAGCCGAGTGGCAGAAACGTCACGGCAGAGACACCTACTACGACTTCATATACAAAAACTGCCACTTTGTCTGCCTCGACTCCATGGATGGCAGAGACGGCAGAGTTCCGCTGCAGGGCATAACTGACGAACAGTTTTCCTGGGCGGAAAAGAGTATCCTTGAACACAAGGAGTGCCGCTGGACATTTATCTTTATGCACATGCCAATCGACTGGACCAGCGATAAATTTCTATCCTTCGAGCGCAAAATAAACTCCGTCAACTACACTGTTTTCTGCGGCGATTGGCACACCCACGTCAAGGCGGTGCGCCACGGCAAAAACTACTATATGATCGGAACTGCCGGCGGAGTGCTGCCCAAAGGAGAAATCGGAGATAATATACGCCACGGAAACATGGACTCTGTGACCTGGGTGACCGTCACCGGCAACGGCCCTGTGATCGCCAATCTGCAGCTGTCAGGAATCTACGATGATGATGTCCAGAGGTGTGCGACCACCCTCGGCTGGATAGAGACTCCGCTCGACTACCCCGACCACAAGAGCATAAATGACGGATACGACGCCGAGGGAACCGGTGACGGCAGCTACGACTGGCACTTTCGCCATGCCATGATCCTGCGGAACGATGCCATCGTGGTCAAACCCGAAGTGGTCATCGCAGGTGACGGCGTGATCCACAACTGGGGCGGCTTCTGGTGGTTCGGCGACACGATGTATCCGCGTCCGGAGGAGCTGAACACGGAATTTTTCAACTCGAAACGGGTGATGAACATCGGCTTCATCGGCGATAAAAACGAAAATCAGCTCTGGCGGCTGCGCCACGGAGAACTGGAAGAGACCGATCCGCGTTATATCATCCTGCACATCGGTTCTGAAAACCTCAAAGCCGGCGACAGTGCAGAAAAGACCGTTGAGGGCATCATCCGCAACGTGCGCGCTCTCAAACAGACCGCCGCCAACAGTCTGATCAAAGTGCTTGCGCCGCTCGAAGATGTTCCTTTGAGAGCTGAAACTGCGGCTCTGCTCAAAGAGGCTCTCAAAAACGAGGGACGCGCCGAGTTCACCGATCTTTACAGTGAATACGCATCCGGCGGAACGGCGGCTCTGGAAAAGTATTTCCTTGAAGACATGAAAAAAGTTTTCTGATATTTTTACATTTTTCCGGTTTATCCCCTTGCGGAATCACAAAAACTGTATATAATAGCCTTGATGTTGTTATATCTGTGCAAACCAACGATCTGCAAGGAGATAAATGAAAAAAACGGCTATTGATTTCGGCAGCTTTCTCCAGCTGAACAATGTTCTGTGCGGTGTCAGTGAAACCGACGGAAAAGTTGTGCTGGAAAAATTGATAACTCTGTTAAAACGGCACTTTCCGGAACTGGATATAGAGTACACCAGACGCGAAATAGAGAGCCGTGAAGCCCTCTTTCCGACGATGATCGCTCCCGGGCTTGCCATACCGCACGCCCGTATTCCCGGACTGAAAGAGCCGCTTGCCGCCATCGCCTGTATTCCCGGCGGCTGCGAGTTCGGCGGAGCCGGTACTGCCAATGTGATGGTACTGCTGCTGACGCCGGTGGATAACCCCAACCTGCACATCCAGCTGCTCTCGGCTCTGGCAATGGAGTTCAAGGATGAGAGCGTCATCAGAAAAGTCGCCGACGTAACATCCGGTCAGGAGCTGATAGACTGCTTCTCATCGACCGTGATTCCGGACTACCTCAAGGCGTCGGATTTGATGGAGAAGTTTCCGGATATGCTTCAGGAAACAGACTCGGTTTTGAGTGCAATCAAAAAGTTTGCTGTCACCCGCAGTGATGAGCTGCCTGTGATAGACAATACCGGAGACCTGCGCGGCGTGCTTTCACTGGCGGATCTTCTGAAATACAGTCTGCCCGACCACCTGCTCTGGCTTCAGGATCTCACTCCGATCTACCAGCTCCAACCGTTTTCCGACATGCTCAAGACCGCCGATGAAACCAAAGTCGCCGACGTCATGCGCGAGGAGTTCATAAAGGCGGAAACAGATGACCCTGCGGTAAAACTTGCCAAGATCTTTCTTGCCAATCAGACACAGCAGCTCATCATCGTGGATAAAGCCGGAAAACCTGCCGGTGTGGTGACTTTGAAGAACTTTTCAGCTAAATTATTCTGGGATTGATTATTATGAGTGAAACAGAAAATGTCGGTACTATGCCGGTCAAAGCAATGATCCTGCGTTTCGGTATCCTGATTGCCGTTGCGGCTCTGGTGGGCTTCTGCGGTACGGCAAGCGGAGCGATGACTTCGGTGCAGTCCACCGCCTGCGCAGTGTTTATTTCCATCATCTTCGGAACACTCTTTTTCTGGAGTTTCCGTCTCGCCATCGCTTTTCTCGGACTGGCGGTGCTGATCTTCAACAAATCAATGGATATTCCGACCTTCGTCGGCTCATCATCTCTCGAAGTGATCATGTTCCTTGTCGGAATGATGGTCATTGTCGGAGCCCTGCGCGACCTCGGGTTCTTCACCTGGATCGTCCAGCTGATCGTATCCATGCCCGATTTGAGCGGCAGAAAGTTCATTTTTGTCACTGCCGCCGCCAGTGCGCTGCTCGCCTGCGCCGTGGATGAAGTGACTTCGATCATCTTTATTTCAACTCTGATTTTCCAGGTGTGCGACCGCCTGAAACTCAATGCCACACCCTACATACTCATCGCAGTTCTGGCAACCAATATCGGAAGTGCCGGAACAATGATGGGCAATCCGGTGGGTATCTTCATCGGAACCAAGGGACAGCTTACATTCGGCGACTTTATGCTCTGGTCTTTTCCGCTCATGCTGGTCAATCTCTTTGCCACCATTGCGCTTCTGCTCTGGTATTTCCGCAAGGATCTCAATCAGTTTGACGTCAGCCTGAAAGAGCGTCTTGAGCGCGGATTATCCATCGCTCCTGTGGTGAAAGTCCCCTATATGCGCGGACTTATCCTCATCGTGCTTACCATCGTCGCCATCGCTTCGCACCACCAGACAGAGGAGCTGCTCGGTCTGGATAAAAACAGCGTCCTGCTGGTAATGCCGCTCATCTGCGCCGGAGTGGTAATGATCCTCAAGCCTGACCGCGCCCGCCACTACATTGAAAAAGAGGTCGACTGGTGGACGCTCATCTTCTTTATGCTGCTCTTCGCCGTCGCCGGAACCCTTGAACACACCCACGTCGATCAGGTGCTTGCCAACGGATTTTCAAAAATCGCCGGAAAGACTCCGGCAACACTGGTTCCCTTTATCTTCACGGTTTCCGCATTCGGTTCGGCATTCGTTGACAACGTGATTTTCGTTGCGGCATTCAGTCCTGTCATCGAGCAGCTCTCGGTGTCGGTCAAAGATCTGCCGCTCTGGTGGGCTCTGCTCTTCGGAGCCTGCTTCGGCGGAAATATGACCATGATCGGCAGCACCGCCAACATCGTGGCTCTGGGTATGCTGGAAAAACACGGCGGCAGCCACATCGGATTTTTCCAGTGGTTCAAGATCGGTCTGCTCTGCACGCTGCTCTCCGGAGCGATCGCCATCGGAGCTCTGCTTGCGCTTGCACCCTTTATGCCTGACCACAAGATAACTTTCACCAAGCTGGCGGCAGAATCGGGATATGTTCCGGCGGCAAAGAGTTTTGCCGGAGAACTTTCCGGAAAACTTTCCGTCGAAGACAGCACCCTCTGGCTCACGGATTCAAAAAGCAAAGCAAAAATCCGGGTGATAATGCCCGCCAACACCACCGTTGAAGGCAGGGTGAAGGTTTCCGGAATATTCTCTGCTGATACCGCAAATAAAGCCTATCCTTACATGCTTGAAGTAAAGAAAATCACTCCCCTCGACCGGGATTGACCTGACTTTATGAATACAGAGGTGTATCTGACAAGATACATCTCTTTTTTTTGCCGCAAACCTTGAAAACCTGATGTTTCCGATATACTTTAAGTTGAAGTCAATTTCCAAAACTCTTATACGGTAAATTATGAAAAGCGAACTGTTTCTGGCGTGGAAGTTTCTCAAACCCCGCCGCAACGTGGTCTCACTCATCACGCTGACCAGTATCCTCGGCGTCACTCTCGGTGTCGCGGTGCTGATGATCGTGCTGGCGGTAATGACCGGATTTTCAGACCTGATGAAGATGAAGCTGGTTGAGACTCAAGCCCATTTTCAGGTGAGAAGTCCTTTCGGAGTCATCCGCAACAGCAGTTATGTTGTAGATAAGATCAAAGCCTGCGGAGCAGACGCCGCCCCTGTTATGCAGTCTCCGGTGCTGGTGCAGTACGGAGCGCGCAGACTCGACACTCAGGCGGTGATGTTCGGAGCAGAAAAAGAGGCTCTTGCCAAACACCTTGAACTCGACAAAAAACTCCTTAAAGGCAAGCTCGAACTTGAGGGACGCAGCGTGGTCATCAGCTCGTCTATGGCAAACCGTTGGAATGTTACCGTAGGCGACCGGATAATCCTGCACTCGGCACAGAAGCTGACCTCGATGGTGAAATTCAAATCCGACGGCGGTATCGAACTCAACCGCGACCGCGCCTATCTGCCGGGAGAGTTCAGAGTTGCCGGCATATACTCTATGGGCAAATACGACTTTGACCGCGTCGTCATCTTTGCCGGAATAGATGATGCCTGCGATCAGCTCGACCAGTTCTGGGGAAGTGCGACCAGCGTCTTTGCCTGGGGACCTGATGCATTCAAACAGCAGAAACTCATTTTGAAAGTGCGCAACGCGCTTCCCGGTTACAGTGTGGTCACCTGGGAAGAGGCGAACCGCCAGCTGCTCGGAGTATTGGCAGTTGAAAAAAATATGATGTTTTTCCTGCTTATTTTCATCGTTCTCGTGGCGGCGTTCAGCATTGCCAACACCCTGATAACCTCAGCCAGCCAGAAGACGAAAGAGATCGGTCTGATAAAATCCCTCGGAGCGACCGACCGCTTTGTGGCGATGGTCTTTATCCTGCAGGGTTTCCTCATCGGAACCATCGGCAGTATCACCGGAACTGCGATGGGATATATCGTGCTGCATTTCCGCAATGACATAATCAGGTTCGTAAGCATCTGTACCGGCAGGGATCTCTTCCCCAAAGAGTTCTACTTTTTCAACGAGCTTCCCGCCAACATAATTGTCAGCGATGTTGCGATAATCGTCTTTTCGAGCATACTGCTCTGCACCGTGGGCGCGATGCTTCCGGCACTGCGTGCGGCGCGTCTTGATCCAGCCAACGCTTTGAGGTACGAGTAATATGGATATGGTAATCGAAGTCAAAGATCTCTGTCACTCCTACCGGATGGGCAGCAGTGAGCTCAAAATCATCAACAACCTTGATTTTTCACTTGAGCAGGGCAAATGGTGCTGTATTTACGGAGCCTCCGGCAGCGGAAAGACCACTCTGCTCAACCTGCTGGGCACGCTGGAAAAACCCTGTTCCGGCTCGATCATCATCAACGGTCAGGATGTATCAGGTCTGTCGAGAAAAGCCGCTGCCGGATTCCGGGGGAAAAACATCGGATTCATTTTCCAGAGCTACCACCTGATTCCGGAGCTTACTGTTCTTGAAAACGCCGCATTCTCCGGAAATTTTGCCGGATTTTCAAGTTCACAATCAATCAAAAAGGCAAAGGAACTTCTCGAAAGAGTCGGTCTGCAGGATCGTATGCACCATCTGCCGTCCGAGCTTTCCGGCGGAGAGCGTCAACGCTGTGCCATCGCCAGAAGTCTGGTGAATTCCCCCAAACTCATCCTTGCCGATGAGCCGACAGGAAACCTCGACGGCGAAACCGGAAACAGTATTCTCCAGCTCTTCTGCGAACTGCGGAAAGAGTATCAGGATATTTCCATTGTGATGATAACTCACAACCCCGACATCGCACAACTTGCCGACTTGAGCGTCAAACTTGAAAACGGCCGTCTGGCCTGAACAGACCGTTCAGTACTCGAAAAAGCGGAAATCGCTCCTGCGTTTTTCATTGAACACGGTTCCCTTTTCATCTATTGAAAAGCGGTCGTACTCTGCAAGATCAAGGTCAAAACTTGTGACATCTATCCGGTCTTCGAGAACATCGACTCTGATGGAGGTCGCCTGCGTTTCCGGAATCGTGACCACCCTTGACGGTCCTCCCGTCGTCACTACGGTAAATCCGTAATTTTCACCTGTCTTCGGATGCGGTGTGGCAAGTTTGCGCGGGTCAAAGACCGAATAACACGCCTGTTTGTAAGGTATGCTGCGGAACGGACGGTGGATGTGTCCGCCGAGATAGAGGTGTATCTTCACCTGCGGCTCTGTTCCGGCAAAAAGCGGATCAATGATCTGTCTGACATGTCCGGGCAGATACTCTTTGTTGTCGCCGACCGGAGTTCCGTGGGCGAGGATGATCCTGAATTTTGCCTCCCGGCACATTTGAGTTTTGACTGCCTGCTTCAGCCACTTGTTCTGGGCGGCAAGGTAAGGCTCAAAATCGTGGAAACAGCGGGTGGATGGCTGGGCGACGTTGGGAGCGTCATCGCAGAAATCAAGGACTATAAAACAGACTTCTCCGACTCTGAACATACCGTACCCATCCCTGCCCGGGCATGGCATGGAAAAATAATCGAGGTACTTGAGCGACTCCCTGCCGTATATCTCGTGATTGCCGCGCACCATGACAAGCGGAAGAGAGCTGCCGGACATATTGCGGAACGGTACAATAAATCCATCCATAACTGTACTGTCGAAGTCGGTAGTCCAGAAAACATCTCCGAGGTAGGTGAAGAAATCAGTATTGCGGCATATGCCGGAGTTGAAAAGCCGTCCGAGGTAATCCAGACGGCTGTTTTTATCCTGCAGGTCGCTGGTGACGGCAAAAGAGAAAGTTCCGGTTTTTTCCGGAATCCGGAAAGTTCCGGTTTCGCTGTAAACGGCATCTTTCATCAAGCGCAGATCATCGACAAGAACGGCACGGTACTCGTAAACGGCTCCGGAAACGAGCTCTTCGAGCCGGATGCTGTGTACGGCAAGATCACGGCGTATCTGTCCTGCACGGTTGTCGTAGAGCCGCCGCCAAGCCTGCTCCCCCTGACGCCGGAAATCGACAGCCGCCGGAGTCGGAACGTTTGAGGCGAACAAGATGGAAACAGCCTTTTCCTCCGCGTCAGGATAAAGCACAAGCGGCTGGTATTTGAATTCCGGTTTTCCCCTGTCCGGCAGCTGCTTGAATGCGGCAAGCAGGGTCGGCGGAATCTGTTCTCTGCCGAATATTTCAAGCTCAAAAACGTTCTCACCTGCTTCGAGGTCGGCTTCAAACGAGTGATTGGAAGGCAGGACAGGGTTTTCACTGTTTCCGGTCGATCTTGCATCAAAGAGTATATCGCCGTTGACTTTGAATATCCATGCACCGTCTGCTGCGATACCGCAGACCACCGTGGCGGAGTTGGCAAGAGTGCAGACTCCGGTCAGAGTGACGCTCTCACCGGCAGCCGGAACTGATCCGGGAACTGTGACAAGGTCGATTATGCCGTTGGGCGGAAATGAGAAATCCTCCACGCTTTGATCCGTTTTCCGGATCTTCCACGCTACATCAAGAGCGGTATTCATAAAACTGTTTCAACTCCCTCCGGAAGAATTATTTCCGGTTCACAATCTTTTTTCAGACTCACTTTTATATCTCCGTAAGGCGTCGGAACCGCTCCGCTTGCGCACTCCAATCCGCACAAATCAGGCGAAAATCTCACTTTTTTAAATCCCGGTGCCGCCGGAGTCACCCCCAGCACCCGGCGCAGACACCACGCCGCCGGACCTGCCGCCCAGCCGTGACAGAGACTGTGGCGCAGACCTTTGTAGCAGTAGTTGCCGAAGTCGGCATGGATATCTCTCTTTCCGGAAACCGGCATCTGATCTATGGGAAAAGCGTTGTCGCACCAGTCGAGATCGAAATCCTCCCAGAATCCGGTCGCCCCCATATCGAGCATCGCCCCCCAGTATCTCTTTATCAATTCAAGCGCACGGCAATTCTCTTTGGCAAATATCACATAACTGCCGAGAAAGGTGCTGATGTTGCGGAACGGCTGATTTTCCAGAACTGCGGTAAAGTCGCCCAAACCTGCCAGCGTCAGCAGAGCCGCCGCCGTCTTGCTGCTGCCGGGGTCGGGAACTGCCCGTGACAGCCTGTTGAGCGCGTCAGAGATATGCGTTGCACTGACCTGCAGACAATTCAACATCTCTTCCGCCGCTTTGAGTGAGATGACTCCGAGGGCGTGCAAACCGGCATTTACCGCCGCAGGATCACTGCTGGATGGCCAGTCAAGGAAACGGTGTCCGGGCAGTTCAAGCGTACCGTCAGAATTGACATACGAAACGAGTTTGCCGCTCTCATCTTCAATAAACTTGCGGAATTTTTCCAGCACACTTATTCTGCCGGAGTAAAACCAGAGGTCGCGTATCACCCATAGCATCCAGAGGGGATAACTTGAAAGATTGTTGACGCATTTGCCCCGGGCGGTATGCAGACAGAGTTCAGAAATGGTGCTCTCTATTTCAGGAATTTCCCCGAACACGTTGAGAATAACAGCCAGCTCGGGGTGCAGATCTCCTCCCCAGAGCAGGCGGTCGCGCTTGACTCCGTCAAAGATATGATCCTGAATATTGAGTCTGACGGTGTGCACTGCGGTATCAAAAATGCGGTTGAGCCGCTCATCAGATGAGTGAAAAACTCCGCGCTGAAGATGCGGAGAGATGTCCGCCAGAGCGATAACGTTCACCAGCTTTGCCGCCTTTGAAACCGCATCGAGCCGGACAAAACGGAAACCGGTCGCCCCGAAATCTATCGCTCCCAGACCGGGAATTGTGAGTGTGACATCGTGCAGAGCATGGTCACGGTCAGGCAAACCGCAGCACTCGGAAACCGATTCTCCGAAACGGATGCGCACTCCGAACGGATCGCACCGGTCGGTGACAAGGCGTATACCGCCGGAAAGCTCCCTGCCGAAATCAAGTATTACAAAGCCTCCCTCACCGATGGTGCAGACGGGATAATCCGAAGAGGTAAACTGGTGGAGCGTGCGGTTCTGCAGAAACACTGCTGATCTGTCGCAGTTTTCTTCAGCAACAATGCGTGAACAGGGAACAAACACCCGGCGCAGATTACTGGCGAATCCACCGGGAAATATATTGTCAAAACTCATTTCAGCCATTATTTGCTCCACATTGTTTTACTTGTGATAATGCGGCATACCTGCGCCTGCGGCGAAAGCAGATCCTCCGGCGGATGAAAAAAGAGTACGGTCAGAACAACATCCACTCAAGGTAACGCAGTATCTGGTTGGTCGGTCCTCCGATGGAGTAACCCTCGAAGCTCTGGGCAAGACGCCGGAACGGGCGGGGATGCCTGCTGTCAGGCTCGATGATGACGGTGTAATATCCGGACTCCTGACCGGAAAAGTTCGAAAGCGACTCAAGGAGCAGCGGATCGAGTGAATCCTCAAGCAGAGTCCGGTTGACTTTCCACTCATTGAGAGCTTCGAGCACCTCTTTGGCATCCTCATCGGTGAGGTTGCCGTAGGTGCGGAGCGTGAGCAGATCAGCAGTGAACAGACTGGGACGGGTGGCACGTCTGGTATCGACAGAGTTTTCCGGCGGAATCAATCTCACCCGGCTGAGCCTGCCGTACTTATCCAGCGGCATGATCTCACGGAAACCGTCGATGTAG
>JAZQTR010000133.1:0-4937 GCA_045630865.1 Victivallaceae bacterium
CACATCGTGCCGGTAGCCCGCGGCGGACGCAGCACCAGAGGAAACATGGTGGTCTGCTGCCTTGACTGCAACCAGAAAAAACGCTGCCTCACTCCGGCGGAAATGATACTCTTTGCCGAAAGCCGCAAAGATGAGCAGGAAACAGCGCAGACAGACGATATCTGAATAGAACTGCAAGATTGTAAATCCGGAAATTCTCAAAGAGATTTTCCGGATTTTTCATTGCCGTTTTTATGCATAAAAAAAGACGGAGCTGTCAGAAACAGTTCCGTCTGTATAAAGCAACGCTGCAAGGCTTCAGAATCCGCCCGTCCCGTATTTCATGTTACCGAGATGTCCCCAGAAGGCAGATTTGAATGCCTCCCCCGAGGAAGCACAGGTGGCAGCATACAGTTTGCAGACAGAGCTGTCAACGTGAGTGGGAACTTCGTTGGGACGGCGGGTCTCAACGTGCAGATCAAAGAAGAGAAAGTTTGCTTTGTCGTTGTGACGGGTCATTCCCTCAAGAATATGGCTGTTGCCTGCATAAGGTGAGCAGATAGTGGCATCGCGCGGTCCCCACAGCTTTTCGCCGATATACATAACCTTGGAGTGGAAGCGGTACTGGGAAACTTTCTGCGCATCTTTTGTCGGATCGAATTTTGCGGGCATACTGAAACGTCCGATGAGGTAACCCATACCGTAGTTTGAGCTGGCACCTGTATGAGAGGGCGCAGCCTGTACGCCGGTGCCAGCCATTATGCCGGAAATGGAGGGGCACTTGAATACTCCTGCCGGATATTCTGTCGAAGACAGTAACCCTTTTACAGGATGGCTGTAATTCTGGGAGCTGAGATACTTTTTGTACACCAGCAGCGTCGGCCAGTTGTGTACTCCATTATCATTAAATAATGATTGTGCCGGAACGACAAAGCCATCAAAGTCATCAGAATAATGTCCGAAGGCAAGTCCGATGCTTTTCATATTGTTGATACAGCTGGACATTCTGCCGCGCTCACGGGCCTGACTCAGTGCAGGCATCAGGATAGCGGCAAGAATAGCAATGATCGCAATGACGACCAGAAGTTCGATCAGGGTGAAGCAGTCCCTCTTTGCATAACTTTTCATAAAATACCCTTCTATGTTTACACTATGAGTTTATTGTGCAGTAAATATATACAAAAATATTGTAAATGCAATAGCTGATACCGGAATTTATATGAATATTACAAAAAAAGACGGAACCTTACGAGAAGTTTCCGTCTTTGCGAAACAGCATATAGTGGATCAAAGGGCTCCGGGCCAGTACTTCATTCTGTCCAATCTTGCCCAGAAAGCACATCTTGAAACCTCTGTCTCTGAAGCCATGACACCGGGCAGACCATGTCTTCCGACGTGTGACGCCGGCACCTGGGTGTACGATCTGGTCTCAACGTGGAAGTCGAAGAAGAGATAATTGCCTCTGTCGGTATGCCGGACCATTCCATCAAGAATATATCCTGATCCAACCTTATCCGTATCCTGATAGTAGGAGAGACCATATGACTTGGTGGGACCCCACTCTTTTTCTCCTGCATACATAACTTTTGAGAAATGTTTGTACTGATTGATCTTTCTGGCACGGATCACCGTTTCGTTGTTGGGAGACCAGGTTCCGACAAAGGGTCCAAGACCGTAGCTGCTTGCTCCGGCAGCGTTTGAAACGGAGTTTTTACTCTCAAACTCTCCGGAGATGGAAGGGCATTTGAATATTCCGGCGGGCTTGCGGACTCCGGTGATGAGTCCATTAACCGGAGCAGCGTAGTTTGCGGAACTCAAATATTTTTTGTAAACCAGCATCGTCGGCCAGCTGTTGACACCGTTATTCGGCTGCTTTGCACCGGCAAAACAGGGATACGCCGGAATGATAAAATCTTCAAAATCCTGCGCATAGCTGTTAAATGCCAAGCCGAGCTCTTTCAGATTGTTGACACAGGTGGAAATCCTTGCGCGTTCGCGGGCCTGACTCAGTGCAGGCATAAGAATAGCGGCGAGAATAGCAATGATCGCAATGACGACCAGAAGCTCGATCAATGTGAATTTGCGGAAAAATTTCATTACAAAAAAACCTTTTACGTTATTTTAAAATTTATTTATAACTTGCCTCGAAGTAATTATACGATATAAAAAGTATTTTCGCAAGTCCGGAGCATGATTCAATGCCAATTTTTCTGACGGAAAATAAAAAGACGGATTCCGTTTGGAATCCGTCCGGTCAGGCGGGGAAACCTGATAATAAATTCACATCAGAAATATCCGGGCCAGTACTGCATATTGTCAAGACGCGCCCAGAAGATTTCGCGCAGCCAGCTGCCGCAGTTGGTCGGATAAGGACAGTCGCCGATAAAGGCATCAGCCGCGTATACGGTGGATGACGGAACCTGATAGTAGTGGCGGGTTTCCACATGGAAGTCGCCGAAAAGATAATTGGCTTTACCTTCGTGCCGATCCATTCCACGATAGACGTGGCAGACTCCGGAAAACGGAGAAACCTCATAGGCGTCACGCGGTCTCCACTGCTTTTCGCCAATAAGCATCACTTTCGAGAAATAGCGGTACTGGTTGATTTTCTGAGCATAGATCTTGGGATCGTTTCCGAGTTCTTTATACTTGCCGACCATACGGTTCATTCCATAGTTAGTCGTGGATGCGGCGTTGCCGGGAGCACCTTTCACGCCCTCTCCGTCAAGTCTGCCGGCAATGGAGGGACAGAGAAAAACTCCTTTCGGATAGTTGATTCCCACCTGATAATTCTTTCCGAGCTCTTTGCCGAAGTTTGCTGATCCCAGATATTTTCTGACGATGAGCATCTGCACCCAGCAGGAGACACCGTATCCGCTTTGTCCATTCTGGGCAAACAGCGGACATTGCGGAACCAAAAATCCCTCATAATCGCTGGTGTAACTGGAATAAGCAAGTCCGATCTGCTTAAGGTTATTGGTGCAGGTAGACATTTTGCCGCGCTCACGCGCTTGTGAAAGCGCAGGCATCAGGATAGAAGCCAGAATAGCGATAATCGCAATAACGACCAGCAGTTCAATCAGAGTAAATTTACGGAAAAATCTCATTTTTGCAATTCCTTTTCAAGCAATATACTTTACCAATATTTTGTCACAACAATAATTTAGCATAAAATAAGATATATACAAGTTAAAAATAGTAAAATACATTTAAAATAAAAACGGCTCTCCGCGCTTGTAATTATCCGGCTTAAATGTATATTATCAACAGTTTGCAATTTTATTCAGAAAATAGATCCTATGAAAAAAATACTGACATTTATCCTGTCCGCCGTTGTTACAGTTCTCCTTGCCGACATAAAATTTCCGGAACCATTCGACTGGCAGAGCAAAGAGGTAAAAAATCCCGCACCGGGAATACTCTACGTCAAACTGGAATACAACTCCCCGCGCATAATGAAGGCAGCCGCAGTCAGAATTGATCTCAATACTCCCGGATTGCGCTTCAAAGTCACTCCGCGCGACAAAGATTGGGGGAAGCCCATGCCGGATTACTCCAATCCCGACTACGTCATACGAACCCGCAGAGCAACCACCCGGAGCTTTATGGAACAGGCTGTTCAGAGCGGAGATAATATGATCGTCGCCATAAACGGAGCCCCTTGGGCACCGTGGAAGTTCCCGTGGAATCACCGTTACGCCGACAAAATGAGGCTGCTGGTGTCAGATGGAGTCCTGGTTTCGCCAACTTTCAAAGGGGACCGTCCGTCGCTGATCGTTGACAAAAACGGCAAATGCAGCTTCGCAACCATAAAAGAAAATGATGATATCAGCCATATCCGGCACGCCATAAGCGGCTTTGTCACCATTCTGCAGGATGGAAAACTCACGCAGCAGGAAAAACCGAAAAACCTCGCTCCGAGAACCGGATACGGACTTTCCGCAGACAGCCGCTACCTGTATCTGCTCGTCGTCGACGGCCGACAGCAGAATTACAGCATGGGCTGCACCGTTTACGAAGTCGGACAGTTTCTGAAGCACTTTGGAGCATCAACTGCACTCAATATGGATGGCGGCGGCTCAACCACTCTTCTGATACGCGAAGAGGGGAAAATCCTCAAATTGAACCGCCATCGCAACGGCAGTGAGCGCACCGTCGGGGCCTCGTTGGGAATAATCATCGACAAGTGACCTCCTGCCACCATCGTCAACGGCAAAGCCGGAAATGAGCAAGGCGGAAATTCCGCTGCGGTCTGAATAACATTTTCCGGCTTCACCTCCTGCGCCGTACAACTCCCTGCCTCCACGATTAAGGCAAAAAAAAGACGGCTTAAACAGTGCGAATGTTTAAGCCGTAAGAAGATTCCCGGCGCCGTGCTACTCTCCCATAGTCAAATTTACAGTACCATCGCCGCTGGAGCCCTTAACTACCGTGTTCGGGAAGGGAACGTGTGTTTCTGCTCCGCTATGGACGCCGGAAAATAAAATTACAATAAAGAAAAGTCTATCTGAAACAGCTTAAAGAGTTCTGACAAAGATCTTGAAAGTTGGAGAAACTGTCCTTTTTCTCAGGGAGTTAACACTGAGAAAAAAGGTGGTTAAGCCTCACGGCTGATTAGTAATGGTAAGCTGAATACATTGCTGTACTTACACCGCCATCCTATCAAGGTCGTAGTCTTCGACCAGCCTTCAGCCCCTTACGGGGAGGGATATCTCGTCTTTGGGTGAGCTTGGCGCTTAGATGCTTTCAGCGCTTATCTGTTCCCTACATAGCTACCCGGCAATGCAGCTGACGCCACAACCGGAACACCAGAGGTAAGTCATTCCCGGTCCTCTCGTACTAAGGAATGATCCCATCAAATATCCTGCGCCTGCGGAGGATAAGGACCGAACTGTCTTACGACGTTCTGAACCCAACTCGCGTACCACTTTAATCGGCGAACAGCCGAACCCTTGGGA
>JAZQTR010000134.1:0-6132 GCA_045630865.1 Victivallaceae bacterium
CAGGTGGCGGATTTTCCGCGCTCGCGCGCCTGAGAAAGCGCAGGCATCAGGATAGCTGCCAGAATGGCGATGATAGCAATGACCACCAGCAGCTCGATCAGGGTGAAGAATCTCTGTTTGCGCATAATAAGTTATCCTTTCAGGTTGAATATCAGTTGAGGTCAGTACGGTCGAGATGGACCGGACTCGCCCAATACAGGCGGGTTCCGGTAGTGTGGCTGTTGGGAATCGGAGTCATAATGAGTTTGGCATGTCCGTCGGCAAAACAGGTGGAAATAGCTCCGTTGTGACGCGCTCCGGCATTTCCCGGGCTGGATTTGGAAGCGTCATTAGTGAGAATCCAGAGAGAGGGGTCAGCGGGATCCTCCTTGGCGGTTATCTGATGTCCCCAGAGGGCATAACGTGAACCGCTTGAACGTAAATTGTCGCTGTCAACAAACATCGGGGTCTGGCTCGGCTTCTTCAAAATCATGTGGTGTCCCCAGTTGGAAAGGTTCATCCATATACCGTTCCAGGTGGAGCCTCCAGGTGCGCAGAAGTTACCACCGAGGAATGAGTTCATACGGTAAGAGTAGAAGCATTGGTTGTGATCACCATCCGGCTTGTCTCCGCGCTTGGGGTTGTCATCAGAGGGGCAAACCAGAGCAGAAGATGCACGCGGACGTGAAATGTCTCCAGGAATATAGCCGAGCGACTTTAAAGCACCTTTGCGTGCCGGGTGGACACCGATTTTGAACGGCCAGATGATTCCCTGATTGGGATTGGGTGAGCCGTGGCAGCCCGGATTGCCGATATATTTGTCGTGTCCGGCAGTATCGGCAACGTTGGTGAAGTAGACCGGTATATACCAGCCGTTGTAGTCATCCATATAGCTTGCGTTGGCAAGTCCGAGCTGCTTCTGGTTGTTGGTGCAGGTGGCGGATTTTCCGCGCTCGCGCGCCTGAGAAAGCGCAGGCATCAGGATGGCGGCGAGAATAGCGATGATGGCGATGACCACCAGCAGCTCAATCAGGGTGAAGAATCTCTGTTTGTTCATAAAATGCACTCCTTTGTTTGTTGTATTACTGGTTCGTTTCAAACGTTGAACTCTTTCAAAAGACGCAGGGCGTCTGCTATACGCCGGATCTCACCTGCAAACTCTTTTTTCGGCTTGTCGAATGCCCTGCTGACTCCGTTGCAGATGAGAGAATAGCTCGCAGGATCAGGGATATTGTAATGCAGTACCGCGTGCGGCAGGGCAGCAGCGAAAACAGCATCGTGCGGATCCTTGCTGTCAAAACAGTCGCGCAAGACCTCTTCAGATACCGGAATTCCGGAGTGCACTCTGGCAAACAGCCTCTGGCACTCAGGCGAAAGCAGCAGCTCAAGCAGTTTTTCAGCCTGTCTCAAATCCGGAGTACCCTTGCGGACACAGAAAAACTCCGCCGCCAGCATTGAACGCGGAGCCATCCCGGCTTCGGGAACCGGCAGGACGCGCAGCTCAATATCCTCTTTCTTCAGCACTCCTGAGTTGAAAACTCCGGAAAGCCCCTGACGTACCATCTGATACATCGCAATATTTCCGGCGCAGAAGTCGTCATTATGGTTGTAGTTTGCAAATCCGGCAGGGATGCGCACACGGTTGTAGAGATCATAGAAAAACTCAAGTCCGGCAAGCGTCCGCGCTGAATCAAGCTTCACCGGATCGGAGCTGTCGCTGTTGTCATAGATCGCTCCGCCGTTGACAACGACAAAACTCATCCATTCACTCAGGGCAGAGTAGGTGCCGAATGTACGGAATATCTCAATTTTCTTTTCAAGGCGTGAAATGGTGTCCGTGAGATCGCTCCACGTCCAGTTTTCCGGCGGAAGCGGACAGCCGCATTTATCGAACACTCTCTTGTTGAGCGCGACCACACGCGGAGAAAAACAGACCGGAACTCCGCAGAGGCTGTCGCCGAAACGTCCGGCTGAAATGATGTTTTCAGCCAGGGCATCCAGTTCCGGCTTGACCTTCTTCAACAGAATAGTCAAATCACGGTAACTGCTGTGGTGGCTCAGAAGATCGTGGGTGACACGCAATTCAAGATTGGATGATTTGAACTTGTCAGATACAAAAATCTCAGGCATTTTCTCAGCACACAGCGTGCAGAAATCATCCTTCTGCAAACCACTCTCAAATATCCGGAAAACGCCGTTCAAAATGCGGTTTCTCCACTGCGGATGAGCGGTCATACCGCTGCGGGGCAGGACAGAAATAACTCCACGGTCGGCAAGATCATCGACCACCCGCTGCACAAACTGGAAACTCACCCCGAATTCAGGCGCAAGTTTACGCGCAGAGACAATACGCGCTCCATCCGGAACACTTCCTATCTCCGCCAGCAGACGGTTTCTGATTGCCGTTGTTTTATCCATTGTTTCTTACCATATAAATATATACAACACTACGAGTGTATATTATACACAAAAAACTGACGTTGTCAATAGCAAATCAAAAAAAATTCACAAATATTTGCTCTCCGCAGTCAAACAGGCGCGCGCGGAGAAAGAGGAAAAACTCACAGCCCTTCAACGAACTTGCGGATACGCCGCAGAGCCTCCCTGAGGCGTTCTTCTTTCATCGTGAAAGCAATGCGGATGAAGTTATCGTAGCAGCTTCCGCCGTAAGCTGAGCCGTGAACAACAGCAACTTTTTCGGTCTCAAGGAGTTTGAAAGCAAATTCTTTGCCGGTGAGTCCGGTCGCGCTGACGTCGACAAGGGCGTAGAAAGTCGCCGGAACCGGCATACATTTCAGTTTGGGTATCTCATTTATTCCATTGTAAATGACATCGCGTCTCTTTCTGAATTCGTCGCGGATGGCGGTACTGCCGGAGTCATCGCGCAGGGCTTCGATTCCGGCGTACTGGGCGGGAAGCGGAGCACAGGCGACGATATTTTCCTGCATTTTGGTCATCTCGGAAATCAGTTCGCGCGGAGCTATCGCCCAACCCAAACGCCATCCGGTCATAGCGAACCGCTTGCTCATACCGTTGATGATGACGGTGCGTTCAGCCATTCCGGGATAACTGCGGATACTGCGGCAGGGCTGGCGGTCGTAGATAAGGCTCTCGTAGATCTCGTCAGAGAGCACGATAAAATCTTTTTCAACTGCGAGTTTTGCAATCTTTTCAATGGTTTTTTCAGGAAGAATTGCTCCGGAGGGATTGTTGGGGTAATTCAGCACCACCAGGCGGGTTTTCGGCGTTATCGCTTTCTCAAGATCAGATATCTGAAGCTCAAAGTTGTCTTCAGGACGGGTGTAGACAAAGACGGGAACAGCTCCCAGACTGCGTACCACCTGTGAGTAATTTATCCAGTAGGGGGCGTGTATGACCACCTCATCTCCCGGAGAGAGCAGCGTGTAAAGCGTGAGAAAACTTGCTTCCATCGCCCCGACGGTGACGATGACTTCGCCTGCGGGATCGATCTCCATGCCGGAACTCTTTTTCAGGTCATCTGCAATCGCGCGGCGCAGTTCGATGAGTCCTGCGTTGGCGGAGTAGCGGGTTTTTCCCTCCATGATCGCGCGGCATGCCGCTTCGCGCACGTTCACCGGTGGCGGCAGGTCAGGATCTCCCAGCGTCAGATCGACGACGTCGGTATATTTCGCGGCAAGGTCGAAAATCGCCCTCGGCGGACTGGGTTCAACACAGAGAACACGCTCGGATATCTTCATTTTTAACTCCTCGAAAGATTATTTTTTTCTGCATACTGCGTAAATATAGAGCGCGAAAGCCGTTTTATCCAGTGGAAAATGCATTTTCCAACTATGATTTCAGAGGAATTTATTTTTTTGAAAAGTTCTATAGTTTGAAAAAAAAGTATCCGCGGTGTATTGTATAGCGTTTGTTTAACTGTTCTGAAATATAAAATGGAGAAAAATCATGCAGTTGAAAAAAGTTTGTTCTGCCGTTTTTTCTGCGGCACTTCCGCTTCTGCTTTCTGCAGGCATCCCGCTCGAGTGGAACATCAACCGCCGGACAGAAGTTCCGTATGAGATCTGTATCGATACGGCAAAAATGGCGCGTATCACAGGTAAGAGTGCGGATTCCGGCTACGGTATCACCGCAACAACTGCCGGCGGCAGAAAAGAACTTGCCGTGACCGCTCTCGCCGGAAACAGCAAAAATAAAGTTCTGCTCCGCTTCACCGTTCCTGCCGGAACCACCGCGCTTGAGTGCATCCCGGGCAAGGGAAAACTCCAGCTGACTCCTGCTGAAAAGTGCGAAAATATTTTTGCCGGAGCTTTGACCGATTCCTCAAAGTGGGTGTATGGAGTGTTTTCGGGCAAAAAGGTCAGAAAAAATCAGAAATTCACCCTGAAAGTCAAAGACGGCGGACTTTTCTTTGATGTGAATTATTCCGGTGTAAGCGTCGCCCGTTACACCGTCGATGTTCCGGAAAATCTTGCCGGAAAACAGGTCGTTCTCGAATTCACTCTCCAAAGCCTCTCCAAAATGGTCTGGCGCAACCCCATCCGTGTCGTTCAGTACGATAAGATGGGAAAAGTCCTGCCGGTGAGCGTCACCGACCCCCGCTGGATCAGCCATATGCGTCCGGTCAGTACGGTCACCCGTTATTCCGAACCGGGATTGATCCATCCTGAAGCGAAAAAGATCGCCTTCGAAATCACGCTTGCTTCATCACCGATCGAAAGAGACAACCACGGACTTCCCCTCAAGGATAAGACCGCCAACCATCCGAAACTCCTGCTCACCGAGCTTGCCATGCGCGAAGCCTTCGAGCTGCCTTTCCCCGCCTACCGCGACGAGCAGTTTTCTGCCGGTGTTTCCGGAAAAAATGGCGATAAATCCTATTTCCTCGATGGAAAACGCCTCTTTTTCTTCGCAGCCTCCGGACAGGGCACCTGGGCAGAGGATCAGCATCCGCAAAAGATCGAAAGCTACTACTATCCGACCGGCGACGGAACCGTCGAGTGTTTCTTCAAGCCGGAAAGCTGGAAAAAAGATACCCTCTATACCCTTATGCAGGCAACCAACCGCCTCAACCGCGGCAAGGGAAGATACCTGCCCAAACGCCTTGAGCTGTTCGGAGTGCAGTACAATGCCAAACGGAGCATTATCACTCTCTTTATCAAAGATTTTGCCGACAAGAAATTCCAGAAGCAGGTCAAGGCGGATATCCCCGCCGGCGTCTGGAATCATATCGCCGCCCAGTGGAGCAAAGATGGCGGAGTCCAGCTTTACCTCAACGGCAAAAAGATAATCGATGACAAAACGTTCAGCTATACCCCGATGCCTGCCGATACAAAGTTCCCGATCACGATCAGTGCCCATCAGCTGACTGTCGGAAACACTGTCGCTGTATCGCGCGGCTCCGGACACAATATCAAAAACAATTTCAACGGCTGTATCGACCTTCTCCGGGTCTCCTCAATAGCCCGTTACAGCGGCAATTTCACTCCGGAAAAATCTTTTGCCGTCGATTCCGATACCCGCGCGCTCTTCAACTTCGACCGCTCATTTGACGGAACCACCGGAGGCGAACTCAAGTTTATTTCCGGAAGCAACTTCGATGTGCTCGGCCGCCGCGATACCCGCATCACTTACAACGGCAGCAAGGTGCAGTATTTCCCTGCTGAAGTCATCGACGAGGCCCACCAGGATAAAGTTCTCTTCCGTCTCAACTACCCTGAAGTTCCGGGAAAAGATGACTTCAAGGCAAGTTATGTCAGACACTCGAAGAGTTTTTCAGTTGCCAACGGCAGCAAAGTCGAGATCAATACCGATCAGGATGTCCGCATGGACAGCATCGAGTACACCAACACCTCCGATCAGGTGCTGCGTCACCCCATCATCATCGCTGACGGCGAGATCGATCCCCGCAGTTACGGAGATATCGCCGATACCCTCAACCTCAGCAAGACCAGTCACCGTGACCGTGCCAACCGGATTTTCAACTTCGTCCTCGGTGCCAGTGACTACTTCATGAATCACCAGATCGACTTCAACTACGGCAAAAACAAGCCCCGCAGCGCGGAGTATCTGGCTCTCGTTATGCTCAACAGCTATTGCGGATTCGAGTGCGGACCGCTCAACAACCTCGCCGCTACGCTCTTCGCCTGTTCCGGACAGCTTCCCTCTGTCCAG
>JAZQTR010000135.1:0-8863 GCA_045630865.1 Victivallaceae bacterium
AGGATTGTCTTCCTAAGACCGCTTGGCCTCCGACTTACAAGCTCTGCGTCCGGTGCAAGTTCCTGTCCCGTGACAGCAAGTAAGAGAGGCATCGAAATGAAAAACAGTGAAATCCGTGAAATGACCGATGCTGATCTCGCGGCAAAGATCGAAGATCTGCAGCGTGAGAAATTGAACCTTAAGATTCAGTCCCGTACCGGTCAGCTCGAGAAGACCGCGCGCGTCCGTGAAGTTCGCCGCGACATCGCCCGCTGCCTGACGGAAGAAGCGGCCCGTGCCGCGAAAGCTGAGGTGAAGTAATGAGCGAAGCAACTGTCCGCGGTATCCGCAAGGAGCGCGTTGGAGTCGTCGTCAGCGACGTTCAGGACAAGACCATCGTGGTCAACGTCGAGCGTCGTACCGCCCATCCGCTGTACCGCAAAGTCGTTAAAGTCAGTAAGAAGTTCACCGCCCACGACGAGAACAACGAAGCGAAGAAGGGTGATACCGTCCGCATCGTTGAGACCCGTCCGTTGAGCAAGAACAAGCGTTGGCGTCTGGTTGAGATCATCAGCCGCGCCGAGGCGTAATCCTCCGGAGGAGCATAGATTATGATTCAGATGCAGAGTATTCTGGAGGTCGCCGACAACTCGGGAGCCAAGTCGCTGCTCACCATCACGGTGCTCGGTCAGCGTCGCAAGTTCGCCCGCGTCGGTGATATCGTAAGTTGTGCCGTTGAGGAAGCTCTTCCCGATGGCAGCGTTAAGCGCGGTCAGCGTGTCAAGGCGGTCATCGTCCGTACTGTTGCCAAGATCCGTCGTCCCGATGGTTCTTACCTCAAGTTCGACGAGAACGCTGCGGTCGTGATCGACAAGGACAAGAACCCCGTCGGAACCCGTATCTTCGGGCCCGTGGCGCGTGAACTGCGTGAGAAAGATTTCATGAAGATCATCTCACTTGCGCCGGAGGTATTGTAATATGAAAACCTACCACGTCAAGAAAGACGATAAAGTGATGGTCAACGCCGGAAACTACAGAGGTTCCGAGGCGACTGTCAAGGCGGTGCTTACCGGTAAGGATCGTGTCGTGCTGGAGATTGCCGGCGATGCTGCGCACAAACTCGGCAAACGTACTGTCCGGAAGAGCAAAGCGAACCCGAACGGCGGTCTTGTTGAGCGTTCTGTTTCGGTTCACGTTTCCAACGTCGTTCCGACGGCTGAAACCCTGAAGGCGAAGCAGGAGGCCAAAGCCGCCCGTCTTGCCAAGAAAAATGAGGGGAAGTAAAAAATGCCGGATATGAAGGAAAAATATGTAAAGGAAGTCCGCAGCGCGCTGCAGGCCAAACTCGGCCTGAAGAACGTGATGGAGATCCCGAAGCTTGAGAAGATCGTTATCTCTACCGGTATCGGTACTGATAAAGAGCGTGATGCCTTTGCCGAGGCCCAGAAGCACATCGGTGCGATGACCGGTCAGAAGCCCGTCATCACCAAGGCCCACAAGAACGTCGCGAACTTCAAGCTCCGCGTCGGTATGCAGACCGGTGTTATGGTGACTCTGCGCGGAAGCCGCATGTATGAGTTTCTCGATCGTTTCGTCCACAATGCCATGCCCCGCGTCCGTGACTTCCGCGGTATTCCCAAGAGAGGTTTCGACGGCGTCGGCAACTACAATATGGGCGTTTCCGATGTGTCTGTGTTCACCGAAGTCGATGCTGACAAACTCAAGTATCCGCTCGGTGTCAATATCACCTTCGTGACCACGGCGAAGACCGATGAGGCCGCCCGTGAGCTGCTGAAGATGATGGAAGTACCGTTCGAGGATTAAGGAGCAAGTTGAAAAATGGCTAAACTCAGTTTGATGGTCAAAGCTGCCCGTCCCAACAAGTTCGCGGTACGCAATTATACGCGCTGCAAGGCCTGTGGCCGTGCCCGTGCCTATATCGGCAAGTTCCAGCTTTGCCGTATCTGTTTCCGTGAGCTGGCCTCCAAGGGCCAGATTCCGGGTGTGACAAAGGCGAGCTGGTAATAAGGAGTCGAGTGAAATGAGTATGCAAGATCCTATTTCCGATATGCTCACCCGTATCCGCAACGCCGGAAACGCCGGTCTCAAGACCGTTGCTGTTCCGCTCTCGAAAGAGAAGCAGGCTATCGCCGGCGTTCTGCTGGAAGAGGGTTATATCGGTAGTGTCGAAGTGATCGGCGAGGGCGTTGCCCGCGAGCTTTCGATCACCCTCAAGTATTTTGAAGGCAAGGCCGTCATCGGCGGTCTGGAGCGCGTCAGCAAACCTTCCTGCCGTGTCCACTGCGGCTGCGCGGAGATTCCGCGTGTCCGTAACGGTCAGGGAACGGTCATTCTGTCCACTCCGAAGGGTATTCTCAGCGGACGTCGCGCCAAGAGCGAGAATGTCGGCGGAGAGATCATCTGTTACGTCTGGTAATAAGGAACACGAAATATGTCTCGAATTGGTAAGAAACCGATCGCTGTTCCCGCGGGAGTCAAAGTTGAGATTTCCCAGGACCAGGTGACGGTTGAAGGTAAGGGCGGCAAGCTCACCACTGCGCTTCCGCCGTATGTCGGAGTTGAGCTGCAGGACGACAAGATCGTCGTCTCTCAGACCAGCGATGTCCGTGCTGCCAACGCAATGCACGGTCTTGCCCGCAGCTTGATCAACAACATGGTGATCGGTGTGACCGAGGGCTTCAAGAAAGAGCTCGCCATCGTCGGTGTCGGTTATAAAGCCGCTCTGCAGGGCAAAGTTCTGAACCTGAGTCTCGGATATTCCCATCCGATCAATTTCCAGATTCCGGAAGGAATCAAAATCACGGTCACTCCTGAGAACAAGATCATCGTCGAAGGCTGCGACAAGCAGCTGGTCGGTGAAACTGCTGCTCAGATCCGTCGTTTCCGTTCACCCGAGCCGTACAAAGGCAAGGGTATCCGTTACGTCGATGAGCGCATCGTGTTGAAGGAAGGCAAGTCGGTCGGTTAATTCCGGCGCTTAATGGAGAATAAGAAAAATGTCAGTTTTCGATAGAAAATCTCAGCGTATGCGCCGTCATACCCGGATCCGTAAAAAGGTTTCCGGTACGGCAGAGCGTCCGCGTTTCTGCGTCAGCATCACGACCAACCACATCTACTGTCAGTTCATCGACGATGTGACCGGCCGTACCCTGGCGAATACCTCCAGCTTGTCCGCTCAGTTCAAAGCTGAGAACGCCCGTCCGAATATGGAAGGTGCGGCTCTGCTTGGCAAGCTGGCTGCCGAAGCGGCGAAGGCCGCGAATGTTACCGAAGTTGTGTTCGACCGTTCCGGCTATAAATATCATGGCCGGATCAAGGCGATCGCCGAAGCGGCCCGTGCAAACGGCCTCAAATTCTAAGCGGGGTAAGCACTATGGCAAAACGTGATAATTTCAAAGAGGCACCCGTTGTGAGCGAGTTTGACGAGAGCGTCATCGCCCTCAACCGCAGTGCCAAAGTCGTCAAGGGCGGTAAGAACTTCAGTTTCGGAGCCCTGGTCGCTGTCGGTGACCGCAACGGACGTGTCGGTTACGGTTACGGCAAGGCAAACGAAGTCAGCGATGCTATCCGCAAGGGTAGCGAAGCTGCCCGCAAGAATCTGATCAGCGTTCCGATGAACGGCAATACGATCCCGCACGAGATCGAGGTCAAATTCGGCGGTGCCAAGGTGTTGCTCCGTCCGGCTTCTGCCGGTACCGGACTTATCGCCGGTGGTGCTGTCCGTTCCATCCTCGAGCTCGCCGGAGTTCAGGACGTTCTGGCCAAGAGTCTCGGTGCTTCCAACGCCGTGAACGTCGCCAAGGCGACCTTCAAGGCCATCGCCGGACTCTCCACCCGTGAGCAGGCTTTTGCCCGCCGCGGAATCGCGGTCAAAGCGGAAACCGAAGCCAACTAATACAGAGGTGTTATAATGAAACTTCACGATATGAGTCCGACTCCGGGTTCACGCCACCGCCGCAAGCGCGTCGGTCGCGGTGACAGCTCCGGATGGGGCAAGAGTGCCGGCCGCGGTGAAAAGGGTCAGTCCAGCCGTACCGGTTCTGTCAGCCGTCCCTTCTTCGAAGGCGGTCAGATTCCGTTGTTCCGTCGTCTGCCCAAACGCGGATTCAAGAACGCGGATCGCGTGATTTACGCTCTGGTCAACCTCAACATTCTTGAGGCTAACTTCAACGCCGGTGATGTGGTCGATGAGGCCTCCCTGCGCGAGAAGAAACTTCTCGGCAAAGCCCGTCACGCCATCAAGATTCTCGCCAACGGCGAGATCACCAAGGCTCTGACCGTCAAAGCTGCCAAGTTCTCCGCTGCTGCTGCTGCGAAGATCGAGGCTGCCGGCGGCAAAGTCGAAATCGCGGAATAAGAGTAAAGGTCGAATGGAACTATGTGGCGTGCGTTTGTCAATATTCTGAAGGTCAAGGAGCTGCGTAACCGGCTCCTCTTCACCGCTCTCATCATCGTTCTGGTGAGAGTCGCGAGCAACATTCCCTGTCCCGGAATCAATCCGGCGGCATTGGAGCGTTTCATCAGTGATGTGACGCAGTCCAGCGGTTCCGAAGGCGGATTTGTTCAGCTGATCGACCTGTTTTCCGGCGGTGCGCTGGCGCACTTCGCGCTCGGCGCACTGGGAATCATGCCTTACATTACTGCATCAATCATTCTCCAGCTGCTGGTCCCTGTGATTCCGCAGCTTGAGAAGATGCAGCGTGAGGGTGAGTCCGGCAGACAGAAGATCACCCAGTACACCCGCTATCTTACGATTCTGGTGTGCGTGGTTCAGGGTTTCATGGTCGCTCTGGCGATGGTCAACCCCACCAAGCTGCACCTGCCCCAGCCTGCAGAGCCGCTCTATATGGGCAGTGCTTCAGTCTTTGTGCCGGTGACGGTTCTGGTCATTACCTGTACCACTATGGTTTTCACCTGGCTCGGTGAGCAGATCACTGAGCGTGGTATCGGCAACGGAGTATCCCTGATCATTACGATCAACATTGTTTCCCGTCTGCCCCACTCGGTCATCGAGCTGGTTCAGATGGCGATCAAGGGAACCACTCCTGACGGCAGCACATTCAAATCAGTTCAGCTTCTGCTGCTTCTGGTCATGTTCTGCGTGGTCACTGCGGCGACCATCCTGCTCAGTCAGGGATATCGCCGTGTTCCGATCCAGATGGTTCGTAAAACTGTCGGCAAACAGATGATGGGCGGTTCAACCTATATGCCGCTCAAGGTCAACTTTGCCAACGTTATGCCGATCATTTTCGCAGGTGCGATTATGATGCTGCCCACGTTTATTTTCAATACGATGGCAGCCAAGTCCGGCGGATTCTGGATGACGCTCGCAACGTTGTTCCAGCAGGACAGCATCGGCTATACGGTGACCTACGGTTTGCTGATTGTCATTTTCAGCTTCTTCTGGGTTGCCAACCAGTTCAATCCGCTGCAGATCGCTGACAACCTCAAGAAAGAGGGAGCTTATATCCCGGGAATCAGCCCCGGACAGCCTACTGCAGACTTCCTTGATTCTGCGATGACACGGGTTACCGCAGGCGGTGCGCTTTTCCTGCTCATCCTTGCGATCTTCCCGATGTTCCTCTATCGCAACTTCAGTATCCCGTTCATGGTCGCCCAGTTCTTCGGCGGAACCAGTTTGCTGATTATGGTCGGCGTGGTTCTTGATACGATGAGCCAGCTTGAGTCACATCTCACTATGCGCCATTACGAGGGATTTCTCAAGAGCGGAAGACTCCGCAGCCGGGGTGGAAACTGATATCAGTTTCAGTTCCGGAACACGAGTGTTTCCGTACAGAAAAATGCGTCCTGACAACAGGGCGCATTTTTTTTGTCCTGATTTCCGGAATAAAAGTCTGGCAGGTGTAAAAAACTCTCTTTTTTTGCGGCGGAGTATGGAAAAATCATCCAACAGCGTGTATGTTATCTCTATGATTTTGAATTGGGAAGCACTCCCTTAATGTCTGGAGAAATTGTCAGAAATGAGTACCGTTGTTGCGATAGATGGTCCGGCCGGAGCCGGTAAAAGCACAGTTGCCAAATTGCTTGCCGAAAAGATGGGGTTTACCTACGTCAATACCGGAAGCCTTTACCGGGCGGTTGCCTGGAGTCTGGTCAATGCCGGGTTGCCGACAGATAATGTTTCCGGAGAATTTCTGGCAAGCCTGAAGCTTGAGTATGTCAATGGCGTTCTTCTGGTTAACGGTATCGATCCCGGCAGCGGCTTGAGAACTGCGGAAATCGCTGCTGCGGCAAGCAAGGTATCCAAGCAGCAGGCTGTCCGGGATGCTCTGCTGCCGGTACAGCGCGATGCGGCGCAGAAAGGCTGGATCGTGATGGAGGGCAGAGATATCGGTACAGTGGTGTTTCCTGATGCCAACTGCAAGTTCTTTGTTACTGCGAGCCTTGAGGCGCGTGCGAAAAGACGTCTTGCCCAGCAGGGGGAAGTCGCTGCCGGAGCTACACTTGAAAATGTTATGAAAGACATTGCTGCGCGCGACGAACAGGATTCCAAACGTGAGCTTGCTCCGTTGAAAGCGGCTGACGATGCTGTTCTGATCGACACCGGAAATATGACTCCGGATGAAGTGGTTTCTGCCATGGAGCAGGTCATCAGTAAATATTTGTGAATTTGTGAGGCGGAAATGAGTCAGTTTGTTGATAGCGGCAGCCTTTATCCTTTGAAATTTCATCCGGTTTATATGGAGCGTATCTGGGGCGGAAATCAGATGGAAAGCGTCCTCGGCAGAACTCTGCCGGAACATGATGCTCCTATAGGTGAAGCGTGGGAAATCTCTGATCGTCCGGAGGGCGAAAGCGTCGTTGCCAACGGACCGCTTGCCGGAGCAACACTCTCGCAATTGGTGAAGTTCTACGGCAGAGCTCTGCTTGGCGAAAACTGCCGTGTTACAGATCGTTTTCCGCTTCTGGTCAAGGTGATTGACGCCGGAGAGCGTTTGAGTCTTCAGGTTCATCCTGATGAAAACGCCTGCCGTATGGCGGGCGGAAACGCTGAACCCAAGACCGAGATGTGGTATGTTGTTTCCGCTCTGCCGGGAGCAAAAATCCTCGCCGGATTGTCTGAAAAGGCGACCCGTCACCATCTGGCGGAGCTGATAACTTCTCCTGACGTCGAGCGTCTGCTTCAGGTGTATCCCTCAAAACCGGGCGATGCCTACTTTATCCCTTCCGGAACTCTGCACGCCATCGGTGCCGGAAACCTCATCCTTGAGATCCAGCAGAACAGCGATACTACCTACCGCATCAGCGATTGGGGCAGGGTGGACAGCAACGGTAAAAGCCGTGAACTTCATGTTGAAAAGGGAATGAAGTCAATCAATTTCATGAACCGCAAGTCTCCGCGCATTGCCGGAGCGGTCGATCGTGTTTCACGCAACCGCAAATACGACATCGTGTCGATTTGTCCGTTCTTCAATGTTTCCGACTGGCGTCTGGTTGAGCCGCGGATGGATGATACCAAAAAGAGCAGTTTTCATTTGTTGAGTGCGGTAAATGCTCCGTTTGAAGTTATGTGCAGTTCTGTTTCAGAGCCTGTCGTGATAAATCCCGGTGAAACGGTTCTGATACCTGCCGCTGTCGGCGGATACCGTATTGCTCCTGCGCCGGACTCTGCGGAGTGTACGGTGATCAAAACGACACTCTGAAATCATCCAAACAGAAAGCCGTCCATTCCGGACGGCTTTTTTTGTGTACCGTAAAAGTTGCAGACAACAAAAAAGCCCGCTGGAATTTTTCCGGCGGGCACAGATCAAACGGTATGGAAATCAGCCTTCAAAGTCTTTGATATGACTTTCGGCAACAACTTCCATTGCTCCAGTTCCGTTTCTATCCGGAATAAATTTTCCGTCAACAGCTTTTTCAGGAGTGACTGTTTCAACATGACCATCAAGAAAATACATGTTGAATTCGCCGTCGTGAATGGAGTAAAAGTAACCTGCTGTACCGTTGAACAAATTTGCGCGCGGAACAAGTGCTCCGCCTTCTTCTCTTCCTGAGCATCCACCGATTACCAGCTGAGCCGGGGAGAGAACATACTTTTTAGAACCTGTTTTGACGGTGAGACGTTTGGTTCCTCTGAAGTCAAATCCCCAGAACGTTAAAGCTTTGGAGTCTTCGTCTTTTTTAAAGCTGGGGGACTTTCTGTCTCCGTCAGAACCAGTTGCTCCGACCACGCCGAGAGCAGCTGCAAGCTGTGTATTTCCTACTTTGGTGCCGAGTGCGGGGTTTTGATCGGTGGTTATTGCAGGGCAGCGGAAACCCTTCAGACTCTGCAATTTACCTTTTTCATACAGATAGCGTGTCCAAGAGGCTTTCTCACTGTAACTTCCGTAACCTTCGCCTGACACCAAGTAGTTGTCATTGTCATTCATAGTGATGGTGAGCAGCTTCATCAGCTGTCCCTGATTGTTGACGCACTCGGTACGGCGTCCGGCGGCACGTGCCATACCGACGGCAGGAATAATCATGCCGGCGAGGATAGCGATGATACCGATGACAACGAGAAGCTCCACAAGGGTAAAATGTTTCTGTTTCATATTTTCTTTTCTTTCTTTTTTGAAAATGGGTATTGTAACCCACCGTATAGAATAGCTGAAATTAGCAGTTTTGTCAAGTGCCGAAGTGCAAAAAAACATTTTTTTCTTGAAAAAAAGCAGTTATGATTTGACAAAAAGCAGAATTCCGGCTAAAGTATATGGCGTGAACTGTCAAGCGGTTTCAAATTTTTTTATAAGACAAAGGATTGCAAATGATGAATAAACGTTACAAATTCACGCTGGTCGAGCTTCTCGTAGTTATCGGAATCATCGCCATTCTCGCCGGACTTGTCCTCGGCGCAGTGACG
>JAZQTR010000136.1:0-13967 GCA_045630865.1 Victivallaceae bacterium
CCACCAAGTCCGGCAAATGCGAGTTTGATGTGTGGGTGACTAAAGCGATGGGCGAATACCCCGCAAGTAATCCGCGTGGTGACAAAGTTGTATGTTTCAATCCCTATCTTGTTTCCGGTACGCTCACGATTGAATGGGGCGATGGAATTGTAGAAACTCTGACTACCATAGGGGGAGCAAATTTAACGCACACATATCCGGCATACGGAAGATATACAATCATTGTTGGCGTAAGTGAAGGCGGTGCGTGGAAACCAGCCGCACCCTTGTTTTCTGCCGGCGGTGGTTCCGGCACAGGCGCAGAGGATTACAGCGTTGTGGCAATGCGCTTGACAGGCTTCAACACCGCCCTTACTGCGGCATACTCTTTGGGACTAATGATATGCTGTGAGACTGCAACAATCTCGGCAGGAGTAACTTGGACTGGCGATACTTACTTGTTTCAAGGCTGCAAAGCACTCAAGCATTTGACAATCCCACGAGGCGTGACAAACACCAGATACGCATTGTGTAATGCTTGCTGGAATCTGCGCTCTCTGATTCTACCACAAGGTTTACAAACCATCGAAAGAAGTATGGTTAACGGATGCCTCGCGTTGACGGATATAGTGATTCCGCAAACGGTTAGTCACATTTGGTTTTGGGGGCTGCAAGGTAGCGGTATACGTAAACTTACGTTCCCCCCACTTGTCGCCGTAGATAATGGCGTAGTAGGTGGATGCAGGAATCTAACTGAACTCATATTGCCGGAGAACATTACAACCGCAGACCCGGGATTTGCTTCCTTGGATATATTGCGTACATTGAGAGTAAAGGCAGTATCTCCGCCGCAACTGGGCGCAAGAGCTGCGGACGCAAATCGCGTCCTCAAAGAGATCATCGTTCCGGCCGGGTGCGCTGAGGCTTACAAATCGGCAACCAACTGGTCATACTACGCAGACATCATTAAAGAGGAGGAAATATAATGGTTAAAAAAGAATACCACAGCACCCGTGCCGACGGCGTGAAACTTTACAAAAGCTACTCAACGGACAACTTCAAGATACGTCAGATCGAAACCGGACACGTCTACGACTCCGCAATCGACGTTGAAAACGCCCCCTACACTTATGAGGAGACGGAGGAAATGGTCGCGGCGGCGGTCAAAAAATACAGTACGCTCAAAATCATCCGCGTGCTGGGAAGCGAGTGGGATACCTACAAGGCGCAGCTTGAAAGTGCCGGCGTCCTTGACCAGTTTTTCGCCGCCAATTACCTGCTGAATACCGATCCGGTCTTTGCGGCGTTCGTCGCCAATGTTCCTGCTGAACTCAAGGCGAAGCTTGATGACTGCTTGTGGGAGGAGGAATAAATGCTTGTTGAAATACACCGTGAAAATGAGCGCGGAGACGTCATTACTCTGCGGCAGGATCTCTGCATTGTCAGAGATGGCAAAACTCTGTTCGTGCCTGCCGGTTTTGAGAGTGACGGAGCAAGTGTTCCGCGTTTTCTCTGGGCGAGTATCACTCCTGCCATAGATCCCCGTACCATCCGCGGAGCGGTCGCTCACGATTACCTCTACCGCCGGACTCCGGCAGGCTGGACGAGAAAAGAGGCGGATGAACTCTTTTATGACCTCATCCGTGAGGATGGCCTCGGATGGTTTGCGGCACAGAAAGCCTACTGGGGTGTCAGGCTCTTCGGGGCCTCAAGCTGGAGAGATGAAAATGAGTGACGTTGAACGCGATGAACTTCTGATCCGGATCGATGAGCAGGTCAAAGAGATCAAAAGCAAACTTGACCGCGACGGCAGAATGATCTACGGCAACGGCAATCCGGGATTGTTGAGCCGCGTCCAGAGTCTGGAGGACTTCCACCGCAACGAAAACACCTTTCTGAAAAAATCCGGCAATCTCATCGCATGGGCGGTGACGACCCTTATCGCCCTCTTCGCCGTGTGGAACAAACACAACTGACAAAGGAGAAAACAATTGAAAAATCTTAAGAGTATTTCAGTCAAACTGCTTTGCTGCTCACTGTTGTTGGCAGTACAATCCGGCTGTGCAGCCATTGCTCCGGCGGCAAAGACAATCGCGCAGAAAGCGGCTGTATATCTTTGCAGTAAAGCAGTTTGCAAAAGTGACGGAAATGTGACGCCATCAGAATGACGGCTGTTTTTCACCCTTTTGCGATTCAGTTATTCATCATCTGATTTTTGAAGTTCCCGATTTCGGTCGGGAGCTTTTTCTTTATATACTCATACAGCTCCGGCAGATCGAAGCAGGCAAGTGATCCCGGGATCATGACCGACTGCGGCCAGTGGACATCGCCGCCGTTGATGAAACTTCTCCAACTTTCCGGGATTCCGGAGAGGATAAGTTTATCCACACCTCTACTGTCGACCGCCATCGCGTATGCGGCGGTAAGTCCGCCGAGACCGCAGCCGCAGACGGTGAGGTGACTGCAGCTCTCTTTGAGCAGTTTTATGGTCGCAAGCAGATCAAGGACTCTGCCTCCGGCAAGCGGAACATTGAGCAGTTTGCCCGTGGCATCATAGAAATAATCGCTGTCGTACATATGGAAGAAGTCCGGCTCACAGTCGCAGGTGAGAGAACGCGATCTGCCGGTACCGCGCACATCGACGCCGTAGAAAGCGGTTCCTTCAGGAACGCCCAACTTCAGCATCTCTGATCTGGTGTCGAGGTGTCCGACGTAGAGAACGGCGTTTTCCTGCCGGTCAAGGTGGAACATACAGTTGTTTGGATCCAGACGCATCAGGATCGCTTCCGCCGGATAATCGCTCTTTACTGCAAAAGATGAGAGCTTGTATTCATTGTTGTACTGGCGCAGAGAGCGGTACTGCGGAACTTCGATATTCTGCGGTATCTGCAATGCTTCACGCAGAAAACTGCCGATGTCAGCCGGTTTCTCTGCCCGTTCTGCGGCAAGAAGATCCATCTTTTTGGCGATGTGCGCTGTGATGGAGTCTTCGTTTTCAAGCTCGTAAGTCATCTTTCCGCCGAGAACCAGTGTCTCCGCGACCGGCAGGGCATCGCCCCGGGGAACTTCGCAGTTTTCATCCGCACCGAGGAAATGTCTGGCAAAAAAGCGGCTGGTGGCGTCGCGGAGTTCCGCCGGAAGAGCATGACTGCCGGGGCCGGTGAACATCTCGACATTACTTTCTCTGCCGAGGAGAGAGTAGATTTTCTTCGCCTCAAGAAAAGACTCTCCGGTTCCGCGCGGATCGAAGTAGTCATTTTCGACTGTGAGTATCAGTGCCGGAGCCGGAGCGCGTGAAATGATGAAGTCAGCCATGTCTCCGCCCTCTGCCCACAATCCGGCGGGTATCTGCTCGGAGTCGGTCGGCAGCTCGTTTTCAAAGTTGCGTCCGAAAGTGGTGATGTAGCAGCTGGGAGCTGCCGCGGCGATACGTTCATCGAGGGCAAAAACGTAGCTTGAAAGGGTTCCGCCGCCGGAAACTCCTGCGACACCGAGCTTTGAAGCGTCAATGTCGGAGCGGGTCAGCATATAATCGACGGCACGTCTGGCGTCATACGCCCGGTAGGAACCGAAAAATTCTCCGGCAAGCGAGAGGAGTTTTCCGGCAAGATTGTGTTCTCTCACGCTCTGAAACTTCAGTCCGGGATAGAGCTTGCGTTCACCCTGACCGAGCGGATCGATGACCACGGCGGTCATTCCCATTTTGCCGAGAGACCAGGCAAGTTTCTGGTAGTGGGGAGCGGCTTTGCCGGTGTCGCTGTGGCCGCAGACAAGAAGGATTCCCGGCTGACATCCGGTGTCGCCTTTGCGGCGGTAGACCAGAAGCGTGGCGTGGATGTTTTCTCTGGTCTGGATCAGCACCTTTTCGATCTCGACGCCATCCTGTTCGATAAAGCCGGTGGTTTTGGCGTTAAGCGGACAATCTTCCGGAAATTTTCCGAAAGCGCGTTTGATACGCTCTTGGGCGTTTTTGACTTCACGCAGGGCGTCCTCTTGAGTCGATACATTTTCCAGCGTGCGTTTTCTGGATTGAGTTGCCTTTGCAGCATGCTGACTGTAAAAATTCTGGAGCATATCGCCGTACTGCACACGGCGATCCTCTTTGACTGCATTTTCAAGCAGAGAGAACTTATTCAAACTGTCTGGATTCATTTGTATATAGATCCTTATTTTGCGGCAAGCTCGTAGGCGAAGACCTGTCCGAATTTATTGAATACGCTGGCGTTGAATGAAATTTTTCCATTTTTGGCGTTGAATTTGACTTCTGAAAGCCGTTTTCCTGCGGTGTTGACTGCATAGAGGGTGTATTTTTCCGGATTGAGTGAGATGGTGATTTCAGCCTCTCCCTTTGCCGCGAGGAACGGAGTCACACCCCAGCTTATCAAAAGATTCATCGCAGGTGAGCCGAACTTCGCTTTGGTCGCCTGTGTGTCGGTGAGGTGGAGCAGAAGGATACGGCGGGAGCCGGCAAGAGCTTTGCCGTCGGCGGAAACCAGTCCGAATACGCCATGACCGGTTTTGTTTTTGACAGCGAGCAGTCCGGCTTTGCCGCTCTTCTTTTCAGGAAGCACCAGTGCATCGCAGCAATCTGAACTTGCGGAAAAAGTGCCGTTCTCACGGGAGAGCGCAAGCTTGCCGTCAAGAGATTTGCAGGTTTGAGTTTTGGCATCATAGCACTCTGCCGGAATAAGTCCTGCCTTGACGATATCGGAAACCAGCATATTTTTGCCTTTGACGGCTTTGAATACCGGATATTTTCCCTTGTAATTTTTGGGAAATCCTGCACCGATATCGATTACGGCAATCGTGTCTGCCGGAAGTTTGCTCAAGTCGCCGTCTTTGATGACGCAGGTTCCGACGTTGGCGATCTGGGCGAGCTGCGCTATTTCACTGCTGCTTTCATAAGTAAAAGGAATATATGCCCTGTCGCTCAGGAGAACGGCAAAAGTTCCTTTGGCAGGCTTCGCTCCGCCATTGAGGAAGAAACTGCTTCCTATGCGGTGGGCAAGGTTCTTCACGCAGTCGGTGGAGAGATCGAAGTGGTTGTTGGTGCGGTCGTCACGGGTGAAATTCTCGCTGCCGTGGGAGAAAGCGAATTGAACCAGCATATCCCAATCCTGATAAGAGCCGATAGCTCCGATGAGGGCAGGACCGGCGGCGCGGTAGCGGTTGGGTTTGGCGTAGTCGAATTCGGTAACGGTAAAGGGTTTGTCCAACAGACGGCTGGTGGGCAGATGCCACGGAACGACGTGAGCGGCGCAGACCGGAGATCTCTGATTGAGAGACGAGGGCAGTTTCCACGAAGCCACAGGGAAATTGGGGTGGCTGAAGTATCCGTGGTTATCGACAAAGTCATAGAGCCTTCTCATCTGGCTGAGCTTGGGAGTGGTTCCCATATTCTGGTCGGCAAAAGGCGTTTTGACGCCGAGTCCGCGCAGGAATTTCACCATTTGGGCATAACGTTTTTCATAGGTTTCAGTGAGAAACTCTTCAAACTGGATATTGCGTTTTGCGTGGTTTCCGCCATCGGTGAGATTGCGTGCCTTGCGCCACTTTTCGAAATACTCCTCATAAACTTTACGGGTGTAGGCGTCAGTTGCCCAGTGGCTCTTGATGTTGCCTTCGTTGATGATATTGATGGTGACCAGTACGGGATCATCGATAAGACGCATTCCGGTGTAGGGATTGACGTGGTTGATGTAGTTGGTGACACTGGCTTTCCAGTTCTCCCAGACGGAATCGGTGAGCCAGAACAGAGCTTTGTACGCCTGGATGTTGCTGAGTTTGCCGGGGTACTCAGGAATTTCTCCGGCCGGCAGGCGGCGGGAGACGTAGAAGTCGGTGGTGATGTAGATACCGTTTTCCTTGCACTTGGCTATGAGGTAGTCGATCTTATCCATGTTGACCGGATTGAGTTTGGTGGTATCTTTGTTGTCAGCCATTCCGCCGTCGTGGTGGTGCAGGCGCAGGATGTTGAATCCCATCCGGGCAAAGCGTTTTACGATCGTATCCACCTGCTCTTTGCTCACAAAGTTGGCTCCGGAACAGAGGTTGCTTCCGTAGAAGCGGATGGGGGTGTCTGGTCTCTTTTCAAAGACAAAGGAGCTGTTTTTGACGATGACTTTGCCGTATTTTCCTGCGGGAGCGTCGAGGCGGTGAGAGAAGTCCATCACGCTGTTTTTTTCGGGAGTTTTGGTGAAATCAATGGGCTTCCAACTCTTTCCGGCAACGATGTAATAGACTGCACTGTGGTCGCGCGGAGTGATTACATCGCTGACGCTTGCCGCCGCTATCAGCCAGACACAGCTGTTGGTTGATTTGAAAGTGATTGCGGATATCGGCTTGTTTTCGATGGCATACGAGGTTTTGAAGAGTCCAACAGAGGCGGAGGCGTTCTCTCCCACCCAGGCAACATCGCCGTTTTTAGTCGGAGTGGGACTCCACCAGTTGCCCATATCTTTGCTGGATACAGCGATATTGCTCTGGCTGCCGTCGGTGTATTTTACAATGATGTTTCCGGCCGTTTTGGACGAAGCTTTCCAGGCTCTGGCGTGGAGAATGGTGAGGTAGTTGCCGCGCAGTTTGCCATTGACTTCAGCGGTCGCGGATTCAGGAAAATAGGGGCGTCCGCCTCCACGCAGCGCGATACAGGCTTTGTTGTTGTTCTTTTTGGCGTTGATGATGTAAAAATCAGTACCTTTGAACCGCTGTTTTCCGGTGGGAACCATCCGCAGGTCATTTTCCGGCCCCTGATCAGTCCAGCCGCCTTTGCCGTCGGAGTCAACTTCGTCGGCAAATCCCATATTGACCGCCTTTGAAATGTCAACGGGAGTTGCTTTGTAGGGTATTGCAGTGACTTTGAAGCGCAGAACCGCGTTGAGTTTATCTTTTGCCGATACTTTGGGAACACTGAAGAGCAGGCTGAAATTTTTGGTTCCGGGGCGGTAGTCGTGGATGGTGTAGCCGACCGGTTTCTCAAACTCGATATTGATATAGACGTCACTGCAGGGAATACCGATACTGGCTGCCGAACCGCTGGCGACTCCCGGACCTTTCTGGATTTTTTCGGAACGAAGCAGGATCTTTTTGCCGTCAGCAGATATCTCGCGTCCGGCAAAGGTGGCGGCAGGAAGACTGGTGCGGACAGTGAAGTTGCGTTCAGTTCCGCTGATATGCAGAGTGTAGATGGCTCCGTTATTTATGGTACGGGCGAGAGTTGTGGCATAACTTATTGCAGGAAATTCCGGAATGATGATTTTGCCGACGTTGGTGCTGACTCCGGAAATTTTATCAAATGAAGCTTTGTCGCACTTCCAGGATTTTCCGCGCTGGGAGTGGTTGACTCTCTTATTATAAATATCGCCTGCAAAGCGCAGATCTCCGGCAAGAAGGCAGCCGGATTTGTCGAGTGTGATGCGTTGAGTTTTGGTTTCCGCAGCGCAGAATGCGGCGGAAAAGATACAGACCGCAGCTGTAATGAGCAGAGATTTTTTCATCTGTTTCTCCTGTTTCTTTATAGAATATTGTCAATTATTACTGATTTTTATACTATACAGCAGCAAAGGGGGCTTTTCAAGAAAAAAAGAGTTTTTTAGCCTGAAACATTCTGCTTGCATTTCAGTTTTGATAATAGTATATGACATTGCCCCAATTGTTGTGAAGTAACCAGACCGACGGCGGTGCATTGCGGGCAATCTCGTGCCTTTCGGTTGCGCCTCTACGGTCACATACAGTCGTATGCTCCCTTGCGTACTCACCGAAAAACACGACCTTGCTCCACACTGCATCCACCGATGCAAACAAGCCGTTTTGTGTGGTTGACAAAACACTGCCTGAATGGTATATTTAGACGTGCAGTAACAAGTGCTTAAATAGACTTCTGTATGTCGGTTTCACAAAATTCCGGACATTAATAATGGTATATTAACACTCAAGAAGACATCACACCGGGGAGAAAACACCATGACAAAAATAGATTTCCACGTCCACGCCGACAGCAATAAGCCCGAAGATCTTGCCGTGCTTGCAGAAACCTGCCGCGAACTTGACTGCTACGCCTGCCTTTCCGGAGGTTCGCGTTACGGCAGCCACGATTATCTGCCCAATGAGGAAGTTTTGAAGATATGCCGTGATTATCCGGAGTTCATTCCGCTGGCAAAACTCGACCTCTGGGAAACCGCCGACCCCTCGGAGGTCTACCGCTACGCCGAAATGGGGGCAAAAGGTTTCAAATGTATCTATCCGTGGTATGAGTACGACCACGATATCTATATGCCGGTCTACGAGGCAGCACAGGAGTGCGGTCTGCCGATGCTTTTCCATACGGGCAATTTCCGTCCCAGTCCCGCCGATGAGATCTACCGCCGTCCGGTACTGCGGAATATGCACCCGATAACTCTCGACCGCATAGCCAGATCTTTTCCGCGCCTGAATATCGTTATGGCTCATCTCGGAACCAGAATATTCCACGATGAGGCGAGCCATTACATCAAAGTCCACAGCAATCTCTACGCCGATTTTGCCGGTTTCGGCCAGTGGGCGCGTATCCAGCCGCAGGATCTGGCGAAAATCGTTGCTGCCGAGGTAAAGATCGTCGATACGGAAATGAAAAACGCCCGCAAGATCATCTTCGGTTCAGATGCCTACGTCACCCGTCCGGGAACCATGGTTCAGGGAATGCAGCACTATGAAAGGCTGCTCCGGAGAACCGGCGTTCCCGATGAGTTGATCAGAGAAGTTATGGGCGGAACCGTCGCCGGATGGCTCGGAGTTGAGCTGTAAAAAGTCCGCTTTGTCAGACTCCGAGAAATCCGGAGATGAACTTTGCCATATCCTCTTTTTCCACGCAGGAGTTGTGCAGAACGGTCTTGCCGGCAAGTCCGGCAAGAGGAGCCGGAATCGCGGTTCCGGTGGTTTCAGAAAGCTCTTTCACCATCTCGAACTCACTGCCTGACGGCTCTCTGCCGCTCACAGCTTCGAGAACTGCCGGAGCAAACTTGTAGGGAGAGGCGGTCGAAGCGATGACGCAGGGGGTGTTGTCGCCGGTTTCCTGCAGGTATTTCTCATAGACGTTGACTGCAACTGCGGTGTGGGTGTCGCAGAGGTAATTATACTTTTCAAAGAGTGATTTGATGGTCTTTGCCGCCTCTTCATCGGTGGCGCAGTTTCCGTAGAAGTCCTCTTTGAGTTTGCCAAGAACGGCATTGCCGATGGTGTAGACTCCCTTGTCTTTAAGTTGGGTCATCAGCTCTGCTGTGGCGGCGCAGTCTTCGCCGAGGAGCAGGTAGAGCAGACGCTCAAGGTTGGAGGAAATCAGGATATCCATCGAGGGGCTGGTCGTGGTGTGGAAATCACGGTTGCGGTCGTAGACACCGGTGTTGATGAAGTCGGTGAGGATGTTGTTGCGGTTGGAAGCACAGATGAAAGTCTTGATCGGAATACCCATCTTTTTAGCGTAGACAGCGGCGAGGATATTGCCGAAGTTTCCGGTGGGAACGCAGACGTTGAACTCCTCACCGCGGGCGATTTTTCCGGATTTGAGCAGGTCGCAGTAGCTGGAAACGTAGTAGACGATCTGCGGCACGAGCCGTCCGAAGTTGATCGAGTTGGCACTGGAAAAATCCATCTGCGCCGCATCGAGTTTATCGGCCATGGCTTTGTCGGAAAAGATGTTTTTGACTCCGCTCTGGGCGTTGTCGAAGTTGCCGTTGATGGCGCAGACGGCGACGTTGTCACCGGTCTGGGTGGTCATCTGGAGCTTCTGCATCGCGCTGACGCCGTTCTGCGGATAGAATACGATGATACGGGTTCCGGGAACATCGGCAAAACCGTCGAGGGCTGCTTTGCCGGTATCGCCGCTGGTGGCGACGAGAATGACGGTGGTACGTCCGGAAGAGGTCTTTTTCACCGAAGAAGTCAGCAGGTGCGGCAGCAGCTGAAGAGCCATATCTTTAAATGCGCAGGTCGGACCGTGCCAGAGTTCGAGCAGATACATGCCCTCATTGACCTGCACGAGGGGAGCGGGCTGCTCATTATCGAATTTTCCGGTATAGGCGGCGTCGACACAGGAGATGATCTCTTCGCGGGTGAAGTCAGTAAGATAGCGGGACAGTACTTCGACAGCTCTGCCTTTGTAATCCATTCCGGTCATCAGGTCGATATCAGCGTCGGTAAAGCGGGGAAACTCACAGGGGACAAACAATCCGCCGTCGTCGGCAAGTCCGCGGGCGATGGCTGAGGCGGAAAGTATGCTGCAGCGGCTTCTGGTACTGGTGAAAAACATCTTCATATCCTCTTTTTTGCATTGATGTATTTTATATAAAATACACCCTGAACGCCGATCCTGCAAGACGGTTTGTCTTTGTGCCGGAGCATTTGTTGCCGGGTTCCGCCTCCGGCAGGGCGGTCACTTTCGCTTTTTTACACGGGAGCGGAAAGGCTTGCTCACCGGCTGTGATTTGATCGAGATATTGTGCAGTTTGCGGTATTCGCTCGGAGTTATTCCGTTTTCGCGGTGGAAAGCGTAAGAGAAGTAGTTGGGCGAAGAGAATCCGCAGCCGTAAGCGATGTTTTTCAGGGGGTGGTTGGTGGTTTCGAGCGAGTTTTTGGCACTGGTCAGCCGCCGTAAAAGCAAATGGCGGGCGACTCCGCAGCCGGTATGCCTGATCATAACGCTGTTGAGGTAATGCAGAGAGCGGTCAAGCTCCAAGGCGATGCTTTCGGGCGTGAAGTCATCTTTGCGGTAATACATGTCGATCATGGAGAGGATTTTTTCCTTGAGGACAACGGAGCTGTCGCTGACAGAAACCGTTTCTCCGTTATTCCAGCTCCACTTGAAGAGCAGCTCTATTCCAAGGATCATCAGAGAAAAGAGTTTTGCAGACCTGACGTAGTGTGAGCTGTTCCAGAAGTAACGCTCCATCTCACGGTGCATGCGCAGAAAATCATCAGCCTGCAGCGGAGAGAGGACGCACATGAAAAAGGGTGAAACATCATCTTTGACTCCGATGAGTTTCTGCATGGGCTCGGTGAGTATATTTCCGCTGTCGTCGTAGAAACGCCAGATGAGCGGATTGTGAATGGATACGTCAGAGTGTTCGAAAGTAAACTGGTGGCGGATTCCCGGATTTATCATCAGAAGTGCGTTTGCAGGCAGGATCATCGGAGGATATCCCTCAAAATTGATTCCGCAGCTGCCGCCGGTAACCAGAATAAGGTGATATGACGGGTGAGTGTGGGCAGGGCAGATCTCTCCGCGGACAAATGTCTGATGATAAATGCGGTCGGCACAGTGTTCCCAATCCATCCGGTAGGAGACATTATCATAATAGAATCTTATTTCTCCGTCTGTCATAAAAATAATTCCTGAAAATAGTCGTATTTATTAAAAAATAATCTTATTTCTAAATTTTTCAAGCCGAAAACTGTGATATAATATATTGTTGTACAGATAAAGATCATTTTCCAAACAGAAAGGAGAAAAGCGATGAATATTTCTTTTTCCGCCAGAAGAGAAGCGCGCAGCTTCACCCTTATCGAACTGCTGGTCGTTATTGCCATCATCGCCATATTGGCAGGTATCCTGATGCCGGCGTTGTCGAGTGCCAGAGAGCGCGGACGCAGTGCGACCTGCGTGAACAATCAGAAAAACGTCATGCTTGCGCTCAACCAGTACAGCGAGGACTACAACGGCTGGATCTATTCGGCGTACAAGGATCACAACAAGATCACCGATTTCACCTATGATCCTGACACCAAAGGGACCCACAACTGGTCGGCAAGACTGGTGAACAAAAAGTATATCGCAGACGGCAACCGGATCAACTCTGCACTCTTCTGTCCGTCAAGCAGCCAGACTATCCCGGATACAACTCCGGAAATGATCTGCAAGTACAGCTACGGAATGAGTTATGCGACAGCATATCCCTCGAAGACCAACAACTATTTTGCCCACAACATCAGACTCAAACATATCCCCAGACTGGCGTCAAAAATGCTGGTGCTGGCGGATTCTGCCGATCCCAACGAGAGTGTTCCGGCGCACCTTATCCACCACAAGTACGACACCGGAAAAGTTGATCACGGATTGGTTTTCTATCTTCATAACGGCAGAGCCAATGTCGCATTTCTCGACGGTCACTGTGGAACGAGTGTTCCCACTGAAACGCACTATCTCCTGCGTATAATGAGCGGCGGCAACCACTACCGCACCGAGGCCGGACTGATGGGAACTCCCGGAGCAGTCGAACCGATCACCTGGAAAGTCAGCAACGCAGTTACTCCGGACTTGAAATAATTGATATTGTTTCAATTATTGTGAAGAAATATGACTGCCGGTGGCATATTGCGGTCAATCTCGTGCCTTGCGGCTGCGTTTGCTCCGGTCAACGCCGTAACTCCGGAATTGAAAAAATTACTTGTAATTTTGCCGCTTTCATGCTATATTTTCAGCAGACTTTATCCACCAAATTGTTAAAAAGGATTAAACAATGCGTAAGTTTGCAATCTTTTTCGTTGCCCTGCTGGTACTCGCTGTATCGGCAGCGGAAGTCCGTCCGAAGTACCTTTTCCTGCTCATCGGCGACGGAATGGGACCCAATGTCGTCAAATTCTACCGCAACCAGATGAAGGCTACTTCATTTGATAAGCTGGGTGAGCCGATTCCGACCGGAACCAACAACGTTTTCGGCAAAACCACCGACTCCGCCGCTTCCGGAAGTGCCCTTGCCTGCGGCAACAAGACCTACAACGGCTCAATGGCTATGGATAAAAACAAGCGTCCGATGACCAGCCTTGCCAAAATCCTCAAGAAACGCGGAATGAAGATCGGTATCATCTCCAGCGTTGCCATCAACGACGCTACTCCCGGAACCCACTACGTCAACCGCAACAGCCGTCACGATGCTGCCGGTTCTTTCGCTGACTTGAAGGCTTCCGACTTCGACTTCTTCGGTGTCTCTTCCTTCAAGAAGCCCGGAAATATGCACACCAAAGATATGGTTGCTGAACTCAAAAACAGCGGTTTCGATGTCCAGCAGGGCGCAAAAGGTCTGGATGCTCTGAAACAGGACGGCAAGAACATCTTCTTCGGAAGCACCAGATTCGGCGGCAAGCCCTCTCTCGCCAAAGTCACTGAAAAAGCTATTGAACTGCTCGACAACCCCAACGGCTTCTTTATGATGGTCGAGGGCGGAGCTATCGACGGCGGTAACCACTGCAACTGCGTCAGCGATATGATGCAGGAAATGATCGCTTTCGACGAAATGATCGCCTCCGTTCTCAAGTTCGCTGAAAAGCATCCCGCCGAGACTCTGGTCGTCGTCACTGCCGACCACGACACCGGCGGCATCATGATCGACGGAAAAGTTCCGACCGGTTTCTGGAAGAAACAGCTCGCCGGCTATGGCAGCATCGACAGAAACATCCAGAAAATGCGCAAAGCCAAGGCCCCCAAAGCCGAGATCATCGCCTATGTCTGCAAGAATGTCGGTATCGACAATCTCACTTCCGAAGAGCAGAAGCGCGTCGACGCTGCTGCCGAGCGTTTTATTGCCGGCAAAAAGACCGAGAAAGGCAGCATGTACGGCAAGTACAATCCGCTGGTGATCGAAGTGATGAGAGTCCGTGACGCCCGCAACAACTTCCATTACACCACTTTCAGCCACACTCCGGTAAAAGTTACCACCTTCGTCGTCGGAAACGGCAAGCAGCTCTTTGTTGAGCCGCAGGAAAACAGCGATATCCCGCGCCGTATGAGCGTCGCTGCCACCGGCACCGATCTGCTCGAAAAGCGATAAGTGCTTCTCTGCCGGAGTTCGTACTCCGGAAAGAAGATCATTTGAATAAAAAGTTTTCCGCTGTCTGTATGACTCCGGAAAACTTTTTTGTATTTAGCTTTGTTCCCGATATGGGGAGATGATGCGGGGAGAGAGGGAAAACTTCTTTTCACGTGAAAAGAAGTTTTCCCTCTCTCCCCGCATCATCTCCCC
>JAZQTR010000137.1:0-4731 GCA_045630865.1 Victivallaceae bacterium
TGGCGGTGGGGGCATCAAGTCTGCTTCCGGCAACGCCGAAGCCTTTCACCACTTTGCCGCAGAGCTGGCACGGTGAACCGAGCATGGCGGCTCCGCGCTCAAGATCTCCTGCTGAAAACAGTTTTCTGATGGAGCTTGAACTTATGATTTCCCCGCCGTCAAAAAGCTCCGGAACCGCCCGGAAGTCGAAATGGTACTTTTCAGAAAACTCCTGAAGCAGAAGTTTATCTCCTCTGCCGTTTTTTCCGAAGTGCCAGTGTTCTCCGACGCAGATGCCAGCCAGTTCAAAGCGGTCATCGTTTGTCAGGGCAAGCAGGAAATCCTGCGGATCAAGAGCGGCTGTCTCTTTTGAAAAATTTATCGTGCCGATAACTTCCGCCCCGCAGGAGCGCAGCCTCTTTTTGCGCTCATCGAGCGGAACGAGCAGCTCCGGAGATAATCCGAAAATACTGCGGGGATGGGGATCGAATGTGACCGCACAGACTATAGAGTTATTGGTGTCAGCAACTTCGCATGAGGTGTGCAAAATCCGGCGGTGTCCCAGGTGGACACCGTCGAAAACACCGATTGCGAGTGTCAGGCGCGGTACAGTTTCCGATGGTAATGAGCCGTCGAAACTGATCATGTTGACAGAGTATTGCATTTTTCTGCTGATAGCCGTATATTATATTGACAACAATATAATGTACATCCAGACAACCGGGAAATCAAAATGAAAACGGTAATTTATCCGGGATCCTTCGATCCTTTCACCAACGGACACCTCGACCTCGTCACCAGAGCCGGACAGCTTTTCGACCGTGTTATTGTCGGAGTTGCCATCAATTCCGGAAAATGTCCGATGTTTTCTCTCGAGGAACGCAAACATCTCATCGAGTTGAGCTGCGCTCATCTGAAGCACGTTGAAGTCGTGACCATCACCGGACTTCTGGTTGACGCCGTCGAGCAGTATCAGGCCCATGCGCTCCTGCGCGGACTGCGGGCGTTTTCAGATTTTGAATATGAACTTCAGATGGCGTTGATGAACCGTAATCTGCGTCCCGGATGTGAAACTATATTTATGACGCCGACATTGAAGAATTCTTTCGTTTCCAGCAGTCTGGTGAAAGAGATTGCAAAATATGACGGCGATCTCGAGAATTATGTTCCGGCTCCGGTTGCTGATGCTATCCGTCAGCGGCAAAAACTTGAAGCCGGCAAGTAAGTGATGAATAACGACAGAAAGATCATCTACGCCTGCGGTGCCGTGCTTTTCTTCGCGGTGCTGGCGGTGTTTTTCCCCTCCTTTGATCCTCTGCCCTGCATAATCAGTGATGACAGAGTCTATGTCGGAGAGTGGACGAGGCTCGATTTTACACTGGAAAATATCATCTTCTATTTCAAAAATCCCATCCTTGACCTGCACAGCCCGCTGGTGATGATTTCCTTCATGATCGACAAACTGGTGTGGCAGGATAAACTGCCCTTCGGGGCATTGATGGTAAACTCGCTTCTCCACGCAGCTTCTGCGGTATTGTTTTATCTTCTTCTCATCAGATTGCACTTTTACCGCAGGGGCCGAGTTTCACTGCGGATACCCCCGCTTTTTGCTGCGTTTGCCGCACTGATCTGGGCGGTTCATCCCCAGCGTGCCGAAAGCGTTGCTTGGATATGTGAGCGCAAGGATTGTCTGGTCGGTCTGTTTTTTCTGATCGCTTCACTGAGTTTCATCCATTTTTACCGCAGGAGAAAATATGACATTCCCGGAACGTTTTGCCTGATATTGAGTTTTCTCTGCAAGCCGATGCTGATAACTTTTCCTGCTCTGGCGGCGGTGTTTATCTTCTGCGAGACCCGGGGACGGGGATTCTGGAAAAAATTGAAATATATCATTCCGTCGGCTGCAGTTTCTCTGGTCTATGTTATTGTCAATGCTTCCCAGATGTCACGGAGCGCAACAGAGACAAGGTTGGCAAATCCGGAACATTACATTGATATAGCTGCCAATATCGGACGCTACTTCGGCAAAACATTTCTTCCTTTTAATCTGACTACCTATTATCCGGTGGAGCTTCCGCTCACAGATGCCCTTTTTCTGGCGGTTCCGGCAGCACTTTTGTTCTTTTTGAGAGGAAAAAGCCGCAATTTTATCCTTTACTGTCTGCTGCCATGTGCAGTGATGTTCGGTATTGCCATATCCCCGGTTTCCGGAGTCGTGCCGATCGGCGGCAGTGAATTTGCCGACCGCTACAGTTACCTGCCGTCACTCTTTCTGGTAACAGGATGCGTATTTGCTCTTGCGTTGCTTGCTGGCAGGTTTCATCAAAGCAGAGTCTGGATAACGGGAGTTCTTGCTTTGATTTCGCTTTTTTCGATCGCTGAAGTCCGCCTGAACTGCGAGCTTTACCGTGATGAGAAAAAATTTCAGGAGTCAGCATTGACAGTCCGCAATCCGCATTACCGCGTACTTTACTCGTACGGACACCGTCTGATTCTGGAAAAACGCTGCACTGAAGCACTGGCACTGTCAGAGGCAATAAAAGTTCCGCGCGGAGCGTCCGGAAATACTGCACATCGTATCGGTGTTTTCCGCAGGACTTTGCGGGCGGTCGCAGTGATATATCTGGGCAATGTCGATGACGGTTTGCGGGAGTTTGACAAGGTGATTTTTTCCAAAGACTGCGATTATCTTAAGGATTTCTCTTATAATTTTGCCAAAGATACTCTTTCTCTGGCTTCCAAACTGCACCTGCAGAAAGGCAATTCGCAAAAGGCAGCGTATATTTTCTGGAAACTGGCTGATCTTTACGGCAGATATAATCCGGCTGAACGGGATTTTTACCTCGGAGTCAGCGCAATGATACTCCGCAACTATCAGACGGCGGTATCCTGTTTTGAACGTGCGTGCAAAGTCCGTCCTGATGAGAGGATCAGATTGAATCTTGAAGAGGCACGCCGCAGACTGGGAACAAAATAGCAGACGGAAGATTCATTTCAACGGTGGCGGCACAAAATTGTTTTCCGCTCCTCCCCGGTAAAGAGATGAGGGCGTGCAGCCGAAAGTCTTTTTGAATACCCGGGAAAAATATCCGGCATCCCGGAAGCCGCAGAATTCAGCAACTTCAGCCGGCCGCATCTGTCCGAGATTGAGTATCCGGCGGGCGTTTTCAAGTTTGTGGTCAAGAATGAAACTCTTGAGTGTGACGCCGTAGCTGCTGTGAAAGACGGTTGACAGATAGTTTACAGAACATCCGGCAAGCTGCGCAACTTCCGGAATATCCGGAAAACTGCCTGCGGGCCAGTCTTCGATTATCCGTCTTGCCCTGAAGGCCAGCCGGTGAGGGAATATTCCACTTTCATTGAAATTGCGTTTGATATTCATGATATCTGTTTCCGTCTGATACATCAATGAGAGCAGAAGCATTCTGCGCACCAGTCCGTCGCTTGCCGAACTCAAAGCCGGAATCACGGCAGAGTAAAATCCGCTGTGCCGCAGGCGCAGGTCACCGAGAGATTTCAGAGCTCCGTTCAAATCAGCACAGCAGCAGCTTATCGAGCTTACGTCATCTTTGATGTTGAATACACAGCATCCGGATTTCCGGCTGTATTCAGAGGTGAAACCGGTCTGGCGGGGAACCATCAGCACTTCTCCTGTATGAAGTGTGATTTTTTCACTTCCGTTAAAACAATGCACGCTGCTGCCTTTGAACTGCAGAAAAACCTCATCGCAGTAGCTGCGCTCTCCGCTGCTTGAGGATGGAACGCGCAATTTGATATTGCCGTTTTCAAGTTCGCGTCTGAAACAGCGCAATACAGCGAGGATGAGAATTCTGATATTGCCCCCGTTTTCCGGCGGAAAATCAAAAGGTAATTTTATTACTGGTCTTTTCATGATGGAAAAATATACTCCATGATACTTGAAAATGCAATCGTAAAAAATTCATATTTTTCGTAAATTTTTCATATATCTGGTGTCTTGCAGGTTTCCGGGAAAAACAGTATACTATGTACTGCAGTAAAAAACAAAAGTATTACCGGAGACTGAAAAATGAAATCCTCGATCCTGAAAATCGTACCGAAGATGAAGTTCACACTTATAGAACTCCTGGTGAGTGTTACTTGTCAAATAGGTGTTTTACCGTTGTATTGCCTCAAAAAAATTCATAAAAACTGCATATCCTTACGCCCGTCAGGGCGCACTTCACGTTTGCCGCAGGCAAACTCTTCACACCTTCACATCTTCACTCAATCAGCGTTCACGCTGATTGAACTATTGGTTGTTATTGCTATTATTGCCATTCTTGCCGGTATGCTTCTGCCTGCTCTGAATAAGGCAAGAGATACCGCAAAAAGTATAAGCTGCCAGAGTAATAAAAAACAGACAGGGATCGTTCTGAATCTGTATGCTTCCGATTATAAAGACTGGTCGATAGGGGCACAATATACTTATTCCAAAGCTGATCCGAATCACTCTTCCTCCTATTACCAGTGGCACAGTATGGTTTCTGATTTCGGATATGTGAAAAAATATACTTCCCTTGAACGCAAAGGTATCCTTGCCTGTGCTTCCATCAATCCCTCCCAGAGCCAGGTTGCCTGGTGTATGACTTCCATCAATACCAATCTTGCAGGCGGGGCCGCTTATGAAGATGCAAAAATAAAATATATTTCCATACACAATCCCAACGGCGGAAACGCTACAACAGGAATTCCCTGTGCCTTTTTCAAACCTTCCAGTATGCCCACAGGTAC
>JAZQTR010000138.1:0-10572 GCA_045630865.1 Victivallaceae bacterium
CGAGACCGGTAAAGAGGTCGGCATCTACGGCCGTACCGGCGGAAGCGGCGACCACTTCATCCGTCTTTCCAGCCGCGGCCACAGCGTCAATGATCCGGAGTTTATGGATAAAATCGGTGTCACCATCAAGAGCGGAGAGACTTTCAGAATCTACTTCTCCAATGACGGATGCTACAACGATCTTCAGATGTCCAATGTGTTCCGTTCCAAGAAGCTCAAGGATTCAGAGGTTTACAACGATGTTCTCAAGGTGAAATCCGGCAATCCGGTTTTGCGTATTCCGAGAGTCTTCCCCCACTTTGCGACTGCATTCCTGCTCTTCAATGCCGCGCCCTCCAAACATCCTGCGGCATTCAGCAATATCACCGCAAAGAGCTTCTGCTACTCCATCGACAGCAGCTATGTTATCATCGGCGGAGATTATGATATCCGCCTTGCAGATGGCAGCCGTGCCGGACTTGAGCTTTCCATCGACGGCGGCAAGACCTTCAGAAAACTCACCCCGGGCAAGGACGGCGGCTATCATCCTGTCTACGAAGTGATGGCGCGTCATGCTCTTGTTTTCAGGATCAACGCCCCCATCGCAAAGGTTGCAAGTTTCAAAGCGGCGACCAAAGTCATGGTCAACCCCAGAGTCCTCACTGCCAAACTGAAAAAAGGCAGCAATAAACTCACCTTCAAGTCAACTTCAGGAAAAGCCAAAGTCACGCTCAATTACAGCACCAGATCCAACCCGGTTACGGTGACCGGAGTCGTTTCCCACGGCGGAATCCCCGGATACGAGCGTCAGTTCACTGTGGTCGAGCCGGGCAAAGAGATTGCTCTCGGTATTTCCGGTGTCTCCTCTGCGGTCAAAGTTTCCGCTACAGACGGACTTACCGCCTCAATCAAGAACGGCAAACTTCTGGTCAAGGCTCCTGCCGGAAAGAAAAGTTTCTTCGGTCAGGTCATCATCCGCGACCGCAATGCCGAGAAGCGCATACTGGTTCTGACTGCTCCCGGAGTGAAACTGATCACCGCCGACAAAGCGCAGGTTTCCGGAAAGGCACAGATCATCGAAGCTGAAGGTCAGAAGTGCGTTATGTTTACCGAAGTCAATGACAAAGCGGTATTCAAGTGCGAACTCCCCGCCGGACAGTATCAGATCTGGAACCTCAACCGCTTCCAGAGTCACATAACCGGCAACCACGGTACCGGCGGACACGGTAAAGGACGTGCCCTGCACATGAAGTTCGACGGTAAAACCTACGGCATCGCCTCCACCGGCAACACCTGCAGTGACTTCTACAAGGCGCAGTTTGCCAAACCGGGTGAGCGCAGCCGCTTCAAGTGGGATTTCCCGTTGAGCTACGGAACCACTTATCCCTATCACCGTCCTGATTTTGTCAAGACTTCCGGAACTGACAAAATTGCCGTGACCTGCGCCAGAGCTCCGCGCGGAGGTGTCGAAGTTGCGGCTCTGCTGGTCATTCCGGAGTGTGAAAACACCTTCCTCAGCGAGCTGGTCAAACACCTCTGCGGACTCAATAACGAGAAGTGGATGATCAACGAGGAAAACAGCCGTTATTTCAAATAAAGCCTGTTTGCGGCAGATCAAGCAGAAAAAATGCAGAAAAATTGCACTCTTTTTGAAAAAAATACTTTTCAGGATTTGAAAAAAACAAAATCGGCAATTATGTTAAGCTGTGGCTTATGGCTGATTGCGGTCAAAAGAGTGCAAAATGTGCCGCAGCAAGCATAGAAACAATATAACGATATCGTTTTACGGAGAATATTTTTATGAAGTACGATTTTACCCAGTTCGTCAGCAAAGATTCAGTTATGACTCTGAGCGGTAAGAACAAACTCGAGGTCCTCGACAGCATGATCAGCCGCGCTGCTGATCTTACCAAACTTGACCGTGACACCATCTTCCGTCTGGTCTGGAAGCGTGAGCAGATGATGACCACCGGTGTCGGCGGTATGCTCGCTCTGCCCCACATCAGAGTCAACGACATCCTCCACCCCTACGTCCTGATCGGCGTCTGCGAGAACGAGATCACCGACTATCAGGGACAGGATGACCTTCCGGTCCGCGTCGTGGTCTTCACTGTTGCCCCCGATGAGGATCAGGAGGCTTATCTGCAGCTTTTGAGCGCGATCTCCCGCCGTTTCCGTAACCCCGAGCTTATCGAAAAGCTGGTTGACTCCGTCGGTAACACCGTCGAGATGCTGGAACTGGTAACTGCTCCCGCCGAGGCGTAACAGATCATGTGTGATTTTGCATCCATCGGGAAAAAGGCGGTAATAGAGTTCGAGTGTGCCGAACCTGATTGCGGTGAACTTGTCCGCTTTACTCTTGCCGATGTTTCCGACAAAGAGTTCCAGGCGGTCTGCCGCAAGTGCCACCGTCCCTACGCTTTCGATGAGGCGTTGAGCAGCAAGCTCTGCCGGATGCTCAAGCTGATCTCGGTGATCCGTGACAGCGAAGACCTGCTCGGGGATGCGATGATCTCCGTAAATGTCGCACAGGGCAGCGTCAAAATACCGTATGCGATGATGCTCACCCGTCTCAACACGGTGATAACACTCGACCTCGGGGATTGCAAGAGAGATTTCCACTTGAGGGTTGAACCCTCCGGTGCGGAAACTTTCCGCTGATATTTCACGGAACAATTGTATGATCTACCGGCGTCTTGCTGCAATATGCGGGACGCCTTTTTGTTTAAAAGCAGTATTTTGGATATAAATTAAGGAAAAAACCGATGCTCAATGCCATTATCAAAGCGATTTTCGGCACCAAAAGTCAGCGCGACGTGAAGCGTATGCGCCCTCTGGTGGCGAAGATCAACAAGATCGAGGAAGAGTACCAGCTGCTCTCCGACGATCAGCTCAAGGCAAAGACTCTTGAGTTCAAAGAGCGTTACGCCAAGGGTGAAACTCTCGATGATCTTATGTGCGAAGCCTTTGCCGCCGTTAAAAACGCCTGCCGCCGTCTGGTCGGAACTGAGTTTGAAGTCTGCGGACAGCCAGTCATCTGGGATATGGTTCCCTTTGACGTCCAGCTTATGGGCGGAATCGCGCTCCACCGCGGCGGAATCGCCGAGATGGCAACCGGCGAAGGCAAGACCCTTGTGGCGACTCTTCCGCTCTACCTCAACGCCCTTACCGGACGCAACTGTCAGCTGGTCACGGTCAACGATTACCTCGCTCTGCGCGACTCAAGCTGGATGGGACAGGTCTACACCTTCCTCGGACTTACCGTCGGCTGTCTGCAGAATATGCAGAGTCCTGATGTCCGCCGCGAACAGTATGCCTGTGATATCACCTACGGTACCAACAGCGAGTTCGGCTTCGACTATCTGCGCGACATGGGTATGGCGAACAGTGCCGAAGAGCTTGTTCAGCGCGACTACTACTATGCCATCATCGACGAGATCGACAGTATCCTTATCGACGAGGCGCGTACTCCGCTGATCATCTCCGGACCGGTTCCGATGTCAACCCACCAGTTCGATCAGCTTCAGGGACCCGTGGCGCAGCTCTACTCCAAACAGAATATGCTCTGCAGCCGTCTGGCGCGCGAAGCCAAAGCGGTGCTCGATGATGAAAACGCTTCAGAAGACGCCGTTGACGATGCGCTTATCAAGCTGCTTCAGGTCAAATTCGGTATGCCGACCCACAAGCAGCTGCTCCACATCCTCGAAGACGGAGAAATTCTCAAGGAGCTTGAAAAGGTCGAATCCCGTGTCCGCAGCGACAACAACCGCGGTATGATTCAGGAGGTTCAGTCCGTCCTCTACTTCACCATCGACGAGAAGACCAACGAAGCCGACCTCACCGCGCAGGGACGCGATGCCATCAGCCCCGATGATCCCAACGCCTTTATCATGCCCGATATGCTCGCCGAAATCAACCGCATCGACACTGATGAAACACTCACCGACGACCAGAAGACCGAGCGCAAGAACGCATTTCAGGAGGAGTTCGCCGCCAAGAGTGAGCGTCTCCATGATTTGAGTCAGCTGCTCAAGGCGTACTGCCTCTTCGAGAAAGATGTCAACTACGTCGTTCAGGACCGCAAGGTGATGATCGTCGACGAGCACACCGGACGCCTCATGCCCGGACGCCGATACTCCGACGGACTCCATCAGGCTCTCGAAGCAAAAGAGGGTGTGCCCATCGAGCAGGAAACCCAGACGATGGCGACCATCACCATTCAGAACTACTTCCGTATGTACGACAAGCTTTCCGGTATGACCGGTACTGCTGAAACTGAAGCGGCGGAGTTCCACCAGATCTACAAACTTGATGTGACGGTCATTCCGACCAACCGTCCCTGTATCCGCAAGGACGATAATGACTCCATCTTCAAGACCAGACGTGAAAAGTTCAATGCCATTCTTGATGATGTCGCCGAGCGTCACGCCAAAGGACAGCCGGTTCTGCTGGGTACTATTTCAGTTGATGACTCCGAGATCCTTTCGCGTATGCTCAAGATCCGCAACATTCCCCACAACGTGCTGAACGCCAAAAACCATGCCCGCGAGGCGGAAATCGTCGCCCGTGCCGGTGAGATCGGCGCAGTCACCGTCGCCACCAACATGGCAGGACGCGGAACTGATATCAAACTTCAGAAGGGTGTCGCCGAACTCGGCGGACTCCACGTCATCGGCTCTTCCCGTCACGACTCGCGCCGTATCGACCGTCAGCTGCGCGGACGCTGCTCCCGTCAGGGCGATCCCGGTTCATCCAAGTTCTACGTCTCCCTTGAGGATAACCTCATGCGCCTCTTCGGAAGCGACCGTATCATCAAGATCTTCGACCGCTTCGGACTTCAGGAGGGCGATGAGCTCCAGCATCCGTGGCTGAACAAATCCATCGAAACCGCCCAGAAGCGCGTCGAACAGCACCACTTCGCCATCCGTAAGCGCACGCTGGACTTCGACGATGTGATGAACAAACAGCGTGAGATCATCTATCAGCTCCGCCGTGATGCTCTGCTTTCAGAGAATCCCCACGATGTGCTTTTCGGAATCATCGAGCAGGCGGTGCAGAACGAGATCATGACTTCCGGAATCTCCTCTCGCAGCGAAAAGTCCGGAGAGTTTGACTTTGACCACTTCCTCGGTTACCTCAACGTGACATTCCCGCTCAATTTCACCCGTGAAGATCTTACCGGGGGTATCACTGACGGAAAACTCACCGATCCCGATAAACTCACCATCCAGGTCGTCGAACGCATCGAACAGGCTTACGCCGAACGCAACGCCGGTATGACTCCCGAACAGGAAGATTACCTCAAACGGCATACCGTTCTCGAAGCTATCGACCGCCTCTGGCAGGAACACCTCTACGCCATGGATGGACTGCGTTCCAGCATTTATCTGCGGGTTTACGCCGCCCAGAAAGATCCGTTGGTGGAATACAAGCACGAGGCGTACAACGAGTTCAGACGCCTGATGGATCAGGTCTACCACGACATCGCCCACAATCTCTTCCGCATGACGCTCACGCGCATCGAAACCATCGAAGAGATGCTGGCAAGAATGCCGCAGGATCAGATCCACGAACTGCTCGGACAGTTTGACGGCAGACTTCCGGAAGAGGTTGCCGCCGAACAGATGGCGCAGGAGGAACAGACGGAGCAGGTTCAGATAACTTTCCACCGCGAAACTCCCAAGGTGGGCAGAAACGATCTCTGCCCCTGCGGCAGCGGCAAGAAGTTCAAGAAGTGCTGCGGTCAGTAAACAGAACATGACGCGGGTGTCCTGAACCGGGCACCCCGTTTTTTTTGCAGCAAACAGGATAATAAAGATTTTTCAGGGGGACTCTATGGATATTTCAACCTTAACAGCCCAGATACTCGGAATAGCTGCGATGATAATGACTGTAATTTCGATGCAGTGCCGCAGCAACCGTAAATTTTTTATCTGTCAGGAAATAAGCGGTACACTTTTTACAGCCAGCTTTCTCATGTTCGGTGCCTGGGGCGGCACATTGATGAATTTCTTCGGAATCATCCGTCCCGAGCTGCTGCGGCGCAAAGAGCGCGCAAAGTCAAAGTGGGTATTGGCAATTCTGATACTGCTGCTGGTGATCTGTTCCGCCGCCATGGTAAAACTTGCAAATGAGAAGTGGTATCTGCTTTTCATCGTATTCATCGCCCAGCTTGCCGGAACTGTCGCCATGTGGACTCAAAACGGCAAAACCATCCGCATGGTACAGATGCTTGCGGTATCTCCCTTGTGGATAGCTTACAATTTTCTGCTTCCCGTTCCGAGTATCGGCGGAGTCCTTACCGAATTGATAAATATCACCTCGGTAATAATTGTTCTCTACCGCTGCCGTAAAACCGGATTTACCGATTGAGAATAGCAACGCAGAGGCATGAAAAAAGCGCAGTCCGTAATGAACTGCGCTTTTTTTGTGGTTGTTTTACGGGAGTGTATTACCAGCCGTAGAATATGGTGTTGTTGTCGGTGATGGCAACCGAGTCGAGCATTACTGACTCACGCGGTGCGGTCAGCAGGGTGTGTTTTCCCTTTTTGAGATAGAACGCTCCGATGCGGGATGCGGGCTTGGTTCTGTGGCTCAATCCGGTGGGAACACTCCAGTTCCAGTAAGTTTTGGTGTGTCCGCCGAGATTGCTCAGCTTCAGCTCTCTTGTGTCGATGCCCAGATATACTGAATCGTGGAGCGAAGTCGGCATTTCTGCTTTGCTCTTGAAGACGACAAAATACCAACCGTCTTTGGGCACGGTGAAGTCATATTCCGCAATATCTTTATCCTTCGGCGCAGGAGCCGGAAGGTCGCTGTATCCGGGAATCATGAACATCACAGCTGTTCCATTGGTGGCTCCGGCATCTTTGACAACGGGATACTGTTTTCCACGTGACGGTTTTTCCAGATCGATCTCGCAGAAGAAGGCGTTGGTCTTTTTGATCTGCGCGGAAAGATCACGTTTTTTGCCCTTCGCGTAGACGGCCACCGGACGGGAAAGTCCATCTTCAAAGCGGATGGCAAAGGCTCCGCGCCACTCCTGACGCTCGGGCATGCGGGCATTGTCGAGTTTCACGGTAAAAGTGATTTCCTCTCCGGACTTGATGACTCCATTGGCGGGAGTGACTTCAAACCAGTTGAATACATCGGGTTTTACTACTGTGAATTTGCCGCTGAATTCAGTATTTTTATCAGCTTTGAGCTTGAATGTTTTAGCCTTGCGGCATTCCGCAAAACGCAGAGTGTTGGCACTGGTGGTCACAGGAAGCGGACGCTTGGGCAGAACATCGGCACTGCTTTCGGATTTCACAGCTCCGAGGAGCGTTCCATCTGCAAAGTTGTTGAGTTTCTTTGCGTTTTTCAGCAGAAGAGAGTCTTTGGCAGGTGCGAAGTTGTCAACTTCAGGATCCACAAATCCCGGATTTTTGGAAACAATCGTATTGGGACCGTGTCCTGCCGCCTTTTTCGGAACCAGATTGTTGTCGTTGTTCCATGCGACTTTGTCGGTATAGAGTGAGTGAGTTCCGGTAAAGACGTTGTTGTAGATGTCAAGTTTCAGGACTTTCAGCGGAGTCAAGCCGCCGCCAATGCCTGAAAACGTGTTGTTGAAGATGAAGCTTCTGGCGTATTTTCCGCTCAGGCGGCTGTTGGTTTTGAGTCCCTGGCCGTAAAGTCCGTACTCATCGCCCATATTGCTGGTGATGTTGCCGAAGACGTAGCTCGGACCTTTCATGCATCCCTGGATACTGACGCCGCAGAGTGCGCCCTCGAAGCGGTTGCCGAAACAGCGGATGTTCTGCTGTCCGCCGTCAAGTTCGATACAGTCGTCGCTGGAAAAGATCATAAAGTTGCCGTAGACATCGGCATCGGAGCTGAGTCCGCCGGTGGGGATGAAGTTGCCCCGGCTCTCAACGGCATCGTTCCAGCGGTGTTCATCGCTGCCGATCATATCGTTGTAGCGGATAACGGTTCCCTCGCAGTCTGACACGGCGATCGCCTCCGGGCCTGCCGGGTGGAAAAACTGCCAGCTGTTGGCTCTGCTGCGCGGATCATGGAAGAAACAACGCTCGATGACCACGTTGCGGCTGCCGTCAAGTTCAATGGCTGTATCCATGTTGATGGTTGGATAATCTTTGCCCTCCGGGAAGTATGTGCCGTTGAGGTCCATCCGCTGGACACCCTTTCTTCCCCATCCGGCAAAGTCGCAATTGATGATTCTTATTCCGTTGCTGTTGGTGATGTCGACGGAGTGCCAGTTGCCGCCGCGCAGAGTAAGACCCTCGAAAATGACGTACTTCTTGCGGTCGATGCTGATCAGCGGTTTCTGATTGTCGTTGGTGATGACAAGTCCGGGTTCGGAAACATATTTCACCCAGGCGTAGGGCTTTCCTGACTTGATGTCGGCGAGCTCCTTTGCGTAATTATCTTTGGTGAGGATGATGGTTCTGCCGACCGGAACGTTGCTCTGCCAGGTGCGGAAATGTTTGTTGTAGTAGAGATTATCCTTGTCGAATACCCGCAGTACATAATCGGTATTCTCTTTGAGGTTGACGATACTTCCGCGGTAGTTGCCATCCTCTTCATCGCGGATGGGGGGATATGCCTCCTGCCACTTTCCGGCAGGCAGTTCGCGGTATGATACCCGGATATCACCATCGACTTTGGGCATCGAAACATAGTAGCTTGCACTGTGGAAAGTCGGTAAGACACGGCTCTTGCGGACAGCTTGCTTTTCTTTGGTGCCCAATGGTTTATCCATCCTGAACTTCAAATTGCTGAAGGTTGCCGTGCGGTTGGGGCTCTCAACGTAGAGAAAAACGCGGATCTTCTGCGGACCGGAGAGCTTGAGTATCTCTGCCACATTGGCGGCATAAACTCCGCTTTCGCGGAAACGCAGAATATTTATGCGGCCGCTTCCTTTGACCTGCATGCGGACAAGTCCGGAAACTTCCTCTTTTCCGGAAAGCTCAACTGAAAAATATGGCGTGTAATCGAGATCCACGTCAAAATATTTCCAGGCGGCACTGTAAGCCGGACAATCCACACTGTTGAAGAGTTTGAGTTTGCCGTCTTCATAGCTGATTTTTCCGTTGGGGGTTGCCGATTTCAGCTGCCAGTCCCGGGCGGAAAAATCGTCTGATACTCCATGCCACAGCGTGCATGAGCAGAGGGTTGCCGCCGCGGCGGCAAACAGCAGTATTTTTTTCATAGTTGGTCTCAGTTATTATATGTTATATCCGTGTTTTTACCAGATGAGGAACACTCTCGGGTCATCTGAAATGGCGATTGAGTCGAGGAAAAGCTGTTCTCTTGGGGCGACACGCAGAACGTGTTTGCCGGCTTTGAGGCGGCAGGCTCCGAAAGTTGAGGTGTTTTTCTTCAATCCTGAAGGCATGCACCAGTGCCAGTTTTTCCGGACGTGTTTGCCCAGATCGAGGCGGATGAGTTTTTCAGAATCAATGGAAGCGTACATTGAGTCGTGGATTCCGAACGGCTCGTCAGCCCGGATACGCAGGGCGATAGAGTAGATGCCGTCTTTGGGAACGGTGAACTCATAGACGTTGATCTTGCCGGGATCGGTTGGCGGCGCAGGGTAGGAGTTGTATTTGACCGCCTTGAAGTCCAGAGCCTTGCCGTGTCCGGCTTCGGGATCATCTATGACTGTGTGCGGTGCGCCTGAAACCGGTTTTTCCGCCTCGATGAAAATGACGTTGGCCCCATACTTTTTGATGTTGTTGTGCAGTTTTACCGGCTGGCTTTTTGCGTAGACCGCGACCGGACGCGACAGGCCGTCTTCAAAACGGATAAGGAAAGCTCCACGCCAGTTTTCGCGTTCCGGCAGACGATCTTTCTTCAACTTGACTTCAAAGGTGATCTCCTGACCGGTATGGAGGATTCCGGAAGAGGGAAACACTTCAAACCAGTCAGCCGCATCGGTCTTGACGATTTTGAATCCTTTGCGGAAAGCGACATCATTGCGCGCCGTAAGAGAAAAGTGCTTTGAGAGTTCTCCCACGCTGAAGTTCAGCGTCGAAACATCGGTCTTCGCCGGAATGGGGCGGCGGGGAAGCTGCTCGGCGCAGGAATCTGACTGCATCGCTCCGAGAGCTGTTCCGCGTGAAAAGTTCTCGAGCTTCTTCGCCTTGTTCAGGGCAATGGAGTTCGGGGCGGGTGAGTAATTTCCAAGTTCGGGAGCTGTGAATCCGGCATCTTTGGAAACTACACTGTTTTTACCGTGGGATTTTCCGGCTGAAGAGATCAGGTTGCAGTCGTTGGGCCAGGGGTATCTGCCGAGTGCGAGGTAGGTTTCATCGGCAAAGATGTTGTTGTAGAATTCGACCGGCAGGTGTTTGATGGTGACGGTTCCGCTTCCGCTTCCGGCGAAGGTGTTGTGGAAGATGAAGCTTCTGGCATATTTTCCGGCGGTTCCGGAGTTGATTTTAAGTGAGAGTCCGCACAGACCGTACTCATCGCTCATCCGGGCGAGAAGGTTGTCGAAGACGTAGCTCGGTCCCTTCATGCAGCCCTGGATGCTGACGCCGCAGTATCCGCCCTCGAAGCGGTTGCCGAAGCAAGTCGGAGGCCAAGCGG
>JAZQTR010000139.1:0-14921 GCA_045630865.1 Victivallaceae bacterium
GTCCGGTGACCCAGCCGATCTGCGGCTCACCGTTGACGCTGTCGAGAGTTCCGGCCTTGCGGGCGGCAAAGAGGTCAACGATATTTTCCGGAACCGCTTCCGGCAATTCAAAAATGGTAAAAGTTATAGATCCGCGGTCAAACGGCATAATGTATTTTCCTTACAAACAGTGTTGCTGAAGATCAGTTTTTGTCGTCTTCAAAACGGTACTCTTCACCGAAACCGTAGTTTTCGATGACGTAATCAAGATCCTTGTCGCCGCGTCCGGAGCAGGTCGCAATGATGGAGCCGTAGGGATGCTCTTTCGCCCAGCGCATGGCGCAGGCGATGGCATGGGCACTCTCGAGTGCCGGAATGACGCCCTCGTAGCGGCTGAGTTTAAAGAAAGCATCGATGGCTTCGGCATCGCTGACAGTGGTGTATTTGACTCTGCCGAGATCCTTCCAGAAAGCGTGTTCGGGGCCGACGGAGGGGTAATCCAGACCGCTTGCGATGGAGTAGACCGGGGCGGGACCGCCGTCGGCAGCCTTGAGAACATAGCTCTTGAAGCCGTGCATCGAGCCGGGTTCACCGTAAGTAAGGCTCGCGGCATGATCGCCGAGGTGGGAGCTTTTGCCGAGCGGTTCGGCTCCGATAAGCTCGACGGGATCATTGAGGTAAGCGGCAAAGCTTCCGGCAGAGTTGGAACCGCCTCCGACACAGGCGCAGACGGCATCCGGAAGATGTCCGGTCATCTCGAGGAACTGCGCTCTTGACTCTTCACCGATAATGAACTGGAAATCACGAACCATCAGCGGGAAGGGGTGCGGTCCAAGCACAGAACCGATGCAGTAAATGGAATCCTTGTAGTTTCTGGCATAGGACTCAAATGCTGAATCGACCGCCTCTTTGAGAGTCTGCAGTCCGTGGGTGACCTCGACAACTTTCGCGCCGAGGATCTTCATGCGTGCCACATTGGGAGCCTGCTTCTTGATGTCAACAGTACCCATGTGAATCTCGCACTCAAGTCCGAAGTAGGCGGCAGCGGTGGCAAGAGCGACACCGTGCTGTCCGGCTCCGGTTTCGGCGATGAGGCGTTTTTTGCCCATATACTTGGCAAGCAGACCTTCGCCCATACAGTGGTTGAGCTTGTGGGCTCCGGAGTGGTTGAGATCCTCACGCTTGATGTAGATCTGGCAGTTGCCGATCTTGCGCGACAGACGGTCGCAGTGGTAGAGCGGAGTGGGACGTCCCTGAAACTCACGTCTGATGCGGCGCAGCTCGTTGATGAATTTGCTGGATTGACAGATAGCCTGATAAGCATCGTTGATCTCACGGAAAGCGTCGATCAACTCCGGAGCAAGCTCCGCACCGCCGTAAGGTCCGAAAAAACCGTTCCGGTCCGGATATTCGTGAAAATAGTGTGAAAAATCCATCTTATTATTCCTTTATTTCTGAACAGGTTCTTCAAAAACAGGAACCGGTTCATTATGTTTTCATTCTGAAAATATACTCCGGTATGAGTTGCTTTTCAAGAAAAACCCGGATGAAAGATCTCCGAATTTATCTTGACAAATCTGCATGACCCTTTGCCGGATACTGCCAAATTTCACTCTTATCTTTATTATATAATTTATATATTCCATTTTTATATTCCAAATTGTACAAAGCCGACTTCACTGCTGCGACTCCGGCAACCGAAGAAGCCTCTTTCAGCACGTCTTTTGCCTCTGCGCCGGAAACGCCGACGCAGCGTATTTCCGGATGAGTGAGCAGAAAAGCCGTCAGTGCCGTAACGGCATTGTTTTTCAGCTCCTGCTGCGAAACAGCACCCTGCTGTGTGTTATCGGTGATTTTCCCTGCCGGAGGATCACCTGCCGGAAGAAATATCTGACAACCGCAGAGAATGAGGAGCAACGGTACAGCTGAACAAAATTTTTTCACGTCATCTACTCCAAATCCCGGCGGCGCGGACGTATGCACACCGTATTACAGTTTGGGCAGCGGCAGAGATTGACATCCTCCGCCTGCAGAAAAGGCTTGCGGCACTTGTCGCAGAAGAACAGCCTGCTGCTGAAATTGCGGCGTTCACGGCGTTTGACGCGGGAGTTTTCCCGGCTCCACAAAATCGCAATAAAGATAAGAAAGAGTGCGACGTAGAGAAAAAAGAGATCAGCGTAAGATAATGAGATCATTTTTCACCCCGCAGCCATAATACAGTAATCCGTTCACCATCAGAAAGAGCGGTTTCCAGCAGAGCTTTGACCGCGAGGCGATCCTGCACAGGATTCAAGCTCTTCAGAACTTCGACACGGCGGAAATCTCCGCTTCCGCGCACGGCAAAAACGCCGGTGCCGGACTGGAAATCATCCGGCATATCAAGTTTCAGATCAACTCCCCTGCCCCGCTGATCGTATGCCTTTATCCGGTCAATTGCCTTCTGCGGATCCGATATCCAGACCGGCAGACTTGCTCCGGCAACCGATGTTTTTTTGATTGGCCGGTATTTCAGTTCGGAAACGGCAGGGATATCCATTTGCGGACGGAACTCTTCAACTCTTATCCTGCGCCGCTTTTCCTCCGGGAGATAGGAGGAAAAACCGATTCTGGAATCGCCGCGTACCGCAAGCGACGGATCGTGAAGTCCTAGCCACTTGACTGCCTCTTTTTTTACATCATCAGGCATTCCGGAAATATTGTACAAAGTCAGACGTGAGCTTGCTTTTCGGCTGGTATTTTCAGGTGTCGAGTAGTTGAAAACTCCGAAAAAGAGCAGATGCGCCGCTACCGCTGCCGACACGGCAAGCAGGGTTTCGACCCATGCCGGAGTCTGCGGTTTGGCAAATCGCCATCTGCGGCGAACCGGAGCTTTCACATTCATAAATATTTACTTCTCGATGATAACTTCCTGACGCATTTCCTGCGGCATAACTGCAATAAAGGTGGGCAGTGACGCCGCCTCGGCGATCGCCATGACCTGCGCCACTGTATCGAAGGGAACACGCTGATCGGCACAGATGACCACGCTTGGACGGACAAGCTCGTTCTTCATGCGCTCGATATCTTCTCTGGTCTGGAAAAACTCCTGTTTGAGCTCTTCCAGAGTCATCTCCCTGTCTTTGAAATAAAGTGCACAGGGTTTTCCACTCTCCTTGGGAGGAGCGATGGAAACCACATAACGCTGCAAGTTGGCGACATCGGGGGCCTTGAGCCGGGGCAGCTCTACAGCCATTCCGGGAATACGGATGAAACTTGATGAGAGTGCGAAAAAGAGCAGCACCAGAAACAGCACGTCCAGCAGTGCGGTCAGCTCCGGCCAGCGGCTGAAGGGTTTCAGCCGGGTGCGGTAGCGTCTGCGCCGTGAAAGATGATTGTTTGCAAGCATGAACCAGCCTCCGGATTACTGTGCAGAGTTCTTTCCGCGTTTGCGCTCGAAGAAGCTGATAATTTCAAGCGCGGCCCGATCCATCTCAAGGGTTATGGTATCGATACGGGAGACCAGATAGTTGTAGGCAACGTAGCAGGGAATGGCTCCGGCAAGTCCGGCGGCACTGGTGAGCAGTGCGCTGGTGATAGTGGCGGAAACAGATGAAGCTGAAAGCACTTCGACGGTTCCGACCACCTGAAAAGTTTTGAGCATTCCGATAACTGTACCGAGAAATCCCACCAGCGGCAGGATGAAACCAACGGTTCCGAGCAGTTTCACTCCGCGCTCCAGGCGGGGAATCTCGTTGAACGCCGCATCATCGATGGAGTTGCGGATGTCATCATCGCCACGCTGTTTGGCGGCGATAGCGGCTCCGAGCATACGGGCAACGGGTCCGGGGGTATTGTCGCAGAGCGAGATCGCCTCAACAAAGCCCTCTCTCTGCAGGACATTGAAGAGTCCGCGCAGCAATTCACGGACATTTATTTCCTCACGGTGAAGCTGGAAAGTCTTTTTCAATACAATGGCAAGTGCGATGATATCCAGCACAAGAATCAGCCACATCACCGGTCCGCCGTCGTGCATCAATTTCATAAAGTTCATAGGTTATCTGCTCCTTTTTTTCAAAAGTTTCTGTCTTTCGCGTATCTGATACTGCAGTTTTTTCAGGTTTTCACCGTTCTTGTCAAAACCAAGCTGCCAATATACGGATAAAAGCTGCTGCGCCTTGGCACTCTCTCCGGGCAGAGCGCGGGAAAGTGCGAGCTGAACAGCTGAATAAAGTGCCTTTTCGCACCAGCTCTGCTCGGGAACATATCCCTCCCGACGCAGTGCTGACGCCATATAAAGGACGTTTTCAAAATCCTCAAAAGCCTTTTCGTAATCTCCGGAACTCATCCGGCAGAGACCCGCTTTATAACAGGCCTGGATACGCATATCAGGCAGTTTGCCGTCATCGGCAACAAAACGGTACAGCTCTTCAGCGGATTTGAGCAGTTCTGATTTATTGCTCTGATGATAGAGAGTATAGCGGCAATCGGCGAGTCTTCCGGCAACGGCATCGCCGAAGATGCCGTCAGGCTTCAACTCTCTGGCGCGGGCGAAATTCTTTTCGGCAAGCTCATATTCAGAAAATCTGTCGCAGCGGATATTTCCGGCGATGAAGCTCGCCTCTGCGGCCTCTGCCGACTCGGGATGGGCATTGAGCAGCTTATCCAATTCGGCGGCTGCATCGCGGTAACGCTGCAGCTTGACCAGTATCCGGGCTCTGGCAAAGAGAACATCTGAACGCTGTCTGATCTTCGCACGCTCACCGTCGGCAGTCATCCGGTCGATGAGAGTCACAGCTTCCACGGCTCTGCCGCTTGATGAGAGATGTTCCGCCAGAGTGAGCAGACCGGCGACAAAGGCGGTGGTGAAATTCTTCTCGGCGGCAAGTTTATCCAACTGCTTGAGAGCGTCGGAAGTCATACCGGCACGGCAGAAATAATCGAGGGCGATGAATCTTGCGGCTCCGGCATTGCCGTGTTCCGGAAAGGTATCGGCAAAGGAGACAAATTCAGCCGCTGCCGCCGGATAATTTCCATCGCTTCCGGCGAGGCGCGCCGCGTAGAATTTAGCCTGCGGAACAAATTTGCTGGCGGGATATTTTTTGATGAATTCCAGATATTTTCTGCGGCTCTCCTCACCTGACGCTCCGGAAATCCGGGAGATTTCAGCAGAGAAAAACGCTCCGGATTCAGCGTAAGTTTTTCTGGATGATCCGGCAAGGAAATCGGCAAATACACTGTATTCAGCAGTAAGCTGATTGCGCAGAGACTTTGATTGCAGAAGCAGATAGACTGCGGTTTCCCGCTCACGGCTGCTGTCGGTATCGGCTGCCAGCTCAAGCAGAAGAGTATCGGATTTTTCGAACTGATTGCGGCGCAGCAGAAACTCGGCAAAACTCAGTTTGGACTTGCGGCGGCTGACGGCATCGGGAGAAAGCTCTATCTGCATATTATAGAGAGTCTCTGCGCTGTCGAACAATTTGCCTTTTTCCGCTGCAGCTGCTCCCTCAAAGGCGGCAGCTCTGCGCTCGACGAGCAGATTTTCACGATCGGATGCCACTTTGCTGAATACTGCGACCGCTTCGCTGTACATGTTTTTTTCAGTCAACAGACGTCCGGACTGAGTCAACAGTACGGCACGGTCGGAGGCCTCCGGAAAGAGTTCAGCATAACGCTGTGCCGCCTCTGCCGCTTTGCGGACATCGAAGTTGGCACAGACAGTAAAAAGACGTTTGACAACTTCCCGCTTTGACTCATCATTGGAGGCAAATGCAAACGCCTGTTCAAACAGTTGGGCGGCGAACTGGTAATCGTTCTGCTTTACGGCAAGATCAGCTGCAGAGAGAATCAATTCAAAAATAAATCCATCCTGACGGATATCATCATCGTTGATCTTCCAGTTGGCTTTGAAGTAGTCGAGTTTACCCTCTTTTACGGCACAGAGCATACGCAGATAGTAAAAATTGCGATCGCTTGTGCGGTCGGATGAATCTATCAGCTTCGCCGCTTCTGCAACTTTACCCATGCGGAGCAGCGCAAGCACACTGCCGTACTCTGACTTGCGGGAAATGAGAGGAACTCTTGACGCCTTGAGGCGGTTGAATATATCAAGTGCCTCCTGATATTTTTTCTGCTTGATTTTGAGGTATCCCATCCAGAATTCTGCAGATTCGGCGTGGATATCTTTGCGATCGATCAGGAAACGGAACTCCTTTTCAGCTCCGGCAAAATCATCTTCAGCCAGCATGATCTCCCCGGGGAGAGTTCCGGCAGAACCGGCAGGAACTTTTTCCCGGAAAGTCTGAAGCAGTTTTTTGGCTCCGGCAGTGTTTCCGTTCTGCAGCTCAAGCGTTCCGAGCCTGAAGAGGCACTCACTCCAGAGCGTGATGTCGCTTTTCGACTCATCCATCGCTTTGAGGTAGTGTTTGCGGGCATTTTTGTAATTGCCGAAACTGGCGGCAACATCTCCGAGCCTCAACTCGTCAACACCGGCCGGATCTTCCCAACTGAAAGGGAATGCGCCGGAACACACCGGAAGAAACAGTACGGCAAGCAGCAGAGCCGCCGCACTGTTCCGGATGTATGTAAGGAGGGATTTCATTTCAGAAATTACTTTTCCGTTTCGTTGGCAGGGGCCTCTGCGGAGGGATTCAGCACATCCATGATGCGCTTGGTGATCCGCTCTTTAAGTTCATCGTTGCTCTGGAGCAGAGCTTTGACCTGATCTCTGCCCTGGCCGAGCTGCTCACCGTCAAAACTGAACCAGGAGCCGCGCTTTTCGAGCAGTCCGAGATCGGTAGCGACGTCGATGATGGAACCGACTTTGGAGATTCCTTCGTTGTACATGATGTCAAATTCAGCGACCTTGAACGGGGGGGCCATTTTGTTTTTGATGACTTTGACTCTGGCACGGTTTCCGAGAACCTGCTCACCGGCTTTGATAACGCTGGTCTTGCGGATATCCATGCGGATGGAAGCGTAGAACTTGAGAGCGTTTCCGCCGGGGGTGGTTTCCGGATTGCCGTAGATGACACCGATCTTCTCACGGATCTGGTTGGTGAAAATGACGCAGGTGCGGCCGCGGCTGGCGGCACCGGTGATCTTGCGCAGTGCCTGTGACATCAGGCGGGCCTGAAGTCCGACATGGGAGTCACCCATCTGTCCCTCGATCTCGGCGCGCGGAACCAGCGCGGCGACCGAGTCGACGACCAGAACGTCGATGGCGTTGCTGCGGAGCAGAGTATCGACGATGTTGAGTGCGTCCTCGCCGCAATCCGGCTGGGAAATCAGCAGATCGTCGATGTTGACACCGATCTTTTTGGCGTAGCCGGGATCGATGGCGTGTTCGGCGTCGATGATAGCGCACTTGCCGCCTCTGGCCTGGGCGTTGGCGATGACGTGCAGACAGACAGTGGTCTTACCGCTGGATTCGGGTCCGAAGATTTCGACGATTCTACCGGCGGGAAGTCCGTTGATGCCGAGAGCAAGGTCGAGAGAGAGACTGCCGGTGCTGAAGACGTTGACATCAGTCACGGCCGCCTGGGTGTCGCCCAGACGCATAATGGAACCCTTGCCGAACTCTTTTTCAATCTGGCTGATTGCTATCTGAAGATTTTTATCGCGGTCGATAATCGGAATATCTTTTTCTGCCATTGTTAAAACTCCTTTTGTGTCAAACGATTAGATGTCGAGATCCTTGACGTTGGCGGCGTGCAGTTCGATGTACTCTCTGCGCGGCTCGACAACATCACCCATGAGCAGGTTGAAGATCTGGTCGGCCTTGACGGCGTCCTCGAGGGTAACGCGGATCATTGAGCGGGTGTTGGGATCCATGGTGGTTTCCCAGAGCTGGTCGGCGTTCATTTCACCGAGACCTTTGTAACGCTGGAGCTGGATTCCGCCGCCGTTCTGTCCGCTGTTGCGGACGGCGTAGAAGAGCTCAGACAGGCTGTGTGCTTCCTGCGGAGCATTCTTGAACTCACCCTGCTCGTTGATGACACCGGCTTTGCAAAGCAGTTCGCCCGGCTCGAAAACGTTTTTGGGACCGAGTCCGGCTTCACGCAGTTCGCTGACAAAGCGGGCACACTCGGAAGCTTCAAAAATGTTGACGGCATTGATACGGCGTCTGAGTTCAGCAATACGGGCGGCGGCATCAGCCTCACTCTCGTTTTCAGGAACGACGACTCCGGCAGTAAGACGCTCGCGGGCTTCGGCGCAGACCCGGTTTTCCTCTTCTTCGCTGTAGCAGAAAACGCTGGTGGTGATTCCGCTTGCTTCACGGACGCTCACCTTGCTGTAAGGACACTCTCCGTCAGCAGTGATGGCCTCAAAGTACTCTTTGCTGTCGATACCGTTGCGGTGCAGTCCGGAAGAAATCTTGGTCGCCTTCTGGTAGAGGGAGATCAGGTTTCTGACCTGCTCTTTGTCGATTGCGTTTCCGGAAGCGTCAATGAAGCTCAGGTTCTCAAGTCCGAGATCGACGAGGTAGCGGTTGAGCTGATCATCGGTGTCGATGTAGCGTTCCTTCTTGCCGCGGGAGACCTTGTAGAGCGGAGGACGGGCGATATAGACATATCCGGCCTCGATCAGGGGACGCATCTGACGGAAGAAGAAGGTCAGAAGCAGAGTTCTGATGTGAGAACCGTCAACGTCAGCATCTGTCATGATAACTACGCGGTGATAACGCGCCTTGGTAACATCGAACTCCTCGTCGATTCCGCAGCCGACGGCGTAGATAAGACTCTGGATCTCTTTGTTGTCAAAGACTTTGTCACGGCGGACTTTCTCGACGTTGATAAGTTTACCGCGGATGGGAAGAATAGCCTGAAAAGTTGCATCACGTCCCTTTTTGGCGGAACCGCCTGCAGAGTCACCCTCTACGATGTAGAGCTCGGCCTTTTCGGGATCACGGACAGAGCAGTCTGAAAGTTTACCCGGCAGTCCGAAACCCTCGAGCGCACCCTTGCGGCGCACTGACTCGCGGGCCTTGCGGGCGGCTTCACGGGCGCGTGCGGCGACCATGGCGTTTCCGGCGATTTCTTTGGCAATGGCGGGGTTCTCTTCGAGATAGGCTCCGAGCTCCTCGTTGATGACCGACTCGACGATACCGCGGACTTCGCTGTTGCCCAGCTTGGTCTTGGTCTGTCCCTCGAACTGGGGATCCGGAACCTTTACGCTGATGACTGCAGCAAGACCTTCACGGACGTCAGAGCCGGAAAGGGAGGTGTCGTTCTTCATTTCCGCCTTGGCGTAGCTGTTGATGGTACGGGTGAGCGCAGTCTGGAAACCTACGAGGTGGGTTCCGCCCTCGATGGTGTTGATGTTGTTGGTATAGCTGTGGATGTTTTCGTTGGTTCCGTCATTGTACTGCAGAGCGACCTCAACGTCGATACCGTTGCGTTCACGGTGGAAGTAGATCACTTCAGGATTGACGGTCTTTTTCTCACGGTTGAGCAGAGTGACAAACTCACGGATTCCGCCCTCGTAGTGGAAATGCTCACTCTGGGGAGAGACGGTTTCAGTTGAACGCTCATCGGTGAGAGTGATCTGGATTCCGCTGTTGAGAAAAGCAAGTTCACGCAGACGCTTCTGCAGAGTATCCCAGTTGTATACGGTTTCACTGAAGATGGTTCCGTCCGGCTTGAAGGTGACTTTGGTTCCGCGCTTATCGGTGTCACCGATGGTTTTGAGTTTGCTGGTGGTTTTTCCGCGCTCAAAGCTGATGGTGTGTGCTTTGCCGTCGCGGCAGACCTCGACGTGCATCCAGTCGGAGAGGGCGTTCACACAGGAAACACCGACGCCGTGGAGTCCGCCGGAAACTTTGTAGGAGTTGTGGTCGAACTTTCCGCCGGCGTGCAGAATGGTCAGCACGACTTCGACAGCGGGTTTATTCTCTTTTTCGTGCATATCGACCGGAATACCGCGTCCGTCATCTTCGACAGTGATCGAGTTGTCGGGATGGATGGTCACCAGAACCTTGCTGGCATATCCGGCAAGAGCCTCGTCGATGGAGTTGTCAACGACTTCGTAGACCAGGTGGTGGAGTCCGCGGACTCCGGTATCGCCAATATACATCGAAGGACGGACACGCACCGCCTCGAGACCTTCAAGAACGGTGATCTTGCTGGCACTGTATTCCGCCGCATTGCTGATTTCGGGATTGATGTTGTTTTCTTCGCTCATTTCGCTCTTTCTTTCATCGTGTTCTTCACACTCACGGTTAGTAAAAATACGTATTAATTATAATATACCCCTTACCCCTTAAAATAGCAAGTTTTTTCAGGCGGCGCAAAGGGGATTTTTCAGCATATTTTCAGAACACAAAAAAGAGTGCCGGACAGCATGGTTTTTCAAGCCGTCCGGCACCCGTATTTTTGAAGATTTTTCAGCCGCTGAATATGCCTTGAGTCGGAAAGATGTTCCGGCACAGGACTTCCGGGATAAAACAGTTATTTTGCCGATGTCATACGCGGCAGGAACACAACTCCGGCAATAAACACCGCAAGTGACACCGCCGCTGCCGCATAGAGATTCAGACTCCAGCCTCCGGCAAGGTAGCCGGCTCCGGCACACAGTGCAGTGAACGAAGCATACGGCATCTGGGTGGCAACGTGTTCAAGACATGGACATCCGGCTCCGGTCGCAGAGAGGATGGTCGTGTCAGATATGGGTGAAGCGTGGTCGCCGAAAATCGCTCCGCCGATGGCGGCACTCATGACAAAGAGAACTGCATTCAGTTGAACGTCAGGAGACAGACATTCTGCCGCCGCCATCGCAAGCGGCATCGTCACAGGGATCATTATAGCCATACATCCCCAGCTGGTTCCGGTGGAGAAAGCGATCAAACAGGAGCATCCGAACACCAGAAGCGGTAGAAGTGCAAACGGGAAACTGCCGTTTTTGACTATCTGCGACAGAAAACTCGCAAGTCCGACTCCGCCGTCGGCAGGCGCGCTGCGGATAACGCCGCCTATCGTCCACGCCAGCACCAGAATAACCAGTGCCGGGATCATAGAGCGCACACCGTCGATGATCGACTCGGATATCTCATTCGTCTTGAGAAGTTTGCGCCAGATACACCAGAGTATCACCACCGCAAGCGTAACCACGATCGAATAAAAGAGAGCGCAGGAAACATCTGTATTGCGGAAAGCATCCATAACCGACATCGACTTGAACGCCTCAGATATCGACTTCACCTTGCCCGCCTTGAGTTCGCTGTAATAGGTGGTGAGCGGAAACGACAGCACCGCTGTTGACACCAGCACCAGGAGCGGGAAGATCATATCCACCGGTTTCGCACCGGTATTTTTTCCCATACTGTCATCGCAGACACTTTTGCCGTAGCGTTCTTCATCGTACAGCCCCTCACCGGAAATCGCCCGCTGTTCAGCACGGCGCATAGGTCCGAAGTCGCGCTGGAATATCAGCAGAACCACGATGAAGAGCAGAGTGAAAAGAACGTAAAGATTATACGGTATCAGCCGCAGAAAGAAATCAAATTCAGACATTCCGAGTTTGGAAAATCCCTCTCCTTTACGGACATAGCTCATAACCGTCACCACCCAGCTCGACACCGGGGCGATAATGCAGATCGGAGCCGCCGTCGAATCGAGCAGATAGGCAAGTTTCGCACGGGAGATCTTCATTCTGTCGCACACAGGACGCATAGCCGTACCGACCGAAAGAGAGTTGAAATAATCATCGATAAAAATCAGTATGCCGAAAAAGAAAGTAAACACAAGTGTACCGCGGCGAGTCTTTATCCTCTGCGCCGCCCATTTGCCGAAAGCGAAAGCACTTCCGGTACGCGCCAGGATGGCGACAAGCGAACCCAGAAGAGCGCAGAAAAGGAATATTCTGATATTCCAGGAGTCACTCAAACTTGACGCTATGCGGTCAATCATCTGAACGGCAGCGGCTGCAATATCACCTTTGTTGACGATCATGGCACCGGAAAATATTCCTGCAACGAGAGCGATGACCACATCTTTCCATACCAGAGCGATGATCACGGTCAACAGCGGGGGGATTATACTCCAATACCCCATATTTTCGATTACTGTATTCATTTTCCATCCTTTTTTGTGTCACGTTTTTCAAACTTTTCGCAATCGCCCATCAGATCGACTTCGCGCTGTGTTATAAGACAGACCGTCTTGAACGGATGCACCGCCAGATGACGGCAGCTGCGGCAGACTCTTTCATCTCCGGGAGCTGCGGTGAGAGCGGAAACATTATCAATCTCCACATCATCCCCCAGCAGTGCAGCGAGCCGTGATGAGCTTTTCTTTGCCTCTGCGCCGGAGGAATTTTCCTCCTGCGCCTCTCCGAGGACAAAACCGCAGAACGGACAGACCAGCTCTTTGCGTTTAACACTCCAATCCTCCATCACCAGATGAAGTTTGGCTCTGCTCTGCGCCTTGCAGCCGGGACAAATAATACTTTCGCCCTCACGCATAGTCAGCTCCTTTTTGCGGCACGTTTTGTCCGTTTGGAAGCAGAGAAGACAATACCCTCTTTTCCGGCAGACATTCTGATCTCTTTTGCACCTTTGAATTCGCCTGAAAGCAGAGCAAGGGCAAGCGGATCTTCGACATATTTTTCCACGGCTCTGCGGATGGGACGTGCTCCATACTCCGGCTCACAACCCTTTTCAGTTATCCACGTCACGGAGCTGTCATCCGGAACGAGAGTTATATCCCGTTCAGCCAGACGTTTCACCAGCTTATCCAGTTCAAGACGTGTGATTGCGGCAAGCGGATCTTTATCGAGTTTATTGAACACTACAAGATCATCGACCCGGTTGAGAAACTCCGGTTTGAACGCTTTTTTTGCCACACCGAGCAGACGGTCGGCATCCTTTGCCTGCACTTCGGAGGAGCTTCCGGCAAAGCCGAGAGTTCCGGTACGGGTGAGTTCTGAAGCTCCGACGTTGCTGGTCATGATAATCACAGTGTTGCGGAAATCTATTCTTCTGCCCAGCGTATCGGTGATCCTGCCTTCGTCAAGGATCTGCAGCAGCATATGCATCACGTCAGGATGGGCTTTCTCTATCTCGTCGAACAGCACAACGCTGTACGGATGGCGGCGGACACGCTCGGTAAGCTCTCCGCCCTCGCCGTGGCCGACATATCCCGGAGGTGAGCCGACCAGTCGGGAAACGTTGAATTTTTCCATATATTCAGACATGTCGATCTGGATTATAGAATCCTCGTTTCCGAAGATGTACTCCGCCAGTTTTTTGGCAAGAAAAGTCTTGCCGACGCCGGTCGGTCCGAGGAAAATGAAACTTGCTATCGGACGTTTGGGGTCTTTCAATCCGGAGCCGCTGCGGCGCAGCGCGCGCGAAACTGCTTCGACCGCCTTATCCTGACCGATGACCTCTTTTTTGAGTTCATCTTCCATCACAGCAAGATGGGAGTTTCCGTCACCGGACATCTGGCTCGCCGGAATTCCGGTCAGTGCCGACACCACTTGAACGATATCTTTTTCATCAACTTTGGCGCGGAATTTATCCGAATTCTGCTGCCACTTGTCGGCAGCTTTGCGCATGGCTTCGCGGATCTTGCGCTCCTCATCACGTTTGGAAGCCGCAAGTTCAAAATCCTGATTGGTCACAGCAAGCTGTTTGGCTTCAACGACCGCCTCAAGCTCCTTTTCAAAGCTGCTCAAATCAGGTTCGGCAGGCACATTCTGCAATCTGCTGCGCGCTCCGGCTTCATCCATAACGTCAATGGCCTTATCCGGAAGATGGCGGCTGGTGATATAACGGTCAGAGAGTTTCACTGCGCTCTCGATGGCTTTGGCTGTATATTTGACGTTGTGATGCGCCTCGTAGACCTTTTTCAATCCCTCAAGGATCTTTATGGTATCTCCGACATCCGGAGGCTCGACCATTACCGGCTGAAAACGGCGTTCAAGAGCGGAATCTTTCTCGATTCCCTTGCGGAACTCATCGAGAGTGGTGGCTCCCACACACTGCAGTTCTCCGCGCGACAGAGCAGGTTTGATGATATTGGCGGCATCCATGGCTCCCTCGGCACCGCCCGCTCCGACAATGGTGTGGAGTTCGTCGATAAAGAGGATGACTTTTCCGGAGTTTCTCACTTCGTCGATGACCGCCTTGATGCGTTCCTCGAACTGACCGCGGTATTTGGTTCCGGCGACCATCAGCGGCAGGTCGATGGCGTAGATCTGCTTGTCGTGCAGAAGTGCCGGAGTGCGTTTTTCGATGATCGCCTGCGCAAGTCCTTCCAGGATGGCAGTCTTTCCGACACCTGCCTCACCGATAAGCACCGGATTGTTTTTGGTACGGCGGCAGAGTATCTGGATAACACGCTCGATCTCTTTTGCCCGTCCTATCACCGGATCAAGCTCGCCTTTGGCGGCAAGTTCTGTAAGGTTGCGTCCGAATGAACTTAAAGCAGGCATATCCGGGCGGCCTGCGGAATTCTTTTCCTGACGGGGATGGGATTCCTCCTGTCCGTTATCCTCCGGCTCATCCGGCAGATAATCCGGATCAAGACTGGCTGAAACGCTCGCGCTCACCTCATCCGGATCGACTCCGACGTTGCGGAGCATGCGGGCGGCTTTGCTGTCGCCCTCACGCAGAATGGCGATGAGCAGGTGTTCTGTGCCGATAAAGTTGTAGTTCATATTGCGAGCCTCTGCGGCGGCAAGTCCGATGACTTTGCGCAGACGCGCAGTGAGCGGACGGACTCCGGCAGTAGCCTGATTTCCGGAGGAACTGAAACTCTTTTCAACTTCAAGGCGCAATTGTTTCAGATTCAACCCAAGGCCTTTAAGCACCTCGACCGCAACTCCGTCACCGAGGGCGAGAATACCCAGCAACAGGTGAACCGTACCGATATGATCGTGGTTCAACCTCTCCGCTTCGCTGTTTGCCAGCAGCAGTGCCTGCCGTGCGCGAAGTCGGATCGTAGCCATGTCGTTCTGTGAGCCAA